>NZ_CAXAOQ010000038.1:0-63951 GCF_963970575.1 Pseudomonas sp. EA_65y_Pfl2_P74
TGTGCATTTTGTTGTTGATGGCGACGATGATCGCGTCTTCCAGTTTGGTGGTGTAGTAGTGCTCTTGAGTACCTTGAGCCGAAGTACGGAACCACTGGATAACGATTTCGCTCATGCGCTCGCCGGACGTCAGAGCGGCTTGCAGCAGAGGCGAAGCCTTGTCGTAGACCTTGGTGATTACAACTGGCTTGTGAACGCGCTGACCGGTTGGCTGACCGGATTGTGGGTCACGCGGGATGATCACGTCGTGGCTGAACGCCTGAACCATGACCTGGTCTTCGTGGCCTTCTTGATAGGTGTTGCCAACGGAGTCGGCAGTGAAGGCGCCGGCAGTGATCAGGCCTTGTTTTTCGCCGGTAACCGACATGTACGCTGGTGTTGCCATGGGATGCTCTCCTTGCGGATAAATTTAAGGTGCCCGGGAGGCGAAATCGCCCGGTGGGTGCCGAAGATATATCAAAGAGCGTGCCAGGTTTTGTTAAGTGCCCGTGAGCCGGGGGTTAAGCTGCACCTGATCGGGTTTTTGACTGTTTTTCGTGCGGATTTGAGGTCTGAAGTGCGCAACTTCTTGCGCAGTACTGCGCAAGAAGTTGCGCACTCGTCTGTACAGAACGGATTACGTGGGCTGTAGGGATGTGTCCACACGGTTATCCACATTTGAGTGCGCAAGAAGTTGCGCACTTCAATCATTCTGGATTTTCCGCTCAGTTGTCTCCCCCGCAGGAGTCACACCTCCTACTTACGACCATCGGCCTCGTTTTTGTCTCCGATGTGCGCATCCCTTGAGAAACGTCAACAACACCGCGATTCGGATGGGTTAACGTAGCCAGACTCTCGCCGACTTGAGGATTGCACATGCTTGCCAACCGCCCTGAAGTGGATGTCGCGATTATCGGCGGAGGCCAGTCCGCACTTGCCGTCGCTTACTTTCTGCGCCGAACCGGACGTTCCTTTGTCATCATCGACGCTGAAGACGCGCCGGGCGGCGCCTGGCGGCATGGCTGGGACTCGTTACGACTGTTTTCACCCTCGACCTGGAGTTCCATCGCTGGCTGGATGATGCCGCCGGTCACGGACGGTTATCCGAGCCGCGACCACGTACTGGATTATCTGCGCCAGTATGAGCAACGCTACCAATTCCCTACCGAACGCCCCTTTTGGGTAAACGCCGTTGAGCGCTGGGCCGATCGCCTCCACGTAAAGGCCCAGGGCCGCAGTTGGCTGGCGCGCGCGGTCGTCAGCGCAACGGGCACCTGGCGTCATCCCTACGTGCCACATTACCCCGGCAGTGAGACCTTTACCGGCCAACAACTGCATTCGGCTCACTACGTTGACGCCAAGCCATTCGCCGGAAAAAAAGTTCTGGTGGTGGGTGGTGGCAACTCCGGCGCACAGATCCTCGCGGAAGTGTCCCTGGTGGCCGACGCCACATGGATCACCCCGCAGCCCCCGCAATTTCTGGCTGATGACGTCGATGGACGGGTGCTGTTCGAGCGCGCCACAGAACGCTGGAAAGCCCAACTCGCGGGCATCGTCGTGGAGCAACCGGTGGGTGGCTTGGGTGACATTGTGATGGTGCCGCCAGTCGTAGAAGCCCGGGAGCGCGGCGTACTGCACGCGGTTCGACCTTTCCTGGGCTTCACCGAAACCGGCGTGACGTGGGCTGATGGCTCGCAAACACCGGTCGATGCGGTGATCTGGTGCACCGGTTTCCGCCCTGCCCTCGGCTATCTGGAGTCACTGGGCGTCTGTACCGCCGACGGGCGTGTGGCCGTCGAAGGCACGCGTTCGATCCAGGAGCCGCGCTTGTGGTTGGTGGGTTACGGAGACTGGACAGGCGCCGCATCCGCGACACTGATCGGTGTCACCCGTACGGCGCGCAGTACCGTTGAGGAGATTGAGGGATTTTTAATGGAGCAGTGAATCGCCCCGCTTACGACGCGAGGCGTTGTCATTGCAGCCAGACACCCGCCCACATCGCCAGCGTCAACCCTGCCTGGCCGGGAATCACATACGCGGCGAACCGTCGGCCGCCACTGACCCACGCCACCACACACTTGCTCACCGAGTTGCTACTGACAGCGATCAGCGCAGGGCCAGCAATGGCCTCAAGCGGCAACTGGCCGGATTCGGCCAACGCGGCGATTGATGCCGTTGAAGCGTGTGCGTCAGCGAAACCGGTAAACGTGGCCGTCAACATCACACCCACCTCACCAAAGAGGTTGAGCATGACCGACGACAACAAGGTGATGCCCGTCAGGGTCAACGTCACGACCAAGGCCAGCTTGAGGTTAAACGCACCTCCAACCTTGATCGGTTGGTTGGCGCGGGCGTCAGGCCTGGGAAACATCAGGCACACGCCGTACAACGCTGTGGCGGCGAAACCGCCTAACAGCGGCGCCCACATGTGACGTAACAGAGCGGTGTCGACCGCCGCCTGGATCAAACCGACCTGAACGACAGTGGCCAGATTGGACAAAATCGCGGCCGCCGCCAGGACTTTGATGTTTTGCAGCTCCTTGGTGACCAGGTGTCCCATGGAGGCGATGGTCACGGTGCTGGAAGCAAATCCGGAGGCGATGGCACTGACCGCGTAGCCGTAATGGGTGCCCAGGTTACGCACGGCTATATGACCCAAGGCCCCGACCGCCATCAGCATCACGGTCAGGGTACAAATGGTGCGCAGATTGATCGCGCCGTAGGGGCCGATGAAACGGTCCGGAGCCAAAGGCAGAACCACCAGTGCGACGACCAAAAGCACCAGACCATCGCGCATTTCTGCTTCGGTCAACTGGCTGTTGGCGAAGTAATGCAATTTCTGGCGGTACGTCAGCAGCCCCGCGATCACCACGCCTATGGCAATGGCCAGTTCCGGCGCGGTGCCACACAAGGCCCCCAATATCAACACCGCGAGCAACGCCACTTCACTGGTCACGCCCGGGTCGTCGCTCAGGCTGCGCCAGTACGCCACGGTGATCAGCAGAGCTAAACAGATCGCCACGATCCCTAGCAGCAGACCACCACCGACCTGCATCGCCACGTACCCCAGCAACGCCGTAATGGCGAACGTGCGCAAGCCGGCGAAGGCTCGGCTGGCCCCTTCGCCCTTGTGCCGTTCGCGCTCCAGACCGACGAGCATGCCGATCCCCAGCGCTGCCGCCGCACCGGTCATGCCAAGGGTTTCATTCATAGCGTCCCCGTCCGAGTGAGTATTGAGCCCTTTCAATCCGGTAGCACACCCCCGCGCGTCGTTTCGTTGCAGGGTGCAGCATTTCGCAGCGAACTATCGAGGGAATATGCCCATGTGCATTCGCCTGAGTTCAGCATGGACCCAAGACTGCGCCAGTGCGAAGGACGAAAGGTTGATGACGGTCAACCGTTGGGAGATGAAAGCGCAGTACCTCTTCGCGCAGCGATGGTACTGCCCGTTATCCACTTGTTTGCACGGATTGTTTCGATTCGATACATGGCATCACAAATAAAGTACCTGAAGTCGTATTTATCAATTTCCGGCAACTTCTTAAAGTCCTCGCCAACAGCAACCCTTCATGCCGAGGGGTCAGCGACGGGAGATAGCCAAATGCCTTTCATCAGCGTGCGCATTACTCGTGACGGCGTCACGAAGGAACAGAAGGCCCAAGTGATCAAGGAAATCACTCAAACGATGGAACGGGTTCTGAACAAGGATCCGAAACTCACGCACATCGTGATCGAGGAAGTTGAAACGGATAATTGGGGTTATGCGGGCATGACGACCACGCAGTACCGCAAACAGTTGTCGAGCAACTAACGTCTATCAATGAGGAATCATCATGACCATGTCCAATAAAGTAGCCGTGATCACTGGCGCATCCCAAGGCATTGGCGCAGGCCTGGTTAAAGCTTTTCGGGATAGCGGGTACCTGGTTGTCGCAACGTCCCGTTCAATCAAACCTTCGGCAGATCCGGATATTCTGACTGTCGCTGGCGATATTGCCGATCCTCACACCGCCGAGCGGGTTATCCACGAAGCCATCGCACGCTTTGGCCGGATCGATACGCTGGTCAACAATGCCGGCATCTTTGTTGCCAAACCGTTTACCGATTACAGCAAAGAAGATTACGCACAGGTCGTGGCCACCAACATGAGCGGCTTCTTTCACATCTCTCAACTGGCCATCGCGCAGATGGAGAAGCACGGCAGCGGACACATCGTCAGCGTCACCACCAGCCTGGTCGACCATGCTATCGACGGTGTACCGTCGGTGCTCGCGTCACTGACCAAGGGCGGCATCAACGCCGCAACCAAGTCGCTGGCCATCGAGTACGCCAAACGCGGCATTCGCGTCAACGCGGTTTCACCCGGCATCATCAAAACGCCCATGCATGGCGTGGAGACTCACGAAGCACTCGGCAAGCTGCATCCCATGGGCCAGATGGGTGAAATCGATGACATCGTTCAAGCGATTCTTTATCTGGACAGCGCGAACTTCGTCACAGGCGAGATCCTGCATGTCGACGGCGGCCAGAGCGCCGGCCATTGATCGATGCCCTGCTTCACCGCCGGTGTGTACCGGCGGTGTCGTTTCATGTGTTAAACATCAGGATGAAAATGTCACTTGATCTTCGGTGCAAGCACTTATGAAGCGACACTTTGATGATTTGCAGTTGGGCAGTATCGAACTGTTTTGCCTCGCCGCCGAGGCAGGCAGTTTCACGGCTGCCGCCCAACTCGCCGGGGTGACACCGGCAGCGGTGAGCCGATCGATTCTTCGTCTGGAGAAAAGACTGGGTTCCCGACTGTTTGCGAGAACGACGCGCAGCATTCGATTGACCGAGGCGGGAACAAAATTCTTCGAACAATGCCGTCAGGCTTTGACCCAACTGGTTGAAGCCCAACAAGAAGTCATGGGCGCGCAGACAACACCTTCAGGGCGTTTGCGCATCAGTCTTCCGACAACTTACGGGCATCACCGCATTCTGCCGCTGCTACCCGAATTTCGAGCGCTCTACCCAGAAGTCACCGTGGATATTCACTTGGGCAACCGCAATATCGACTTCGTCTCGGAAGGCTACGATTTGGCGATTCGAGTGCGGACACAAGCGGACTCGACCCTGGTTGCGCGCCTGCTCGAGGACGCGAAGCTGGTGGTGGTCGCCTCTCCCGGATACCTGCACAAGGCTGGTATACCCCAGACCCTGGCAGATCTGGATCAGCACGAGTGCATCCAGTTCGAACTGCCCAGTAGCGGGCGACGAATTTCCTGGCTGTTCCAGGAAAACGGCAAGGATCGCGAGATTTTCACTGCCGGTGGCTATTGCTGCTCCGACGATGTGCTCGGCGGCGTGACGCTGGCACGGCACGGTGCGGGACTCTTTCAGACCTACGCATTCATCGTCGAACAGCAACTGGCAGACGGCAGTCTCGTCGAGATCCTTCAGTCTTACAGTGGTTGCTCAAGGCCTTACACCTTGCTATACCCGCACGGTCGCCATGTACCGCGGCGCGTGCGGGCTTTCGTCGATTTTCTCCTGCTATATCGAGACAAGTGGGCGGGGCGTTAGAGAGCGGTCCACCGAGTCAGAACGACCACGCGCTACAAGGTATAGGCGATCCCGACTTGCACCGTTCGTGGCGCCCCCGGATAGGCGTAGACGTTGCCGAACGCGCCCTCTTCGTAATCGCGGTCAAACAGGTTCTTCACGTCGAGGTTGAGCCGCACCTTGTCATTGACTTTGTAGTAGCCGAGCAAATCGACAACGGTGTAGCTGTCCATCGAGAAAGCGGTGTTGGCGGTTTGTCCGGCGCGCTCATCGACGTACTTGAGCCCCGTTCCCAGACCCAGCCCTTTGAGGGCACCGTCCTGGAATTCATAAACGTTGAGCAGGCTGAAGCTGTTTTTCGGGATGTTCACCAGTCGTGTACCGGAACGAATCACGTTGTCCTTGGTCACCTCGGCATCAACATAGGCATATCCGCCGATGACACGCCATTCGGGGGTCAGGTTGCCGGCGACGTTCACGTCCAGGCCACGGCTACGCACTTGGCCGGCGGCCACACTGAACGTCGAGTCCACAGGGTCGGTGGTCAACACGTTGCGTTTCTCGATCTGATAGATCGCCGCATCGACGCTCAACTGCTGCTCCAGTGCCTCCCACTTCAACCCGATTTCATAGGACTTGCCTTTCTCCGGCTCAAAGCCACCACCCTGTCGACTGGCGCCGGTGTTGGGTTTGAACGAGCGCGCAGCGTCCGCGTAGACCGCAACGGTGTCGGTCAGGTCGTAGGTCAAACCGATGCGCGGCGTCACCGCGTTTTCACTGGCCTGCCAGCTTTTAGCGCCGGGCACATAGGTTTCGTAGTCGTGTTCGAAACGCTCGAAACGCGCCCCGGCCAGTACCTTGAGTCGTTCGGTCAGTGCCACTTGGTCCTGCACAAACGCGGCGTAGGTCTTGAGGTTTTCTTTGTCGTGGGTCGGGGTTCGGGTCAACGCCGGGCGCGGCTGGCCGTAGTCAGGATTGAAGATGTCGATCGCATAGGCACCCACTGCGCCACTGGAGCGCTGGATGATCGAATTGTAGTCGTAGTCTTCGTATTCGATGCCGGTCAGCAACGTGTGCTGCAAACCACCGGTGGTGAAGTGGCCGGTCAGGTTGAGCTGGGTGTCCTTGTCTGTCCACTCCAGCTTGCGGTAGTTGAAATTGCGCCCCAGGGTTCGACCGTCAGCTGCAATGCCATTGGCCTCGATCGCATTGCCCTGCAACGTACCCTCCAGCCACTGGAAGCCCCCGCCCAACGTCCAGTCGTCGTTGAGAATGTGTTCGAAACGCAGTTGCGCCATGTTGTTATCGTTGTGCAACTTGCCGGCGTCTTTTTCGCCAAAGAACGTGTCGCGCGACGCGGTGCCGATTTGCCTGGCGTAGCGCGTTACGCCACGATCCAGCGGATGATTGTTGCGCATGAAATCGCCTTCGAAAATCACCCGCGTCGCATCGGTCGCCTGCCAGGTGAGAACCGGCGTCACACCATAGCGCTCGGTTTCAACGTGATCACGGAACGTATCGCCACCCTCGCCTACCACATTGAGCCGATAGGCCAGTCGCCCCTCTTCATCCAGCGGACCGGAAGCGTCCAGCGTGCCGCGCTTCATGCCTTGGTCATTCAACTGGCTACCCAATGTGACCGTGGGCTCGGCGAGCGGCTGCTTGGAAACGACATTGAACGTACCGCCAGGATCGCCTCGGCCATACAGCATGGTTGCCGGCCCGCGAAGAACCTCCAGACGCTCGATAATGTTGGCATCCGGCATGTTCGGATAACCGCGATTGATCGGGAAACCATTGCGATAGAACTCACCGGTGGTAAAACCGCGCACCGTAAACGTGGTCAGACCCTGGCCACCAAAATTGTTCGCCCGCCCTACGCCGCCGGCGTAATCCAATGCGTCTTGCAGACGGGTGGCGCCGATGTCTTCAACGGCGTCCTTCGACACCACGCTGATGGATTGCGGTATGTCATGAATCGAGGTGTCGGTACGCGTGGCACTGGCGGAACGCGTTGCGCGATAACCCTGTACCGGGCCGTCTGCCCGCTCGTAATCTGCCGTGCCAACCACGTCGGTTGCCTCCAGCTCAAGCGCTGAAGCGCCGGAATTGGCTTGCTCAGCCCAGGAATAAGGGGACAACGCCTGCAGCACACAGATGGAAAGCAGAGTTCGACGCATGAGGAAAACCTTACGGATAGGCAAAAACGAAGGGCAAAACGGCCAGCAAACCGCGACGCATGGTATACCGGAAATTCTGCAATTGAAACGTATTCCCATTCGCTTATGCGCGTAATTTCACCTCGCCAAAAGCACACAACGTTCTAACGTTCTTCGCCAGCATCCCTCAGGTTGCCGATGTCAACTACCGAGCAACTGCCTGGTGGTCGCCATCGAGGTGTTCAACGATTGCCCCGTCCGTTGCAGTTTGTTCAGCAAACTGGCCCCCAACCACAGTTGATACAGCGTTTCCGCCAACTGACGCGCATCGCCCTCAGGCAGGCTCTGTTCGGCCTGGCCCTGCTCGATGCACAGGGTAATGCGCGCCACCACTTGCTCGGCGCCATCACGCAGCGTCAGGCGCATCGACTCGGACAGATCGGCAACCTCCGCACTGAGTTTTACCACCAGACACTCGTCGCCGTGCCCTTCGAGGGTGCAGCGATTCTGCCAGCCCTGCCAGTAATCCATCAGCCGTTCATAGGCACTCAGGCCCGGCAGTGTCAGGCGCCGCTCCATATCGGCCAGGTAGCCGACAAAGTAGTCCTCAAGCAGCGCCTGGCCGTAGAGTTCCTTGGATTTGAAGTAGTGATAGAACGAGCCCTTGGGCACGCCTGCGGTTTGCAGGATTTCGTTGAGGCCAACGCTGGTGAAGCCCTTCTCGGCCATCATCCGGTGGCCGGTATCGAGCAAATGCTGGCGGGTGTCGTCGTAGGTCGGTTTCATGGGGCGCAAATTACCAAACAATAGACCAGTCGTATATTTCACGGAGGCGAGAGTTTGCCATACCCGAGCGATAAAAACCCATGGTAAAAAAAACACTAGACGACTGGTCTAATTGAAACCTATGCTGTGCCCCGACAAACATCAACGGGTGTCCACAACGTGCGAATCCGTCGCGCTTCGATAACACCTGATCAACGCAAGGGTGCTTTATGAAAATCCTGATGGTTCTGACTTCCCACGATCAACTTGGCACTACTGGTAAGAAGACCGGCTTCTGGCTCGAAGAGTTCGCCGCGCCCTACTACGCCTTCAAAGATGCCGGCGCTCAGATCACCGTGGTTTCACCCGCTGGCGGCCAGCCGCCGCTTGATCCGAAAAGTGATGAGCCTGATGCACAAACGGCTGAAACCGAGCGTTTTCGCAATGACCCGGCCACTCAACAGGTTCTGGCCAACACCGGGCGCCTGGCCGATGTCAGCGCTGATGATTTCGATGCCGTGTTCTACCCAGGTGGCCACGGCCCGCTCTGGGATCTGGCCGAAGACAAACACTCGATCGCGTTGATCGAAGCCTTCGACCGCAGCAACAAACCCCATGGTTTTGTCTGCCACGCACCTGGCGTGCTGCGTCACGTCGTTGCCGCGGATGGCAAACCGCTGATCCAGAATCGCGAAGTGACCGGTTTCACCAATTCCGAAGAAGCCGCGGTCGGCCTGACGGATGTGGTGCCGTTCTTGATCGAAGACGAGTTTCAGCGTCTGGGCGGGCGCTACACCAAAGCCGCCGACTGGCAGGTGTATGTGGTGGCTGATGGGCAACTGGTCACCGGGCAGAATCCGGCCAGCTCCGCTGCTGTGGCCGAGAAACTGCTGAAAATGCTCGGCTGATTCTTTTACAGATCCGAACACCGTGTGCGTGATGCACGGTGTTTTTTTTCATTCACCCAATAGTCGACTGGTCTAATAAGCGATCGGATCGCACTCATTTATCAAGGTCACCTCCATGCACCACAGCAGTTTCTTCACGCCCGCCACACTGGGCCTTCACACCCTGAAAAACCGCATCGTCCTGCCACCGCTCACCCGCCAGCGCAGTACCCAACCGGGCAACGTAGCCAATGAATTGATGGCCGAGTATTACCAACAGCGTGCCGGGGCTGGTTTGCTCGTCACCGAAGGCACCCAGATCGAACCCCGTGGTCAGGGTTATGCCTGGACACCGGGTATCCATACCGCCGAGCAAATCGCCGGGTGGCGCAAAGTCACCGAAGCCGTGCATGCCCGTGACGGCGTGATTTTCGCCCAACTCTGGCACGTCGGTCGCGTTTCCCACATCGCGTTGCAGCCCAACGGTGATGCGCCGGTATCAGCCTCCGCCGTGGCCACTGACCGGGTCAGTGTGTTCATCGAAACCACGCCTGGCGCCGGCGAACTGGTGGCGCCGTCTACCCCGCGCGCCCTGACCACCGACGAAGTCCAGGAGCTCGTGCAGCTCTACATCCAGGCGGCGCGTAATGCGATGCAAGCCGGATTCGACGGTATCGAACTGCACTGCGCCAATGGTTATCTGGTCAACCAGTTCATCTCCGCCCATAGCAACCTGCGCACCGATCAGTACGGTGGTTCGCTGCACAACCGCCTGCGTTTTCTGCGTGAAGTGGTGTCCGGCGTCGCCGAGTGCATCGGCAAGGAAAAGGTTGGCGTGCGTTTCGCGCCATTGTTCACCACCACCGATGAAGCGCGGACTTACCTGGGCATGGTCGAGGAAGATCCACACACGACTTACATTGAGGCCATCAAGGTGCTGCAAGACGTGGGCATCGCTTATCTGTCCATCGCCGAAGCGGATTGGGACAATGCGCCAGCCATGCCAGAGACCTTTCGCCAGGCGGTGCG
The DNA here is from genome assembly GCF_963970575.1 of Pseudomonas sp. EA_65y_Pfl2_P74. Classification (NCBI taxonomy): domain Bacteria; kingdom Pseudomonadati; phylum Pseudomonadota; class Gammaproteobacteria; order Pseudomonadales; family Pseudomonadaceae; genus Pseudomonas; species Pseudomonas sp. EA_65y_Pfl2_P74. The sequence goes on from NZ_CAXAOQ010000038.1 coordinate 10,364, forward strand.
CGATACCTTCAGCGGCGCAATCATTTATGCCGGGCGTTACAACCCTGAGTCGGGTGCGAAATTGCTCGATTGCGGCCTGGCGGATTTTGTCGCCTTCGGCCGACCGTTCATGGCCAACCCGGACCTGCCTGCGCGAATCGCCAACGACTGGCCGTTGAATGCGTTGAACCCGGCCACGGTGTATGGCGGCAATGCCGAAGGGTATGTGGATTACCCGGCATACGTCGCCTGACGCAAGGATCTCGACAAAGTGCTCCCGCTCCTGCGGGAGTGCTGCGTTACGCCACCCAATCCGTCTCCCCCCCTCAGAGGCGACTGGATGTAACGTCTTCCCATCTTCACAAAAAGAACGACGCTCCATTGTCAGCTCGATTTTTTCGGCCTATCTTTGTAAAAAACCTATACAAGGCACGCCACAATGTACAACTCAGAGCCGTGGCCATTAACGCTTTACTTTGACGGTGAATGCCCACTCTGTGCGCGAGAAATCAAGCTGTTGCGCCAACATGCGGTCGAAACACGACTGCGCTTGGTTGACCTTAGTCATGAGGGCTTCGATCCGGGCGTTCTGGGTTTCACGCTTACGCAAATGCAATCCTCACTGCATGCAAGATTCGACGATGGATGCTGGGTAAAAGGCCTCGACGCCACGCTATGGAGCTGGCGAGCCGCAGGGCTTGGGATCTGGGTTGCACCCCTGAGCTGGCGTTTGACCCGTCCTTTGTTTGCCATTGCATATCGCCTGTTCTGCCACTTGCGCCCTCACTTGGCGTGGCTGCCTCACCCTGACGGCAGCCGGCGTTGTCACGACGGCCACAGCAGTTGTCGCACTCTTATCCAGCCGCAACGCCGCGAGAAATCCGAATGACTCAATCATTAGCCAGTCACTACCGTGAAATTCTTCTCGGCGTCGGTGAAAACCCCGACCGCGAAGGACTTCGAGACACGCCCAAGCGCGCAGCCAAAGCCATGCAGTTCCTGTGCGACGGCTACACGATGAATCTCGAAGAAATCATCAATGGCGCGTTGTTCGAGTCACAGAACGATGAAATGATCATCGTTCGCGACATTGAGCTCTACTCGTTGTGCGAACACCACATGCTGCCCTTCATCGGCAAGGCCCATGTGGCCTACATACCGACTGGCCGGGTCTTGGGGCTGTCGAAAGTGGCCCGAGTGGTCGACATGTTCGCGCGCCGCTTGCAGATCCAGGAAAACCTGACACGACAGATCGCCGACGCGATCCAGCAAATTACCGACGCGGCTGGTGTGGCCGTGGTCATTGAAGCCAGGCACATGTGCATGATGATGCGCGGTGTGGAAAAGCAGAATTCGGCCATGACGTCATCGGTCATGCTCGGTGCCTTTCGAAATTCCTCCAGTACACGCCAGGAGTTCCTTCAACTGATCAGCCGATGACAGTGACTTTGTTGTCGGTTTGTCGAATCAAATGCGCCGACAAACCTGTACACGCATAGGTATCTGTACAAGCCTTTTCAAAGGGGTGTTCTCCACCTTCACCCGTGTCTTCAGGGAGTAAAGCAATGGCCCGTTTTTTGGTTGTACTGGCATTGGTGTTAAGCGTCACGAGCTGCGGCAGCGTCGATGTCGGTCGCTATGCCGACCAGCAACCGGCCCTGAACCTGGAGCATTTCTTCAGCAAACCTGTCAAAGCCTGGGGCATGTTTCAAAAGCGCTCAGGCGAGGTTGTCAAACGCTTTGAGGTCAATATCCAGAGTCATCGCCAGGGTCATGACCTGATTCTCGACGAGCGTTTCGTCTACAGCGATGGCACTCGCGAGCGGCGCGTCTGGACCCTGACGCCAGAAGGTGCAGGCCATTGGCGCGGTCGCGCTGGCGATGTCGTGGGCGAGGCCAAAGGTGAAGTGGCCGGCAACGCATTACGTTGGCGCTATGTCCTGAGCCTCCCGGTCGATGGCTCCGTTCATGAAGTGAACATGGACGACTGGATGTACCAGATGGACGAGGACACGCTGATCAATCGCACCCGCATGTCCAAGTTCGGTGTCGAGATCGGCCAGGTGACATTGTTCTTCCGCCGCCAGTCCGGGGGAGAAAACCAATGAGTGATTCGCTCACCATGACCTCCCTGGGCGACGGCTACCGCGCCCTGGTGATCGGCGCCAGCGGCGCACTCGGCACAGCCTTCTGTGAGTGGCTCAAACACGACCCACGGTGTGCAAGTGTGCGGGAACTGGGGCGCAAGACCGATCCCGCACTTGACCTGGAACAGCCGCAGACAATCGCCAGCGCCGCCGCCGAACTGGCCAAAGAAGCGCCGTACCAGTTGATCGTGCATGCTGCGGGCCTGCTGCATCGCGACACCCTCAAACCGGAAAAAAGTTACAGCGCCATGGAAGACGCCGCGCTGCAGGCCGTGTTTCAAGTGAACACGCTGGGACCGGCGATGGTCTTGCGCCACTTTCTGCCACTGCTCGATTCCCAAGGGGCGATGGCAATGCTCTCGGCCAAGGTCGGCAGCATCGGCGATAACCGTTTGGGTGGCTGGTACGCCTACCGCGCCTCCAAGGCTGCGCTGAACATGCTGATCAAAACCGCTGCCATCGAACTGGCCCGCACCCACCCGCACAGCCGCTTGCTGAGTCTGCACCCAGGCACGGTGGTTTCGGCGTTGTCGCAACCTTTTCGCGGTGCATCGGCGGCCCGACCGGCCAGCGTCGCAACCCATGAACTATTGACCCTGATCGACCGCCTGACGCCGGCTGACAGCGGCCATTTCTTTGCCTACGACGGAGAACGCCTACCTTGGTAGGCAAGGAGTGATTCATGAATCTGCAAACCCTCACCGAGCACGCCGCCAACAGCGAAGTACGGGAACTGGAACTGCTGTCGCTCGAAGGTGGTTTCTATCTGGCACGCATCCGCATGGATCAAGGCCAATTCACCTTGCTGGACGATACCGCCAAACCCATGCGTCTACGTTCAATCACTCATCTGCGTGACTTGTTGCAAACCGTTCCGGCCTTTCCCTGCGTGTTGGTGCAGCAATGCGTGCACGACGAAATGTGCGGCCGGGACACAGGCCCTGTCGAGGAACTGCGCCTGCCTTTTTCGCTGACACCTCCTTTATGAACCGAACGCTGGTGGGCTGCCCCGAATGAACAAGGTCAATCGCCTGTGCCTGATCCTCGGCGATCAACTGTCGTTTGACCTGGCCTCATTGCAAGGGCTCGATCCCGAACGGGATGCGGTACTGATGGTCGAGGTGATGGAAGAAGCCAGCCATGTGCCTCATCATCCGCAGAAGATCGCGCTGATCTTCAGCGCCATGCGTCATTTCGCCCAGGCGCTGCAGGCCAGAGGCGTGCGTGTCGAGTACGTCACCCTTGATGCCCCGCACAACAGCGGATCGGTACCGGGGGAATTACGCCGCTGGCAGGACCTGCTACAAGCGGACGAACTGCACGTCACCGAATGCGGCGACTGGCGCCTCGAACAGTCTCTCAAGGAATGCGGCTCAGCCATTGACTGGCATGCCGACACGCGTTTTCTGTGCAGTCGCGCTGAGTTCAGCGCGTGGGCGGCCGGCAAAAAAAAGCTGCGCATGGAGTTTTTCTACCGCGAGATGCGCCGCAAGAGCGGTTTATTGATCAATGGCGACGGTACGCCGGTCGGTGGCGCGTGGAACTTTGACGCTGAAAACCGCAAAGCCTTGCCCAAAGGAGTGAAAGCGCCCTACCCGGCGCGGTTTTCCGGCGACGCCATCACTCGCGACGTGCTTGCACTGGTCAAAGAGCGCTTCAGCAGCCACTACGGCTCTCTGGACAATTTCAACTATCCGGTCACACATGCCGACGCCCAAGCCTTATGGGATTACTTTCTGGACTATGGTCTGGCCGGGTTCGGCGATTACCAGGATGCCATGGCCAGCGACGAACCCTTTGTGTTCCATGCGCGGATCAGCGCAGCGCTCAATATCGGTCTGTTGGATTTACGTCAACTGTGCAGCGACGTTGAGTCGGCTTACAGGTCTGGCCGCATCCCATTGAATGCAGCCGAGGGGTTCATTCGGCAATTGATCGGCTGGCGGGAATATGTGCGAGGGGTTTACTGGCTGAAGATGCCTGACTATGCCCAAGGTAATTCATTTGGTAACCACCGGGCCTTGCCGGCGTTCTACTGGACGGGCGAAACGCAGATGAACTGCGTGCGCCAGGCAATCGGTCAAAGCCTCGAACATGCCTATGCCCACCACATCCAGAGGCTCATGGTCACGGGCAATTTTGCCTTGCTCACTGGCATCGCGCCGAGCCAGATCTGCGAGTGGTACCTGGCGATCTACATGGACGCGTTCGACTGGGTGGAACTGCCCAATACCCTGGGCATGGTCATGCACGCTGACGGTGGATATCTCGGCTCCAAGCCTTACTGCGCGAGTGGCCAGTACATCAATCGAATGTCTGACTACTGTCGCGGTTGTGCCTACAAAGTCAGCGAAAGCACGGCTGACAACGCCTGCCCTTTCAATGCGCTGTACTGGCATTTCCTGATGCGCCACGGCGATCTTCTACGCGGTAATCAGCGCATGAGCATGATGTACAGAAACCTCGACCGCATGCCGCAAGACAAGCAACAAGCGCTTTGGCAGCGGGGGCAGAAACTGCTCGACACACTGGATCGTGGCGAGCCGCTATAAAACCCGGCGTCCTTCCCCGTGCGGGTGCAACTTAAACACCCGGTGACAGGTCAATGTGAGGATTCCCGGTGTACGTTTGAGCCGCGTTGAATGAACTCACACAAAAATCAAGAAGGCCCCCTTGGTGGAAACTCTGAAGCAACTTACTCGCGAGGCGCTTGAGACAGAGGTCATGCGTCTGCGCCTGCTTCTGGAGAGCAGCGCAGCAGCATCACCGGATATGGCCGCCCAGCTTGCCGCCAGCCGAGCGGCGCTTGCCAGTAGCGAGGCGCGTTTCAGCACCATCCTGGAAACCATCGAGGCCGCGTTCGCGATCGTCAAAGTCAAATTCGACGCTGACGATCGCCCCGTCGATTACTACTTCGTCGAGGCCAACCCTGCGTTCGAACGTCAATGCGGCGTCAACCTGCGGGGTAAATGGGTGACCGAGTTCGCCCCCAACCTGGAGAGTTTCTGGTTCGAGACTTACGGGCACGTGGCCAAGACCGGCGAGCCGGCCAACTTCGAAAACTACGCCAATACTTTTGAACGCTGGTTCGATGTTCGCGCCGTGCGTGTCGGCGATCCTGCCGATCGACAAATCGCGATTTTCTTCAGCGACGTCACCCAACGCCGAGACGCCGAAGAGCGCCTGCGGATCAGCGAGGCGGTCGCGCGTGAAAACGTCGAGCGCGTGCAACTGGCCCTCGCCGCCGGGGCCATTATTGGCACCTGGCATTGGGACTTGCCGACAGATTGCTTCACCATGGATGAGTCCTTTGCCAGGATTTTTGACCTTGATCCCGCGTTGGGCCGCACCGGTCTGAGCCTGGAGCAAGTCGTGATGACCGTACACCCCGATGACCGGGACGGGCTTACGGCCGCGATCAACGAAGCAATTGCCCGCGGCGGCGCCTACTCCCATCAGTATCGTGTGCGCCGCGCAGACGGAACATACAACTGGATCGAGGCCAACGGACGCGTCGAGTGCGCCGATGACGGCACCCCGCTGCGATTTCCCGGCGTACTCATCGATGTTGAGGAACGACGCAACGTCGAGGCCGAACGCGACCGGGCCAACGCCGCGTTGCGCGCGCTCAACGACACACTGGAACAACGCGTATCGACGCGCACAGCCGAACTCATGCAAACCGAGGAAAAACTGCGCCAGTCGCAGAAGATGGAAGCGGTCGGACAACTGACCGGGGGCTTGGCCCATGATTTCAACAACCTGCTGGCCGGCATCTCGGCGGCGTTGGAATTAATGGGAAAGCGCATCGCCCAAGGCCGTCTGAAAGACGTCGATAAGTACATGGTCACCGCCCAAGGCGCCACCAAACGTGCGGCGGCCCTGACCCATCGATTGCTGGCCTTCTCGCGACGCCAGACGCTTGATCCACGGCCGACGGATGTCAATTCCCTGATCCTCGGCATGACCGAGTTGATCCAGCGCACCGTCGGCCCCGCCATCCGCTTGAAGACTGTCGCGGCGCCCGAACTCTGGCCGACCCTGGTCGATGCCAGTCAACTGGAAAACGCACTGCTGAATCTGTGCATCAACGCCCGCGATGCGATGCCTGATGGCGGGCGTATCACGGTCGAGACGGCCAATCGCACAATGGACTCGGCGTCGGCCCGCGCGCAGGACATGCCCGAAGGCGAGTACTTGTCCCTGTGTGTCACTGATACCGGCACAGGCATGACGCCCGAGGTCATCGCCAAAGCCTTCGACCCGTTTTTTACCACCAAGCCTTTGGGCCAGGGCACCGGCCTGGGGCTGTCGATGATCTACGGATTCACCAAGCAATCCGGCGGTCAGGTGCGCGTACATTCACAAGAGGGCCAAGGCACCACGATGAGTCTCTACCTGCCAAGGTACTGTGGCGAAACGCGGGCAAATCAGGATGCCACGCGCAACGCGACAACGCCTCTTGCCAAGTCAGGCGGGACAATTCTGATTGTCGACGACGAACCCTCCGTGCGCATGTTGCTTTGCGACGTGCTGGGCGAACTCGGTTATAACCTGCTGGAAGCCGCCGACAGCGTCGAAGGACTCGAAGCATTACGCTCCACTGCGAAAATCGACTTGCTCATCACCGATGTCGGATTACCGGGTGGCATGAACGGACGACAGGTGGCCGATGCGGGCCGGGCAATGAGGCCTGAACTGAAAACCTTGTTCATCACCGGCTATGCCGAAAATGCCGTCATTGGCAACACTCAACTCGGGCCGGGAATGCAGGTGTTGACCAAGCCGTTTGCGATCGACACCCTCGTTTCGCGCGTCGTTAGCCTGATGTCGGCTAACGTTGAATGAAGCTGTCGCGAACATTCTTCTGAAGTGCCGCAATAATTTGTTGCGACGTAAAAAGCCTGCTTTTCAGGGCAGGCTTTTCGTGTGACGCGGCTCGCTTACTTCTGTTGAGCCGCCAGCGCCGCATAGCCATTCATCAAATTGCGGTAGTTCGGAATCCGCTGCGACAGCAAATGACCCAGGCCTTCAATGTCGTTGCGCCAGTCGCGGTGAAGCTCACAGGCCACCGAGAACCAGTTCATCATCTGCGCACCGGCCTGGGTCATGCGACTCCACGCGGCTTGTTGCACGGTGGTGTTGAACGTGCCGGACGCATCAGTCACCACGAACACATCAAACCCCTCCGCCAGCGCCGACAGGGTCGGAAACGCTACGCACACATCCGTCACGACACCGGCGATGATGATCTGTTTGCGACCGGTAGCTTTGATTGCTTTGACGAAGTCTTCGTTGTCCCAGGCGTTGATCTGCCCTGGACGAGCGATGTAAGGCGCATCAGGGAACATCTCTTTCAACTCCGGTACCAGCGGACCGTTCGGGCCTTGCTCGAAACTGGTGGTGAGGATGGTCGGCAACTGGAAGAACTTCGCCAGATCGGCCAGCGCCAGCACGTTGTTCTTGAACTCGTTCGGCGAGAAGTCCTGCACCAGAGAAATCAAACCGGTCTGGTGATCAACCAGTAGCACTACGGCGTCGTCTTTGTTGAGGCGGTTGTAGGTTGGAGTGTTCATCTGTGCATTCCTTTTTAGTTGTGGGGGTTCTTGTTGCGTTCAAGATGGGCACAGATTACTGACGCATCGTAGCGAGATAAATCGCCTGAAAAGCGTTTAACTGTCAACTCAGAAAGGACAATTGGCATTGGATAAAGGGCGGTGACTACAGAGCCAATCTATTCGAACTCCTGTCACGGACCCGTCCTCAGCGACGACCTCGCAACGTCAAATCTGCAGGAGGCTATCGCGCTATCTCTCGTCACTTTTTCTTACACCTTTTGTCACCCTGCGACACCCTGTCCGCCGATCCGCAGCCGGCGTCTGCCTTCAGTTTGGTATGATGCGCCGCTTTTACGGTTAACCCCCCGCCAGTCCTGCCGACTGACGGGCTGCAAAAGGCGGTATTAGATGACGGCTTTGTTGACTCGCCGCAAGGTGCTTGCGGGAATGGGCGTGCTCGGGCTTGGCCTGCTCGCCGGCTGCGACACCCGCGGCCAATTGTCGTACAAGTACGGCAAGGATCTGAGTAACAAGATCATGGGACGCACCTTCAAACTGAAGAACACCGACGGCGAAACCATGACCCTGTCGAGCTTTCGCGGCCTGATGCCAATGGTGTTCTTCGGTTTCACCCAATGCCCGGCAGTCTGCCCGACGACCTTGGCCCGTGCGGCAAAAATCAAAAAACTCATGGGCCGGGACGGCGATCGCTTGCAGGTGATCTTCATCAGCCTCGACCCCGAGCGCGACACGCCAGAGATTCTCGATGCCTACATGAAGGCCTTCGACCCGACCTTCGTCGCGCTGTACGGCACGCTTGAAGAAACCAAGGCCACGGCCAAGGAATTCGACGTGTTCTTCGAGAAGGTGCCGGCCGGCGACACCTACACCATCTCGCACACCGCCACCAGTTATGTCTACGACTCGCGCGGCGAACTGCGCCTGGGACTGTCCACCTCACTTTCGGCAGAAGAATGCACGGAAGATTTGCTAACTGTTATGGAGGTTTGCTGATGCACCCCGTTCTGAACAACATCAAACGCACCGTTTTCGCCCTTTCGTTGATGGGTCTGGCGTTTCAGGTCTCGGCGCAGACCAAGGTCGACGACGCCTGGGTACGTGCGACCGTGCCAACCCAGACCGCCAGTGGCGCGTTCATGACCCTCACCGCCGACAGCGACAGCAAGCTGCTCAGCGTCGCAACGCCCGTGGCCAACGACGTGCAGATCCACGAAATGACCATGAAGAACGACGTCATGAGCATGGGCCCGGTGAAGTTCGTCGAGCTGCCGGCCGGCAAAGCCGTCAAGCTTGATCCGAACGGCTACCACGTAATGCTGATGGGCCTGAACGGCCAGCTCAAAGAAGGCGAAAGCGTGCCGCTGACCCTGACCGTTGAGAACGCCAAGGGCGAGAAAGAAACCATCGAGGTTAAAGCGCCGGTACGCGCGCTGACCAACATGGAAGGTCACGATCACAGCAAGATGCATTGATCTGACTTTACGGCAATAAAAAACGGGGCGGCATGATAGACGATCATGCCGCCCATTTTTTTGCGGATGTAAAGTTTATGGAAAGCGTGCTTTACACCAAAGAATTCATCAGAGAGGATGTAAAGGGTCTTTTACACAGGAAGTGAAGCATGAAGAGTTTTAATCGCGAAATGGCCGCTGCGATGGCGCTGTACATATTGGTATTGCTGACATCGCAATTTGCCTTGCTGTATTTCGCCGACGCCAGCTTTTGGCTGCGTACCGTCATCACCCTGTTGCCCATTATTCCGGTCGGTCTGTTCTGCTGGACTATCGTGCGTGACATGCGCCGTCTCGACGAAATGTACCTGCGCATCCAGTTCGAAGCCCTGGGCTTTTCTTTCGCCGCCTCAGCCCTGCTGACCTTTACCTACGGCTTTCTGGAGACCGTCGGTGCACCGCACATCCCTTGGTTGTGGGTCTGGCCGGTGATGGGCCTGATGTGGATGATCGGTTTGCGCTTCGCCAAGCGTCGCTACCAATGAAAAACCGCCTCAAGCAATTACGCGCCCAGCGCAAATGGTCCCAAGTCGATCTGGCGGAGCGCCTGAACGTGTCGCGTCAGACGATCAACGCCATCGAGAATGAACGCTACGACCCGAGCCTGCCGCTGGCGTTTCAGATTGCCCGGGCGTTCGAGATGACGATTGAAAGCATCTTTGATGATGAAGCTTGAGCCGATAACTCGCACAGAAGACAGGCACTCTGCAGGACGGCGTGGCAACCACCACGCCGAAGTGGTCGTGTGAATCGCAGCGTTTAACACATGCTGTCATGCCGGTTCTAAGGCGCACTAAATAAGATGAAACAATAAATCTGCTGCCGAGATACTGCATCAACATCGCCGATTGCCAGCCAACACCAACGTCAGCTAGAGCTTATGGCGTTTCGCGTAACCCCAAACGGCTCCGAAAACCAATCAACTGCACGTTTAAAACAACGATCAGACCGCCCACCCTTGCTATCATCACCCACACTTTTTTTACGATTTGATGACTGGAAGGTCTTTTTTTGTGAGCGCTCTTTTGAACGGGTTTCGACACCCACACGCCCGCCTCTTTTCCCTGATCGTTCTGGTGCTGATCGTGCCAGTGTGCCTGCGCGCGGCACTCGGCTGGTCGACTCCGCTGGGTTATTTGTCGGATCTGGCGATCGGCAGTTCGTTGGTGATTTTGTTGCATCGTCGCGCGTGGTGGCTGGCATTGCCGCTGCTGCTGTTCTGGGGCTTGCTCGCGGTGGCGACCGCCGAACTGGTCAGTGCCGTCGGTCGCCTGCCCAATCCTTCCGATCTGCATTACCTGTTCGATCCGCAGTTTGTCGAGAACTCCAGTGGCGCAGGACTGGCGCATCCGGCGGTGGGCATTTCGTTGCTGCTGGCACTGTTGCTTTGGCTGCTGGCGCAGTTTGCCGCACGCGGCATTGTCCGTCCTGCCCTGCCCCGTGCGTTCTGGAGTGTGCCGCTGGTGCTGTTCGCTGTGCACTGGGGCGCACAGAACCTGTGGCCGAGCGAGGCCGATCCTTGGCGTTTGTACAGCCTTTCGCACCATTTGCTAGCCACTGAGGTCGCCGATGTGCAGATCCGGGCCGAGCAATGGCTGGACGGCGATGTTGTGGAAACCACACCGGTCATGACCGGACTCACCGACGTCGACCTCAACGGGCAGAAACTGCTGAATGCACCGGGTCGGGCACGCAACGTGCTGATCATCACCCTGGAAGGCATTCCCGGCGCTTACATCCGCGCCAACCGCGAGGCCATTGGCAGCCATTATCAGGAAGACCTGATGCCCAATCTCAGTCGCTGGGCCGAGCGCGGCATGAACACACCTGACTACGTTGTGCACACACACCAGACCATTCGCGGTCTGTACGCCATGCTCTGCGGCGATTACGACAAGCTCAACAACGGCACGCCCAAAGGCGTGGAAATGCTCACCCTGAACGAGCGCAATCAGGCTTGTCTGCCGGCGCAACTGCGCGCGCACGGTTTCAGCACCCACTATCTGCAAGGCGCCGGCCTGCGTTTCATGGCCAAAGACAAGATCATGCCGCACATCGGTTTCGATGCGACCCATGGCCTGGAGTGGTTCACCAACGCCAACTATGTGGAATTTCCGTGGGGCAAGGATGACAAGGCATTCTTCGAGGGCGCGCTGAGTTATGTCGGCCAACTGGAAAAGCAAAAAAAGCCGTGGATGCTGACATTGCTGACCGTAGGCACGCACCAGCCCTACTCCGCACCGGAAGAATATCGGGAGCGCTACGAAACGCCGAAGCAGGCGGCGGTCGGTTATCTCGACGATGCACTGGAGCAGTTCCTCAGTGGCCTCGAACGCCAGGGCGTGTTGAAAGACACGCTGGTGGTGATCACCTCCGATGAGTCCCACGGCATTGATGGCGTGCGCCTGGCTTCGTCATGGGGTTTCAATCTGACGTTGGCACCCGAGCAGGAGCAACTCCCGCGCCTCAAGGCCGGGGTGTATGGCCATGTTGATTTGAGCACCTCGATCCTCGACTACTTCGCCCTGCCAGTACCTCACTCATTGAGCGGCCGTTCGCTGTTTCGCGATTACGATTCCGGTCGTGAAATGATGTCGTTCACCAACGGCAAGCTGCGCTATCACGATGGCCACGGTATGTTCTCCGAATGTGACATGCCGCGCCGCTGCCGCTATTACGAAAGCGCCGGTTTCATAGCCGACAGTGCCACGTTCAAGGGCACCTACAGTGGCCATCGCGCCCGACAGATCGCGGCGCGCGCCGATGCGCTGGACCTGTCCCTGCTGCGCACGCCGCTCAATCACCGCTATCAGTTCGGCAGCACCAACGTCATCGCGCTGCAGGCACAGATCAATAATGACTGGGCCGACAATCTGATCGGCGCGCAATACCTGGAAATGCCCAAGGGCTCGTACACCCGCGTACGCATGACTGTGCGTTCGCTTGATCCGCACCAGGTCGCGTACATTCAGCTCAAAGCCAAGGAATTCGAAAAAGAGGTGCAGATCGGGTTGCCGCCAGAAATGGTCGCCACGGCGGATCAGCCGCTGGAGATGGATTTCAGCTTCGATAATCCGCAAGACCGCAAGGCTTTCTCCTTCCATTTGCTGGGTTATGGATCGGGCGCTGTTGAAGTCACGGATTTCAGTGTGATCACCGAGCTGCCAGGGCAAGAGGATCTGCTGGATGAAGTGCCGGAGGATGAGGCCGCACAGTCGAGTTGACACCGCGTTAAGAGGTTCTGCCTATCAGCGTCCAATAGTCGGGCTATTAGCCGACTCGTCAAGTCGGGTCTAGCCTTACAAGTCCGAAGTCGGCACGAGCCGGCCGTAGACGACCTGATAAGGACCCGAACATGGCAACTGAATCGAAATGCCCGTTCAACCACGCCGCTGGTAGTGGTACGACGAACCGTGACTGGTGGCCGAATCAACTCAACCTGAAGATCCTGAGTCAGCACTCGCCCAAGTCCGACCCACTGGGCAAGGACTTCGACTACGCCAAAGCCTTCAAGAGCCTGGACTTCCAGGCGCTGAAACAAGACCTCAATGCGTTGATGACCGACTCCCAGGACTGGTGGCCGGCGGACTTCGGCCACTATGGCCCGCTCTTCATCCGCATGGCCTGGCACAGCGCCGGCACCTATCGCACCGCGGATGGCCGCGGTGGTGCCGGATCGGGCCAGCAGCGTTTCGCCCCGCTCAACAGTTGGCCGGATAACGTCAGCCTCGACAAGGCCCGCCGCCTGCTTTGGCCGATCAAACAGAAATATGGCCGCAACATTTCCTGGGCCGACCTGATTGTCCTCACCGGTAACGTCGCGCTTGAATCCATGGGCTTCAAGACTTTCGGTTTCTCCGGTGGCCGCCCTGATGTGTGGGAACCGGACGAAGACGTGTACTGGGGTTCGGAAAATGAATGGCTGGGCGGTGATAGCCGTTATGGCAAGGACAAGGCCGCCATGCAGGAACCCGGTGACGGCACGCTGGTAGCCGAACCGGATCTGCACGGCAAAGAAGAGAGCCGCACGGATCAGGGCGAGCGCACTCTGGAAAACCCGCTTGCAGCGGTGCAGATGGGCCTGATCTACGTCAACCCGGAAGGTCCTGAAGGCAACCCTGACCCCGTGGCCTCGGCCCACGACATTCGCGAAACCTTCGCCCGCATGGCCATGAACGATGAAGAAACCGTGGCCCTGATTGCCGGCGGTCACGCCTTCGGCAAAACCCACGGTGCCGGCCCTGCCGATAATGTCGGCCCGGAACCGGAAGCCGCCGGACTAGAAGAACAAGGCCTCGGTTGGCGCAACGCGTTCGGCACCGGCAAGGGTGGCGATACCATCACCAGCGGCCTGGAAGTGACCTGGACCACCACGCCGACAAAGTGGAGCAACAACTACCTGGAAAACCTGTTCGGCTTCGAGTGGGAACTGACCAAGAGCCCGGCCGGGGCGCATCAGTGGATTCCGAAAAACGGCGCGGGTGCAGGCACCGTTCCCCATGCCCATGACCCGAGCAAAAAACTCTCGCCAACCATGCTCACCTCTGATCTGGCGTTGCGCTTCGACCCGGCTTACGAGCAGATCTCCCGGCGTTTTCTGGCCAATCCCGATCAATTGGCCGACGCCTTCGCCCGCGCCTGGTACAAACTGATCCACCGCGACATGGGTCCCCTCTCTCGCTATCTCGGCCCGGAACTGCCCAACGAAGAACTGCTGTGGCAAGACCCGATTCCCGATGCCACTCACCCACTGATCGATGAAAACGACGCTGGCGCATTGAAGAGCAAAGTGCTGGCATCCGGTCTGTCGGTGTCGCAACTGGTCTCGACGGCCTGGGCTGCCGCTTCGACGTTCCGTGGCTCGGACAAGCGCGGCGGCGCCAACGGTGGCCGTCTGCGCCTGGAGCCGCAGAAGTCCTGGCACGCCAACCAGCCGGAACAACTGGCCAGCGTGCTGAAAACCCTTGAGGGCATTCAGAACGCGTTCAATGGTGGTGCATCGGGCAAGAAAGTCTCGCTGGCAGACCTGATCGTGCTGGCCGGCAATGCCGGGGTCGAGCAAGCGGCGAAAAATGCCGGGCACTCCGTCACCGTCCCATTCACACCGGGGCGTACGGACGCCTCGCAAGAGCAAACCGATGTGGATTCATTCGGTTTTCTCGAACCAATCGCCGATGGCTTCCGCAACTACAGCAAAGGCAAATACACGGTGTCGGCCGAGGCGCTGCTGATCGACAAGGCACAACTGCTCACCCTCACCGCGCCGGAAATGACCGTGCTGCTGGGTGGGTTGCGGGTGTTGAACACTAACGTCGGGGGAAGCCGTCATGGCGTGTTCACCCACCAGACCGAAGCGTTGACCAACGACTTCTTCACCCACCTGCTGGACATGGGCGTTGAGTGGAAACCAACGTCAAAAGCGGCGGACGAGTTCGAGGGCCGCGACCGTAAAACCGGCAGCGTGAAATGGACGGCGACGCGGGTTGATCTGGTGTTCGGCTCCAACGCAATATTGCGGGCGCTGGCGGAGGTGTATGCCAGTTCGGATGCGAAGGAACAGTTCGTCAAAGACTTTGTCGCCGCCTGGACAAAGGTGATGAACCTCGACCGGTTTGATCTGAAGTAACGCAAAAACTATGGGAGCGGGCTTGCTCGCGAAAGAGGTATGTCAGGCGACAACTCTGTGCCTGACACACCCTCTTCGCGAGCAAGCCCGCTGCCACATTTAGATCCGCGTTAAGCCAGGCTTTTGCTGACCACCTCATAGACGTCGCTGGACAACTGACCTGAAGCCACAATCCGCTCCAGTTCGGTTTTCATCAGCGCCTGCCGCGCGCTGTCGTATTTGCGCCAGCGCGTCAGTGGCGCCAATTGCCGCGAGGCGATCTGCGGGTTGAAGCCGTTCAGTTCGATCACAAGATCCGCCAGGAAGCGATAACCCGAGCCATCCGCCGCGTGGAAGTTGATCAGGTTCTGTCCGGCAAACGCGCCGACCAGCGCACGCACCTTGTTCGGGTTTTTTATGTTGAACGCTGGGTGCTGCATCAACGCCTTCACGCGCTCCAGACCGCCCGGCAACGCGCTGCCGGCCTGCACACTGAACCACTGATCCATGACCAACGGATTGTCCTTGAAGTGCTCGGCGAAACTCGCCAGCGCCACGGCTTTCTGTTCTTCGAACGGCGAGTTGACCAACACTGCCAGCGCCGTCAGGCGCTCGGTCATGTTATCGGCTGTTTCGAACTGTTCCAGCGCCGCCGCGAGTACTTCCGGCTTGCCGCTGAGCATCAGGTACGACAGCGCGATGTTCTGCAACGCACGACGGGCGAAATGCTCGGCCTCGGCCACATACGAGGTGTTCTTCGATAGGTCGCGGTTGGCCTGATAACGTAGCCACAGCGCTTCGAACAGGTTGTCCGCCAGTTGTTTGCGGGCAAATTCGCGCGCGATATGGATAGCTTCGACATCCGCTATTTCGCTGATTTCGGTGAGATACGCCTCACCCGGCAGCGAGAGCATTTCCGCGACCATCGCCTGATCCAGCGATTCGTCGCAGAGCACTGTGCGCAGCGCGGCAATCAAGCGCGGGTCAAGCACCAGGCTTTCGCCCTTCTGCTGTTGAGTGATCAGCTCTTGCAGCACCTGCACCGACAGTTGCTGGCCGGCATCCCAGCGGTTGAAGCCGTCGCTGTCGTGCTGCATCAGGAACATCAGTTGATCGCGGCTGTACGGGAAGCTCAGTTTCACCGGCGCCGAGAAACCACGCAGCAGTGACGGCAACGGCTGTTCGCTGATGTCGATGAAAGTGAAGGTCTGCTCGGCTTCGGTCACGGAAATGACGCGAGTGGAGCCTTGGGCAGCGGCTTCACCAGCCAGCCGCAGGGCAATCGCGTTGCCCTTGCTGTCGAGCAGGCCCAGCTCCACGGGAATCAGGAACGGCAGTTTTTCCACCTTGTCCGGTGTTTCCGGGCAGCTCTGCCGGAACGTCAGGCTGTAGGTTTTCGCGGCGGCGTCGTAAGACTCGCTCACCGCCAGACGCGGTGTGCCGGCCTGGCTGTACCAGCGCTTGAACTGGGTCAGGTCGACGCCATTGGCATCTTCCATGGCTTTGATGAAGTCGTCGCAAGTCACGGCCTGGCCGTCGTGGCGTTCGAAGTACAGATCGCTGCCCTTACGGAAGCCTTCGGCGCCGAGCAAGGTGTGGATCATGCCGACCACTTCCGAGCCCTTTTCGTACACGGTCAAGGTGTAGAAGTTGGAAATTTCGATGAAGCTGTCCGGACGCACCGCGTGGGCCATCGGGCCGGCATCCTCGGCGAACTGATGGGTACGCAGGTACGCCACGTCCTGTATGCGCTTGACCGTGGCGGAGTTCATGTCGGCGGAGAAACCGGAATCACGGAACACGGTGAAGCCTTCCTTGAGCGACAGCTGGAACCAGTCGCGGCAGGTCACGCGGTTGCCCGACCAGTTGTGGAAGTATTCGTGCGCGACAATCGCCTCGACCCGCTGGTGCGCGGCGTCGGTGGCGGTTTCGGCGCGGGCCAGTACGGCGCTGGAGTTGAAGATGTTGAGGCCTTTGTTCTCCATCGCGCCCATGTTGAAGTCGTTCACGGCGACGATCATGAAGATGTCCAGATCGTACTCGCGACCGTAAACCTCTTCGTCCCAGCGCATCGACTTCTTCAGGCTGTTCATCGCGTGCTGGCACTTGTCGATGTTTTCCGGCTCGACGTAAATGCGCAGCGCCACATTGCGCTCGGTCATGGTGGTGAACGTGTCTTCAACGCACCACAAGTCACCGGCCACCAGCGCGAACAGGTACGCCGGCTTCATGAACGGGTCTTCCCAGGTCGCCCAATGCCGGCCGTCTTCGCCCGGGCCGGAAGCAATCGGATTGCCGTTGGACAGCAGCACCGGATAGCTGTGCTGTTCGGCGACCACCGTGGTGGTGAACTTGCTCATCACGTCCGGGCGGTCGAGGTAATAGGTGATCTTGCGGAAACCTTCGGCCTCGCACTGGGTGCAGAACATCGTGCCGGACTTGTACAGGCCTTCCAGCGCGGTGTTGGTTTCCGGATGGATCTTGACGCTGGTGTCGAGCGTGAAGGTTTCGCTGGTCGGTTGCAGGGTCAGTTCGTTTTCACTGAGCTGATAATCCGCAGCGCTCAGTTCCTGATCGGCCAAGGTCACCGACAGCAATTCCAGTTGCTGGCCATCGAGCACCAGCGGCGGCAGGCCCGGGCCACGCGCCGGATTGCGGCGCATCACCAATTGCGCGTGGACCAGGCTGTGATCCTCGAACAACTCGAAGGTCAGGTGTGTTTCGTCGATCAGGTACTCGGGCGCCTGATAGTCCTTCAGGTAAATCATCTTCGGTTGTTCGGTGCGCATGCTGGAGTCCTTACTGATGCACGGCGAGCTGATAAGCCGTGTACTTACGAATGTTGATCACGCCGGTGTCGAAGATCAGGTACTGGCCCTTGATCCCCAGCAGCGTGCCTTCGGCAATCGGGTTCTTGTCCAGGTTGAAGCTGACGATTTTGGCCGGGTATTGCACGACCGGATAGCGGATTTCCAGCGGTTCGACATCGGGAATCGTCTGAATGGCCTGTAGGCCGAATCGCTCCTGCAAGCCTTGCAGGCCCTCGGCGCAGGTGTCGAGCAACTGATCACGCACCTGTGCCAGATCCACGGCGACGGCATCGCCCTTGAGCAGTGCACGCCAATTGGTCTTGTCAGCCACTTGGCTACGCAACAGATCTTCGACGAAGCCCGATTGCTGCCGCGTGGCGACGCGGATGATCGGCAACGCCTGACTGGCCCCCTGATCGAGCCAGCGCGTCGGCAATTGGGTAGCACGAGTGATGCCAACCTTGATCCCCGACGAATTGGCCAGGTAAACCACATGGTCCGTCATGCAGAACTGCTCGCCCCACGCCGGATCCCGGCAGGTGCCGGCGTCATAGTGGCAGCGCTCCGGGCTCATGATGCAGATATCGCACTGCGCCAGCTTGGTCATGCACGGATAGCAGTAGCCCTGACTGAAACTGGTTTTAGTCTTGCGCCCGCAATGGGTGCAATGGATCGCCCCCAGGTATTCAAGACGCACCGTGGTGCCGATCATGGGATTGACCGGCACCTCGACGTCATCCAGACGAAACGCGTATTGCACGTTCGGCCCGTCCAGGCGCGCCGACATTTTGCTGATTGCACCGCGGCCAATCTCGATCAATGGATGGCATCCGACTTGAACAGAATATTCGGCACTTCGATCGACTTCGACGCACATTCCTGCGGGCCCATGTAACCGGTGCGCTGTTCTTCAGGCAGGTTCTGGATTTCCCAGGCGATCATGGCCTGCAAGGACAATTCGCGCTGTTCGGCGGTGAGTTTGCCACCGTCGGACCACTTACCGATTTCCACGGCCAGTTTCAGGCTCTCGTAGATGTCCGGGGTGATGTTTTTGATCATGTCGTTAAAAGAGGACATCAGGGTCTCCGTGCTCTTTATTCACTGAAAATTTGAGGCGGCCAGTTTACGGCGGTTATACAAACCGCCCAACAAACCGGTGAAGCATCCGATGAGTAACCCGCCGACGTGGGCGGCGTTGGCGATTTCGCCGAAGCCGATCATCGAGATCAGCCCGGACATGCACACCAGCAACCACACCAGCATCATCACCAGCACGCCACGCGGCAGACGATAGGCCGGGTTCGGCGCCAGCAACTGGAAGATCCAGCAATGGCCCAGCAACCCGTAGAGCACACCGGACAGACCGCCGAACAGGCTCGGGCCGCTCCAGGCAAACTGCGCGTAGTTCGACACCAGGCTGAACAGCAGCGTCAGGCCGAGCAGATTGATGCTGCCCTGGCGCGACTCGATGCGCCGCCCCAGTTCCCAGTACCACATGCCGTTCATGGCCAGGTGGAGAATGCCGAAGTGAATCAGCATTGGCGTAAACAAGCGCCACCACTGCCCCGCCGCCAAGCTATCAGCCAGCGGCGTGAAATGGATGTAATCGCCGACCACCCGAAAATCGAGAAAGGTGAGCCAGCGCAAGGTCTGCAGGTTTTCGCCCAGGTAAGTCAGGCCGCCCACAATCAGGCACAGCAGCAGGATAAACCCCGTGGCTTTGGCATATTTCAACTGTTCGACGAAGCTTGGACGCTTGAGTGTCTGGGCCACGGGAATGTCCAGTTGCTGATCTGGATCGCCGGCCGGGAAGCGTTCGTAAAGCGAGCGCACGTCTTCGCTGATTTCCGCAGGCGCCCACAGCACTTGCTCGCCCGCCTCTTCGCTGACTCGATGTGGCACTTGCATCCGTTGCAGCAACTGGACAAAACCACTCAAATCCACCGCCAGTGGCAAACGCAATACCGCTATCGCACTCATTGCAGCACCTCCGGCCGCTCGACATCGACCCAGACGAATTTAGCCGGATCGAGGCGGGTTTCCTGATCCAGACGATAGGCGACGAGTTTGCCGTAGAGCACCGCGCTGTAATCCAGACACGCGAGGTTGGGGCGGATCGGCGCCGGTTTGCCGCTGCGCCAGTAGTGGCCGACGAACAGCAACGGCTCGTCGACGCCATAGCGCAGCAGGGAGTTTTTTTCGGTAGAGGTCAGCGGCGTCCGTGCCACCGGTTCCGGCAGCGCATCAGGCTGGAAGACGATGTCGCCGTAGGTTTTCGGATCGTCTTCCCAGAACTTGGTGCGGAAGAACGAACGCACCAGACCGTCGCCACTGGTCATGGTCTGGCCCCCGGGCAGGCGCATGTCGGTGCCACGCAGGAGGCGGTCGAACACCGTGCAGGCAAAGCTGCCGGGCACCGCCGAAGCCTGGAGGAAATGCTCATCGATACGCGCATCGGGAAACAGGCCGCGCAACGGTTCGATCAGGCCGGCGTCCCAGCAGGCATGCACGACACGGAAACGCCCGGCGTCCACCACCAGCGGCAGTTCATAGAACCACTGCTGAAAGTCGTGCCAGTCGCCGGGATGATCTTCGAACTGAGTCAGGGTTTCATGAAGCAAACGCGCATGACGCGGCGTGTGCTCACGCACGAACTGCTTGCCGCTGCCCGGAGGCGCCGGGGTGCTCCAGCCCAGCGCATTGAATTCGTGGTTGCCCATGATGCACAACGCCTGACCGGCCTCGACCATGTCATGAACGATGTGCAGCGCCTCGCGAATCCGCGGGCCACGGTCGATGATGTCGCCGACGAACACGGCCATGCGCGATGGATGCCGCCAGACCCCGCCCTGCTTGTGATAACCGAGTCGGTCAAGCAAGTGTTCCAGGGTCAGGGCGCATCCGTGCACGTCACCAATCAGGTCATAACTGCGCGCGGGATCGAGCATCAGTCGCCTCCACCACCCAGCTTGCTGCCCCAGCCGAGCTTGGTGCGGCAGACTTCGTAGTAGTTGTGGTCGAGCGGGTGAATCAGTCGCAGCTTCTGCGCTTTCTTGCTGACGGTGATGGTGTCGCCCGGCGCGCAGGTGAAGTGGTTCTGCCCATCGCAGGAGACCTGCGGGTAGATCTGCATGTTTTTCGACACGACGATTTTCAGCTCACTGTTGCCATCGACCACAATTGGCCTGCTCGACAACATATGGGGGTACATCGGCACGATCACAATGGCATCGAGTTTGGGATGCATGATCGGTCCGCCGGCAGACAGCGCATAGGCGGTAGAACCGGTGGGCGTGGCGACGATCAGGCCGTCAGCCTTCTGGCTGCAGACGAACTGGCCGTCGATGTACAGCTCGAACTCGATCATCCGCGTCGACTTGCCAGGGTGCAACACCACGTCGTTCAGCGCATCGCCCTGGCCGATGGCTTCGGCATGGCGGCGGACTTCGGCTTGCAGCAAAAAGCGGTTTTCCACCAGGTAATGGCCGTCGAGCACCTTGGCGACTTCGACTTCCAGCTCATCGGGGCGAATGTCGGTGAGGAACCCGAGGCTGCCACGGTTGATCCCGAGCACCGGAATGTTGTGCCGCGCCAGCGCCCGGGCAGCGCCGAGCAGGCTGCCGTCGCCGCCGACGACGATGACCATGTCGCAGACTTCGCCGAGCATCTTGCGCGACGAAGTTTGCAGGCCGTGGCCGGGCAGAACTTCAGCAATGGTGTCTTCGAGGATCACATGCAGGTGACGATCGAGCAGAAACCGTTTCAGTCGGCGGACGGTATCCAGCACCTGGGAACTGCCCAGGCGACCGATGATGCCGATATTGCGAAATTGCTCCATGGGACCTCTGCGGACAATCGAAAACGCGAAAAGCACGATTATGGGCGAAAGCCTGCGATAGACAAAATCCTTTCAGCCTCAAGGGTGTGCCCGTGTTTAAGGCTATGCTCGCAAGATGATCCTATTTCCTGACTTGCTCCAGTTGCCCCACCAGTTACGCCATCCCGAAGTGCGCGATCTGGCGTGGGTGATCCTCGCCCCGCCGATGCTGGCCACAACGCCATGGCCGCAGCGTCATCCGCTGGCCGGCAGCGATTGGGTCGCCGATCCCGGGCGCCTGGAACACTGGCTGCGTCAGCTCGACCGTGACAGTTACGGATTGCTGCACTGGCTGTCCCAGGCACGCACGCGGCGGTTGGGCCTTTATTACGAGCGGTTGTGGCAGTTTGCTGTGCAACATGCACCGGGTATCGAACTGATCGCCGCCAACCTGCCGATTCGCCGGGGTGGCCATACCCTCGGCGAACTGGACATGTTGCTGCGTGACCGCGACGGCGTGCATCACCTGGAGCTGGCAATCAAGCTCTACCTCGGCCCGCAAAACGGCGATGGTCATGATCCGGCGCAATGGCTGGGGCCCGGTTGCCATGATCGACTGGATCGCAAGCTGGCGCATCTGGCCGAGCATCAACTGCCGATTTCCACGCGCCCGGAAAGTCGCGAAGTCCTGGCAGCGCTGGATATCGAGGTGTTCAGTGCGCAGCTGTGGCTCGGTGGTTATCTGTTGTATCCGTGGCCGGGGCAAGCGCAATCGCCGCGGGGTGCCCACCCACAACATTTGCGCGGCAGTTGGTTGCATCAGAAGGATTGGCCGGCGTTCGTCGCGCAACGCCCGGCCGGACGCTGGCAACCCCTGCCCCGCCATGCCTGGCTGGCACCGGCGCACTACCCGGTGGAACAGACCTGGAAGGAAGAACACTTGCAAATGTGGCTGGAGGGTTTGGAACCGCTAGCCCCGGCGCAGTTAATGGTGCGGCTGATTGAGAATGCGCGCGGGGAATGGGAGGAAGCGGAGCGGTTGTTTCTGGTCTCGGATCTTTGGCCGAATGTGCCTGGCCAAGCCTGAAAATTTGCAGTGCCTGTTCGCCACCCATCGCTGGCAAACCAGCGATGGGTGCCGACTCGGTCTAAAGGGATAACCGCACAGCCAAAGCCGCCAACGTCACCAATAAAACCGGTGCCGTCAGCACAATCCCCACCTTGAAGTAATACCCCCAGCCAATCCTGATCCCCTTGCGTTCCAGCACGTGCAGCCACAGCAACGTCGCCAGACTGCCAATCGGCGTGATCTTCGGCCCCAGATCACTGCCGATCACGTTGGCATAGATCATCGCCTCCTTGACCACCCCGCTCGCCTGACTGGCATCAATCGAGAGCAGCCCGATCAAAACGGTCGGCAGATTGTTCATGATCGAGGACAACAACGCGGTCAGCACACCGGTGCCCATTGCCGCACCCCATACGCCATGACCGCCGAAAACATCCAGCCAACCCGCCAGATACCCGGTCAACCCGGCATTGCGCAGGCCGTAGACAACCAGATACATGCCTAGCGAGAAAATCACGATCTGCCACGGTGCTTCTTTCAGCACCTTGCGCGTTGAAATCTTGTGACCACGGGCGGCGATACCCAGTAACAGCGCGGCGCAGACCGCCGATATCGCGCTGATCGGGATGCCCAGTTGTTCGAGGAAGAAGCAGCCGATCAACAGGATCACCAACACCCCCCAACCGGCGTAGAACGTCGCTTTGTCGTGAACCGCAGTGTGCGGCAGTTCAAGCTGTTCGGGGGCGTACGCCTTGGGAATGTCACGACGGAAAAACCACAGCAACATCGCCAGCGTCGCGGCGACGCTGACAACGTTCACCGGCACCATGACCGCCGCATAGCGATTGAAGCCGATATTGAAAAAGTCTGCCGAAACGATGTTGACCAGATTCGACACCACCAGCGGCAGGCTCGCGGTATCGGCAATGAACCCGGCACCCATGACGAACGCAAGGGTGGCCGCCGGAGAAAAGCGCAGCGCCAGCAACATCGAAATCACAATCGGCGTGAGGATCAGTGCGGCACCGTCATTGGCAAACAATGCCGACACCAGCGCACCGAGCAACACCATAAAGGCAAACAGCTTGCGCCCGCTGCCCCGCCCCCATCGCGCCACATGCAGCGCGGCCCAGGCAAAAAACCCGGCCTCATCGAGTAACAGGCTGATGATGATCAGCGCGACGAAAGTGCCGGTGGCGTTCCAGATGATTTGCCATACCAGGGGGATGTCGCTCAGATGCACCACGCCGAAGATCAGCGCCAGCACGGCGCCCAACGTCGCACTCCAGCCGACGCCAAGACCTTTGGGTTGCCAGATGACAAGGGTGATGGTCAGCAGGAAAATCAGTGACGCAGCGAGCATTCTCGACAGCCTTCAACAATCAAATGGTTAGGGATCCACATGTGGGAGCGGGCTTGCTCGCGAAGGCCGCAGGTCAGACAAAAAGTTGCTATCTGACACTACGCTTTCGCGAGCAAGCCCGCTCCCACAGTTTCCGGTGTACATCCGGAGAAACGATTAACTCATTTCTTGTGTTGTGCCACAAAGAGCCCGTACGCATCGATGAACTTCTGCAGAAACGGTTTCACCGTCTCACTCAGCTTGCCCGCCTCATCAAACGCCGCCCCCGCACCGCCCAGATAGGCCTCTGGCTGCTGCATGCAGGGCACGTCGAGAAACACAAACGACTGACGCAGATGCTGGTTCGCGCCGAAACCGCCGATCGCACCTGGCGAAACACTGATCACCGCGCCCGGCTTGCCGCCCCAGACGCTCTTGCCGTAAGGCCGCGAGCCAACGTCGATCGCATTTTTCAACGGTGCAGGCACCGAGCGGTTGTACTCCGGCGTCACAAACAGCACCGCGTCGGATGAACCCACCTTTTGTCGAAAAGTGCTGTAGGCTGCCGGCGGTGAATCACCGTCAATGTCTTCGTTATAGAGTGGCAGATCGCCGATTTCGACAATCTCAAGCTTGAGGTTAGCCGGAGCCAGCTCGGCCAGTGCAAGGGCGACTTTACGGTTGATCGACGCTTTGCGAAGACTACCGACCACTACGGCGACGTTGTAGACATTGCTCATGGAAGACTCTCGATTGTCAGTGGAAGAAGCCAGTAGTTATAGATGATTCGATGACAGTTTCACCAGCGGACTCGGGAAATACCCGCGTGCTGATTATTTTTCTCCTGTAGGAAAACTTACAGGCCTTGATGACGGTCTACCAAGCCGCAAATCAAGCGTTTTATCTCCAGAGGTTCTAAGCAGATGGCAGCAGTACTGGTCGGTCAGTTCCATGCAAGAGATGCGGAAGGCCGCGTTTATTCGGTGCATGAGTTCCAGGAATCCACTCCGTCAGCGGACGGTTTTACCGGCTCGGAGCCTGTCACCACATACAAACTGGCCATTGGCGATCGCGTCAACAAGGTCAGTGACAACGAGTTTTTGCTGGTTCAATCGGGTGTCACCCTGACTCGCGAACCTGAACCAACCGTCGCTTCATAACTGACTGTTATGAGCAGAAGTCATATGCGCAGACTTGGGGTAGGATTCAGCCACTGACCCCACCTGCTGAACATGGACTTCACGCATGCGTTTACGTCATATCGAAGTGATTCAGGCGCTTTTGCAGGCCGGTCATATGGGCACTGCCGCCGAATGGTTGCAGTTGCCGCTGGCCGAGGTCGAAGAGCGTTTGCGCGAGGCCGAGAGTCATTTGGGGTTCATGCTGTTCGCCAGCGTTCGCGGGCGCCTGCAACCGACGCCCGAGGCTCGGGCGTTGCAGGTGGAAATCGCTCACGTCTATGAAGCGCTGGAACCTGTGCAACGCCTGGCCAGCAGCCTCAAACAATACCTCGCCCCGCCGGTGCGCATCATCGGCACCCCTGCGCTGGCCCAGCAATTATTGCCACAAAGCCTCGCCTCACTGCGTCGACGCCTGCCGGATGCACCTTGCAGCCTGTTGAGTGCCCCGACCCGGGACATCGTCCGCAGCCTTTTGCTGCGTGAATGTGATCTGGGTTTGAGCCTGCACGATCCCGACCATCCCGACATTCATTGCCAGCCATTGGCCCAAGGCAAGCTGCAATTGCTTGCGCCTCATGGCTGGCTGCAACCGAAGCAGAAGTACATTTCCCTGCAGGACATGGCGGGACAGGCGATGATCGGCCTCGAACGTGAGGATCCGCTGAGCCCGGCACTGGAAAACAAACTCCAGGCCTTACGCCCGGCGCCGAGCATCCAGACCCGCGTGCAAACCCATCAAATGATGCGCAGCATGGTCGAGGCCGGCGAAGGTCTGGCCATTGTCGATCCGTTCACCGCATTGGGCGCACGCTCCGCCGGGCTTGATACCTGCCCGCTATCGCCCGCCATAACGATCAGCCTCTACGCCTTGACCTTCAAGCACGCCGCGCCGTCATCGGCGATCCAGACCTTACTGGCCATCGTCACGGAACAAGCCGAGGCGATGCTGACGAGCTAACTGAATTTTCCAGCGGATTATCGAACAGTCGATACCAGAACAGCGCCACCTCGGCGGTGTTCGGGTCGATGCCGCGATAGCGTAACTGGTCGACACCACCGATCACATACCCACAGCGCTCATAAAGCCGACAAGCACCGAGGTTATTGTTCTGGGTTTCCAGCATGATCCCCGGCAGCTTCTTTTTGCGACTCCAGAATTGCGCCACATCCAGCAACGCCTTCGCTACACCGTGGCGACGGGCCGGCGCGTGCACCGCCAACTCATCGATATGGGCAAAGCCATTCCAGTTGGTGCTGATGACCAGATGGCCGACCGGTTCGTCGTCGAGGTATGCCATGAAAATCGCGCTGTCCGCCGCATCGCGGTAGCTGCTGAACTCCTCCGGATCAATGCCGTAACACTTGCGGTAAGGGACAATCGTCGTCATCGACCACTGCTCCACCGGCTTGCCGATCACCGCGGCGCCATACGCTGCGACCTCAAAGCTGAAGTCGCTGCCCCAGATATAAGCTGCAAAGCCTTCATCGGCGACACGCACCGACAGCCCTGGGTATTTCGGATTCATGACCGGTTGCATACTGGGAAAAGTCCTCATTCCTTGACGCAATCGACGGTGTAGTGCCGTCCATTGCCTTGGTCTTCATGTTGCAGTCCATGCACATCGGCGACAAAACCGGGAAAGCTGCTATCGAACGTGCGGGCAAATTTCAGGTAATCGATGATCGAGCGAGTCGACTCGCTAAAACGCTCGCCGGGCATGATCAACGGGATTCCCGGTGGATACGGTACCAGCATCACCGCAGCAATCCGCCCTTCCAGCTCGTCGATCGGTACGGCCTCGACTTCACCGCGCACCAGATGATCATAGGCATGGGCAGGCTTCATGGCGATTTGCGGCATTACGGTGTACATGCGCTTGAGGTGTTTGGCAGTGGCATTGCTGCGATAGCAGGCATGCAATTGATCGCACAAGTCACGCAGGCCCATACCGCGATAGCGTGCGGTGTCCTCCTGTGCAACGCACGGCAGGCACGTTGCCAGACCGACATTAGCGTCGTAACTGCGCTTGAACTCCAGCAACTCGGTGATCAGCGTGCTCCATTTGCCTTTGGTGATGCCCATGGAGAACAGCACCAGAAACGAGTACAGACCGGTCTTCTCCACCACCAGCCCGCGCTCCCAGAGGAACTTGCTGACCACGGCGGCCGGAATCCCCCTCTCGCTCAACGCGCCACCGGCATTCAACCCCGGCATCACCAACGTGACCTTGATCGGGTCAAGCAGTACATAGTCGTCGCTGACCTCGCCGAAACCGTGCCAGTCAGCATCCGGTTGCAGCAACCAGTCTTCGGTTTGCACACGGTCGATGCCCTCGACACCTGGCGGCTGCCAGATCGAGAACCACCAGTCATCAGCAGCGATGTGCTGACGCAGATTGGCCAGCGCCCGACGGAAACTCAGCGCTTCGTCGAAGGTTTCCTGCAACAGCGAGCGCCCGGCCGGGCCTTCCATCATGGCCGACGCCACGTCGAGCGAGGCAATGATGCTGTACTGCGGCGAAGTGGAGATGTGCATCATGAACGCTTCGTTGAAGCGGTCGCGATCCAGTTGCCGCGCACCGCCGTCCTGCACATGAATCATCGAAGCCTGACTGAACGCAGCGAGCAGCTTATGGGTGGAGTGGGTGGTGAACACCAATGGGCTGTCGGCGCTACGCGAAGTGGCCATGCCGTAACGTCCGGCGAAGAATTCGTGAAACGCTGCATAGGCGTACCACGCCTCGTCGAAATGCAGCACTTCGACGCTGTTGCCAAGGCTTTGCTTGATCAATTCGGCGTTGTAACAGAGGCCGTCGTAGGTCGAATTGGTCACCACTGCCAGTTTGACTTTCGGCGCACGACCCTGGGTCAGCGGGCTGGCGTCGATCTTCGCCTGAATCGATTCGCGACTGAACTCGCTCAGCGGAATCGGACCGATGATCCCCAGTTCGTTGCGCTCCGGACACAGGTACAACGGGATCGCGCCGGTCATGATGATCGCGTGCAGCACCGACTTGTGGCAGTTGCGATCCACCAGCACCAGATCGTCGCGCGCCACCATCGAATGCCAGACAATCTTGTTGGCCGTCGAGGTGCCATTGATCACGAAAAAGGTGTGATCAGCGCCGAAATTACGTGCTGCACGCTCTTCCGCTTCAGCGAGCGGCCCCGTGTGATCAAGCAATGAACCGAGCTCTGGCACCGAAACCGACAAATCCGAACGCAGGGTATTTTCGCCAAAGAACTGGTGAAACGCCTGCCCTACCGGACTCTTGTGATACGCCACGCCGCCGCCATGACCGGGGGTGTGCCAGGAATAATTGGAATCGGCGGTGTGCTGCACCAGCGCCTTGAAAAACGGCGGTAGCAAACCGTCGAGATACTTGCGCGCCGCCCGTGCGACTTGTCGGGCCAGGAACGGCACCGTGTCTTCAAACAGGTAAAGGATGCCGCGCAATTGATTGAGTTCGGCCATGGCATCGGCCGGGGCGTTTTCCAGCGTGACCTGTTCACCCAGGGCAAAGATCGGCAGGTCCGGCGCGCGCACCCGGGCCAGGCCGATCAGTTCGGCCATGTTCTGCAACAGATGTGAATTGGTGCTGGCGTCTTCGGCGGCGATCAGCATGCACGCCAGACCATGATGAGTCGATGCCACCAGGCGCCCTTCGGCATAGTCGGTGGCCGAAACGATATTGAAACCTTCCTGTTCCAATTCCCGGGCGATACCGCGAATACGCTCGCCGGCGACCGTATCGGCCTTGATGTCGCGATGGACGATCAACACCGGAAACTTCAAATCTTTGTACATGAGGCTCAGTGTCCTGAGGCGGCGGATTTGAATCCACCCATGCACTCAGGGTAGAGGGTTGCAGCGAAAGTGGCGAGGGTGGCCACTTGTCAGTACTTCCACGAGGCGATGATCTTTCAGCCCTGTGCGTCCGCTTCTGCGATTTGCGTCCAAAGCGCCGGGCCACCGGCCGACTTGGCGATGATCTCCAGGCGTACCTGGTGTGCCGCCAGCTCATCTTCCGTCGCACGAATGATTCGTGCCGGCTGACGATCGGCCGGCAGCCGACGGATTTCCGTGGCGGAGTTGTCCGCGCCATCACCCGTACCATTACCGTCGGAAGCATTGCCGGCCAGCGACAGGCTGGTCTGGCCACCGGTCATGGTCAGGTAAACGTCGGCGAGAATCTCCGAGTCGAGCAAGGCGCCGTGCAGTTCACGGCCGGAGTTGTCGACGCCATAACGTTTGCACAACGCATCGAGGCTGTTGCGCTGCCCCGGGTGACGCTCCCGGGCCATCATCAGGGTATCGAGGATCGAACAATGCTGCGTGATGTCGGCACGATCCTGCTGACCCATCAAGGCAAATTCGTTGTTGATGAAGCCAACGTCGAACGCCGCGTTATGGATGATCAGTTGTGCGCCTTTGATGAACTCGAAGAACTCATCAGCGACTTCGGCAAACCGCGGTTTGCCCGCCAGAAATTCATTGGTGATGCCGTGGACGCCGATGGCGCCTTCGTCACTCTCGCGATCCGGTTGCAGGTAAACGTGGAAGTGCCGGCCCGTCAGGCGCCGACCGATCAGTTCGACACAACCGATTTCGATAATCCGGTGACCATCGGTCACCGGCATGCCGGTGGTTTCGGTATCGAGTACAACGGATCTGGTGGCCATCAGTGTTCAGCTCTCAACGGGGGCAATCGTGCAAAAGCGGCGATGTTAACACGCTCACCAAGGTGTTTCAGGTACACCGTTTCGGTGGAATCAGGTCTGCTTGTAGCCGCGCACGTCGTCTACACCACGGTTGGCCAACTGGTCAGCCCGTTCGTTGCCGTGATGGCCGATGTGCCCACGCACCCACTTCCAGGTGACATTGTGGCGATTGACTTGTTCATCCAGCTCTTTCCACAGATCGGCGTTCTTTACCGGCTCTTTCGCAGCGGTTTTCCAGCCGCGCTTTTTCCAGTTGGCCATCCACTCGTTGATGCCCTTCATCACGTATTGCGAGTCGGTCACCAGCAGCACTTCGCACGGACGCTTCAATGCTTCGAGGCCACGGATGGCACCAAGCAGCTCCATGCGGTTGTTGGTGGTATTGGCTTCGCCGCCCCACAGTTCCTTTTCGACGCCCTTGCATACCAGCAACGCGCCCCAGCCGCCCGGTCCGGGGTTGCCCTTGCAGGCGCCGTCAGTGAAAAGTTCTACGCTATCGACGCTTTCGCTCATGCCAATCTATCCAGAAAAAAATGCGTGGCCCCACCCATCGTGGATCGATGATGGCCGCGGCCGGAGCGAGTCCGGCCACTTAGAAAAAGAAGGTTTACGGTTCGATACGGCGACGATTGACCTTGGCCATCGGCAGCGGAATCAGCTTGCCCATCGGTTCGCGACGTTGCTGGCGCACCGGTCGCAGACCGACCACAATCTTGCGCGCCACCAATAAGTAGAAGCCGCCGCCCGACAGCTGCCAGTCACCGGCCTTGCGTTCCCAACCCGCCAGACGGGCCTGCCACTTGGGCGACGCGAGCGGCGGACGATAGCACCCGAAGCGGCGTTTCTCCAGCGCAAAGCCGAGCAGATTGAGCCAGTCGGCAACCCGTGAGGGCGAGATGCAGCGAGCCTGGCGCAAGGCGTCATGGGCGAATACGTGACGCAAACCCCAAGAGCTCCAGGGATTGATGCCGATGATCAGCAGATGCCCGCCGGGGCGCACGCTGCTCGCCGCTTCACGCAACAGGCCGTGGGGCGACAGACAGAAATCCAGCCCATGCTGCATCACCACCACGTCGGCGGCATGCTCGCTCAGCGGCCAGGCTTGCTCTTCGCAGACGATCTCGACACCGGGCAATGGCGCACCAAGACGGACGTTGCGCTGCACCTGCGGTGCCGAGGGCGGATTGTCGGCGGACGGGCCGTAATGCACCAGGTAGCCCCCAAAAAAGCGACCCAACTCGTCTTCGAGCATGCGCCGCTCTTCATCCAGCAGAAATTGCCCGATCGGGCTCGACAACCATTCACGGGCGGCGCTGATCAACGCCAGCCAGTCCGGATCAGCCTGAGCGAACGCTTTATCGGTCATGTCATTCTCCAACGCGCCAGGAACCACTAAGATGCGCCAATGTTTTCCGCTTGGCGAATTCCGACGATGATACAGATCAGTGCCCTGCCCGCCTTCACCGACAACTACATCTGGTTGTTACAGGATCACCGTACCCAGCGTTGTGCCGTGGTCGATCCGGGCGATGCCGCGCCGGTCCAGGCGTGGCTTGCTGCCCATCCGGGCTGGGTGTTGAGCGACATTCTGATCACCCACCATCACCACGACCACGTCGGCGGCGTCGAGCGCTTGAAGAACGCCTGCGGCGCAACCGTTTACGGCCCGGCCAGCGAAAACATTCCAGCGCGGGATGTGGCGCTCAATGACAACGACACCGTCAACGTGCTCGGCTGGGACTTCGATGTCTACGCGGTGCCCGGTCACACACTGGGACACATTGCCTATTACCACCACGGTTTGCTGTTCTGCGGCGACACCCTGTTCGCCGCTGGTTGCGGCCGGTTGTTCGAAGGCACGCCGCAGCAGATGCACCACTCGCTGAGCCGCCTCGCCGCTTTACCGGAAGATACGCTGGTCTATTGCACGCATGAATACACACTGAGCAATCTCAAGTTCGCCGCAGCGGTCGAGCCGAGCAACCCGGACATCGCCGCTCGTCTGGAAAAAGTCATTCAGCATCGGCAGAACAACGTCATGACCCTGCCTTCGACCCTGGCCCTTGAAAAACTCACGAATCCCTTTTTGCGCACCGGAGAAAGATTGGTTACACAAAAAGTGGACGAACGGGAAGGCGCTCAAAACCGGGCGCCGAGTGAGGTTTTTGCGGCTCTGCGGGCCTGGAAAGATAAGTTCTAAGTACCTCACCGCTTGGTACAAAAATTCTGAAAGGTTGACCTCAGGGGGTGTGCTTTCTAGAATCGCCCGACATTTTTGCCCGGAACTTACTTCCAGCCAATGTCGTCATCAATACGTAAGTCCGTCAATTCAGACGCATTGACCCGCTTGGCGCAAGCCATCGCGGTGGCTGTGTCCGCCACGCTGGCGGGCTGCTCCAGCCATGCACCGCAGACTGAAGCGACCCATACGCCGAACATCGCTGCGCGAGCCAAACAGAAGCCGATCTGGCTGACCGAAAAGGCCAGCCAACAGGCGCCTCAGGATGTCTGGGAGCGCATGCGCGAAGGCTTCCAGTTGCAGGATGGCCTGGGCGTGAACCCGCGCATCGAGCAGCAGCGCCTGTGGTTCGCCAGCAATCCCTCTTTCCTCGAAAATGCCGGCGAACGCGGCAGCCTCTACATTCACTACATCGTCGAACGCCTCGAAGAACGCAACATGCCGCTGGAACTGGCCTTGCTGCCAGTGATCGAGAGCGCCTACAACCCGATGGCCTACTCTCGGTCCAATGCGGTGGGCCTCTGGCAATTCATCCCCTCCACCGGGCGTTACTTCAACCTGCGTCAAACCCGCTTCTACGATGGCCGTCGAGACATCACCGCCTCGACCACGGCGGCGCTGGATTATCTGACCCGCCTGCACGACATGTTCAACGGTGACTGGTTGTTGGCCCTCGCGGCCTACAACGCCGGTGAAGGCACGGTCAGCCGCGCGATCGAGCGCAACGAGAAACTCGGCCTGCCAACGGATTACTGGAACCTGCCATTGCCAGCGGAAACCCAGGCGTACGTGCCAAAGCTTCTCGCACTGTCGCAAGTGGTGCTGACGCCGGAAGCCTACGGTGTGAACCTCAACCCGATCGCCAACGAACCCTATTTCCAGGTCGTCGAAATCAACCACCGCATGGACCTGTCCAAGGTCGCTGCCGTTGCCAACATCGACGAAGACGAACTGTTCCAGCTCAACCCGGCCTTCAAGCAGCGCACCACCATCGACGGTCCTCAGCATCTGCTGGTGCCTACGTCCAAGGCGCAACTGCTGACCGCCAGCCTGCAGACCATGCGACCTGAAGAGCTGATGAGTCCTCGTTCGTTGAAGCCGGTATTCGACGGTGCCGACCCTGGCGAAGTGGCCCAGCTCAAGCGCGCCTATCGCGTGAAGCGTGGAGACAACCTCGGTTCCATTGCCAAGGCCAACAAGGTCCAGGTGAAGGACCTGCAACGCTGGAACAAACTGACCGGCCATAACCTCAAGATCGGCCAGACCCTGGTCATGCGGGACACCACCAGGCGCAGCCCTTCGCGCAGCAGTGGCCGGGTCAACACCGTTGTCGCCGCCAACAGCAAGACCAAAGGCAAAAACGCCAGCAAGCAGCGGACCCAGTACAAGGTCAAGCAAGGCGACTCGCTGTACAGAGTGGCCAAGCGTTTCAACGTTGAGATGCAGCACCTCAAGCGCTGGAATCCGGGCACTGGCAAGGCCTTGAAGCCTGGGCAGATGCTCACGGTTTATCAGCCGCATTGATTTGATATCAAAAGATCGCAGCCTTCGTCAGCGCCTGCATTGACCCCGACAGGCGCTGACGAAGGCTGCGATCTTTTTTTGTATTAACACAGCATTAAGCCGCTATCTTTTTCCTGTCCATACAAGCTGTTACTGTACGGCCCACAAAGCCCCAGCCGCCTGGATCGGATCTGACTTGAAGCGTCCCCTCCTCCTGCTCCTGATCAGCCTGGCCTTGAGCTCACCCGCAAGCGCGACGATTACCGAAAGTCACGGTTATGCGCAATTCGGCACGCTCAAGTACCCGGCCAGATTTACCCACTTTGACTGGGTCAACCCGCAAGCGCCCAAGGGCGGTACGTTGCGGGTGATGGCGTTCGGCACCTTCGATACGGTCAATCCATACACATTCAAAGGCACCAGCCCGGTCACTACCGCGAATTTTCTCCAATACGGCATCAACGAGCTGAATGAGCCGTTGATGGTCGGTACTGGCCAATACTCGCCGTCCGGTGATGAGCCGGCGTCCAGCTATGGACTGATCGCACAATCGGTGGAGTACAGCGAAGATCGCAGCTGGGTGGTATTCAATCTACGCCCGCAAGCGCGTTTCCACGACGGTACGCCGATCACTGCCTACGACGTGGCGTTCTCCTACCGCTTGTTGCTCAAAGAAGGCCATCCGCTGTATCGCACGGCCCTTCAGGAGGTGTTGCGGGTCGACATCCTCAACTCGCAGCGCATTCGTTTCGTGCTCAAACGCTCCGGCAACCCGCTATTGATTTTGCGCCTCGGTGAATTGCCGGTGCTGGCGCAACATTACTGGAAAGACCGCGACTTCAAGGCCACCACCTTCGAACCACCTCTGGGCAGCGGGCCATACCGCATCACCTCGGTGACGCCGGGTCGGCAGTTGATTTTCGAGCGGGTCAAGGATTACTGGGGCAAGGACCTGGCGGTCAATCGCGGCAAATACAACTTCGATCGCATGGAGGTCGAGTTCTACCGCGACAGCGACGTGGCGTTCGAGGCCTTCAAGGCCGGTGAATTCGACATCTACATCGAGCATCAGGCGAAGAACTGGGCCAACGGCTACAACTTCCCCGCGGTGCGCCGCGGCGACGTGATCAAGGCGCAGATCCCGCATCAGATCCCGACCCAGAGCCAGGGCCTGTTCATGAACACCCGGCGCACGACGTTCGCCGACGTCAAAACCCGCGAGGCCCTGGGCTTGATGTTCGACTTCGAATGGACCAACCGCGCCTTGTTCAGCGACGCTTATAAACGCACGGCCAGCTACTACCCCAACAGCGAATTCACCGCCAGCGGCCTGCCGATCGGGCATGAATGGCTGATGCTCAAGCCCTACAAGGATCAACTGCCGGCCAAACTGTTCACCGAGCCGTTCACGCTGCCGCGGACCGACGGGCGTGGTATTCCTCGAGAAACCATGCGTAAAGCCCTGGCACTGCTCGCCGAGGCTGGCTGGAAGCTCAATGGCCAGCGTTTGCAGAACGCCGCCGGGCAGCCACTGAGCTTCGAGCTGTTGCTGGTTAACCCGAATCTGGAACGCATCCTCCAGCCGTACATCGAAAACCTCAACAGCATCGGCATCGACGCCCGCCTGCGCACCGTGGATCGCGCCCAGTACAAACAACGTCTGGATCAGTTCGATTTCGACATGATCCTGATGACGCTCAACCAGACCCTCAGCCCGGGCCTTGAGCAATGGCAGTATTTCCACTCCAGTCAGGCCGGGGTCAAGGGCAGCAAGAATTACGCCGGCATCGCCAACCCGGTGGTCGATCACCTGCTTGAACAATTGCTCGCCGCACGCACCCGCGATGAACAAATCGCCGCCGGCAAGGCACTCGACCGTGTGCTGCTGTGGCAGCACTACAGCATTCCCAACTGGTACCTCAATTATCACCGTTTGGCCTACCGTAGCCGGTTGGCCTTCGTCACCACGCCGCCCTACACCCTGGGCCTGAGCGCGTGGTGGCTGAAATCTTCGGAGAAAGATCAATGAAACCTTTCCGCGCCCTGATCGTGCAGGCCAGCGGCTTGTTGTTTGCCGGGCTGGCCTGCGCTGCGCCGCAACACGCACTGACCCTGTACAACGAGCCGCCCAAATACCCGGCCAATTTCAAGCATTTCGACTATGTGAACCCCGACGCGCCCAAGGGCGGGATCTTCCGTCAGGCCGGATTCGGCAGCTTCGACAGCCTCAACCCGTTCATCAGCAAAGGTGTGCCGGCCGATGACATCGGCCAGATCTACGACACCCTGACCAAGCACAGCCTCGATGAGCCGTTCACCGAGTACGGGCTGATCGCCGGCAAGATCGAAAAGGCTCCGGACAACAGTTGGGTGCGTTTCTACCTGCGCCCCGAAGCACACTTCAGTGATGGCCACCCGGTGCGCGCCGACGACGTGGTGTTCAGTTTCCAGACCTTGACCAAGGAAGGTTCACCGCTGTTTCGTGGCTACTACAAAGACGTTGCCGAAGTCATTGCCGAGAACCCGCTCAAAGTCCTGTTCAAGTTCAAGGACACCAACAACCGTGAATTGCCGTTGATCCTCGGCCAGTTGCCGGTGCTGCCAAAACACTGGTGGGCCGGTCGCGACTTCACCAAGGGCAATCTGGAAATCCCGCTGGGCAGCGGCCCCTACAAAGTGGCCGAAGTGAACGCTGGCCGTTCCGTGCGTTATGAACGGGACAAGAACTACTGGGGCAAGGACCTGCCAGTCAATCGTGGTTTCTACAACTTCGACTCGATGACCACCGACTACTACCGCGACAACACCGTCGCACTGCAAGCGCTGAAGGCTGGCCAGTTCGATTACTGGCTGGAAATGACCGCGAAGAATTGGGCCAACGCCTACAACGTCCCCGCCGTCATCGAAGGCCGATTGATCAAGGAGCAGATCCCCAACGGCAACCCGACCGGCATGCAAGGCTTCGTCTACAACCTGCGTCGTCCGGTATTCCAGGATATACGGGTACGTCGTGCATTGAGCCTTTTGCTCGATTTCGAATGGACCAACAAGCAATTGTTTAACAGCGCCTACGTGCGCACACGCAGTTATTTCGAGAACTCGGAAATGGCCGCCACCGGCCTGCCCGACGCCGAAGAACGGGCCATTCTTGATCCATTGCGTAGCAAGCTGCCGGCCCAGGTGTTCAGCGAAGCCTTCGAAAACCCCAAGACTGACGCCAGCGGCATGATTCGCGCTCAGCAACGCGAGGCCTATCAACTGCTGCAAGAAGCGGGCTGGAAGGTCGTGGACGACAAAATGGTCGATGCCACCGGAAAACCGGTGGTGATCGAGTTTCTGCTGGCCCAGACCGAATTCGAACGGGTGCTGCTGCCGTTCAAGCGCAATCTCGCCGACCTGGGCATTGATCTGGTGATCCGTCGCGTCGACGTTTCGCAGTACATCACCCGTGTGCGTTCGCGCGACTTCGACATGATCGTCGGCAGCTTCCCACAGTCCAATTCGCCAGGTAACGAACAGCGCGAATTCTGGATGAGCGCCGCCGCCGACCGGCCCAGCAGCCGCAACACCATGGGCTTGAAGGATCCGATCGTCGATCAACTGGTCGAGAGCCTGATCAATGCCGATTCGCGCAAAAGCCTGGTCGCACACGCCCGTGCGCTGGATCGCGTGTTGCAGTGGGGCTACTACGTGATCCCCAACTGGCACATCAAGACCTGGCGCGTGGCGTACTGGAACCACATCGGTCACCCGAAAGTTTCCCCCAAGTACGACATCGGCATTAATACCTGGTGGGTCAAGCCGGAAACGAAGCCAGCCGTAGAAATCGAAACCCAACTGCAAGCCGACCCTGCGGGCACGGAGTAATCAGATGCTGGCGTATATTTTTCGGCGACTGCTGCTGATCATTCCCACCCTGTTCGGCATTTTGCTGATCAACTTCGTGATCATCCAGGCCGCGCCCGGTGGGCCGGTGGAGCAGATGATCGCCAAGCTCGAAGGCTTCGAAGGCGCCACCAGCCGCATTGCCGGCGGTGGCGCCGAAGTGTCGGTGGCGGGCTCCTCCTATCGCGGCGCGCAAGGCCTGGACCCGGCGCTGATCAAAGAAATCGAGCACATGTACGGGTTCGATAAATCGGCGCCGGAACGGCTATGGATCATGGTCAAGAACTACGCGTCGCTGGACTTCGGCGACAGTTTTTTCCGCGATGCCAAGGTCATCGACCTGATCAAGGAAAAGATGCCGGTGTCGATCTCCCTGGGGCTGTGGAGCACGTTGATCATGTACCTGGTGTCAATCCCGCTGGGGATCGCCAAGGCCACACGACACGGCAGCCATTTCGACGTCTGGACCAGTTCGGCAATCATCGTCGGCTACGCGATCCCCGCGTTCCTCTTTGCGATTCTGTTGATCGTGGTGTTTGCCGGCGGCAGTTATCTGGACTGGTTTCCGCTCAGGGGGCTGACCTCGAACAACTTTGATGAGCTGAGCCTGGGCGGCAAGATCCTCGATTATTTCTGGCACCTGGCATTGCCGGTGACCGCGCTGGTCATCGGTAACTTCGCGACCATGACCCTGCTGACCAAAAACAGCTTCCTGGACGAGATCAACAAGCAATACGTGGTCACCGCCAAGGCCAAGGGCCTGACCCGCCATCGCGTGCTTTACGGCCATGTGTTCCGTAACGCCATGCTGCTGGTGATTGCCGGTTTCCCGTCGGCGTTCATCGGCATCTTCTTTACCGGCTCGTTGTTGGTGGAAGTGATTTTTTCCCTCGATGGCCTGGGCCTGATGAGTTTTGAAGCGGCGATCAACCGCGATTACCCGGTGGTGTTCGGCACCCTGTTCATCTTCACCCTGCTGGGGCTGGTGGTGAAACTGATCGGCGACCTCACCTACACCCTGGTCGATCCGCGCATCGACTTCGAAAGCCGGGAGCATTGAGATGAACCTGTCCCCTCTCAACCGCCGCCGCTTCGAATTGTTCAAGGCCAACAAACGTGGCTGGTGGTCGCTGTGGCTGTTTCTGATCCTGTTCGGGTTGAGCCTGGGCGCCGAGCTGATCGCCAACGACAAACCGCTGGTGGTGCATTACGACAACAGTTGGTATTTCCCGGCAATCAAGCGCTACCCGGAAACCACCTTCGGCGGCGAATTTCCGCTGGAAGCCAACTACAAGAGCCCGTACATCCGCAAACTGCTCGAAGCCAAAAAGGCTTGGGTGCTGTGGGCGCCGATTCCGTACAGCTATCAAAGCATCAACTACGACCTGAAAGTCCCGGCCCCGGCCCCACCGTCGGCGGACAACCTGCTGGGCACTGACGATCAGGGCCGCGATGTGCTGGCGCGGGTGATTTACGGCTTCCGTATCTCGGTGCTGTTTGCCCTGACGTTGACCGTACTCAGCTCGATCATCGGCGTACTTGCCGGGGCCCTGCAGGGCTTCTACGGCGGCTGGGTCGATTTGGCCGGCCAGCGTTTTCTGGAAATCTGGTCGGGTTTACCGGTGCTGTATTTACTGATCATTCTCGCCAGCTTCGTCCAGCCCAATTTCTGGTGGTTGCTGGGGATCATGTTGCTGTTTTCATGGATGAGTCTGGTCGACGTGGTACGTGCCGAGTTCCTCCGTGGCCGCAACCTCGAGTACGTGCGCGCAGCCAGGGCACTGGGCATGCAGAACGGCGCGATCATGTTCCGCCACATCCTGCCCAACGCCATGGTCTCGACCATGACTTTCATGCCGTTCATCCTCACCGGCGCCATCGGCACCCTCACCGCGCTGGACTTCCTGGGTTTCGGCTTGCCGGCCGGCAGTCCGTCGCTGGGTGAACTGGTCGCTCAGGGCAAATCCAACCTGCAAGCGCCGTGGCTGGGCATCAGTGCCTTCGCCGTGTTGGCGCTGATGCTGAGTTTGCTGGTGTTTATCGGCGAGTCCGCTCGCGATGCCTTCGACCCGAGGAAGTGAAATGAGTCAGGACAATCTGATCGAAGTGCGCGACCTCGCCGTCGAATTCGGTTTCGGTGAGCGCGTACACCGGGTCGTCGAAGGTGTGAGTTTCGACATCAAGCGCGGCGAAACCCTGGCCTTGGTCGGCGAATCCGGCTCGGGCAAATCGGTGACAGCGCATTCGATTCTGCGCTTGCTGCCCTACCCGATGGCCCGCCATCCGGCCGGCAGCATCAATTACTCCGGGAAAAGTCTGCTGAGCCTGAGCGAAAAGGCCCTGCGTCACATCCGCGGGAACCGCATCGCGATGATCTTTCAGGAGCCGATGACGTCGCTCAACCCACTGCATTCGATTGAGAAGCAGATCAACGAGGTGCTGGGCATCCACAAGGGCCTGACCGGCAAAGTCGCGACCCAGCGCACGCTGCAATTGCTGGAGATGGTTGGCATCCCCGAGCCCCACAAGCGCCTCAAGGCCCTGCCCCACGAATTATCCGGTGGCCAGCGCCAGCGGGTGATGATCGCCATGGCCCTGGCCAATGAGCCGGAACTGCTGATCGCGGACGAACCGACCACCGCCCTGGACGTGACCGTTCAGCTGAAAATCCTCGATTTGCTCAAGGAGCTTCAGGCGCGATTGGGCATGTCGCTGCTACTGATCAGTCACGATTTGAACCTTGTGCGAAGAATTGCGCATCGCGTATGTGTCATGCAGCGCGGTTGCATCGTCGAACAGGCATCGTGCGAAGAGCTGTTCCGTTCGCCGCAGCACCCGTACACTCGGGAATTGCTCGGCGCAGAGCCCAGCGGAGGCCCGGCGACCAATGAAATCGGGGCGCCGCTGCTTGAAGTCGAGAACCTGAAAGTCTGGTTTCCGATCAAGAAAGGCTTGCTCAAGCGCACGGTGGATTACGTCAAGGCAGTCGATGGTATCCATTTCAGCTTGCCTCAGGGGCAGACGCTGGGGATTGTTGGCGAAAGCGGATCAGGTAAATCCACGCTGGGTCTGGCGATTTTGCGGCTGATCGGCAGCAAAGGCGCGATCCGCTTTGAAGGCAAGCAGCTAGACTGCCTGACGCAGAACGAGATTCGTCCGTTGCGTCGGGAGATGCAGGTGGTGTTTCAGGACCCGTTTGGCAGCCTGAGCCCACGAATGTGCGTGAGCGACATCGTTGGCGAAGGCCTGCGGATTCACAAGATGGGCACCGCCGCCGAGCAGGAAGCGGCGATTATTGCGGCATTGAAGGAGGTAGGTCTGGATCCGGAAACCCGGCACCGCTACCCCCACGAATTTTCCGGTGGGCAACGGCAGAGAATCGCCATTGCCCGGGCTTTGGTGCTCAAACCGGCGCTGATCCTTTTGGACGAGCCGACGTCGGCGCTCGACCGGACGGTGCAGCGGCAAGTGGTGGAGCTCTTGCGTTCACTGCAAGCCAAGTACAACCTGACGTATTTGTTCATCAGCCATGATCTGGCTGTCGTCAAAGCGCTGAGCCACCAGT
The DNA here is from genome assembly GCF_963970575.1 of Pseudomonas sp. EA_65y_Pfl2_P74. NCBI lineage: Bacteria > Pseudomonadati > Pseudomonadota > Gammaproteobacteria > Pseudomonadales > Pseudomonadaceae > Pseudomonas > Pseudomonas sp. EA_65y_Pfl2_P74. Next base: position 51,318 of record NZ_CAXAOQ010000038.1, read on the forward strand.
TGATGGTGGTCAAGCATGGCCAAGTGGTCGAACAGGGGGACGCGCAAAGTATCTTTGCCGCCCCTCAACATCCGTATACACAGCAGTTGCTGGAAGCCGCTTTTTTGGCACCAGCCACTGCGCAATAACCTGAAAGAGGAGCAACACATGGGTTTTCTCGCCGGTAAGCGCGTACTGATCGTCGGTGTCGCCAGCAAGCTGTCCATCGCATCCGGCATCGCTGCCGCCATGCATCGCGAGGGCGCTGAGCTTGCCTTCACTTATCAGAACGACAAACTCAAAGGTCGTGTCGAAGAATTCGCCCAAGGCTGGGGTTCGAGCCCTGAGCTGTGCTTCCCGTGCGACGTGGCCAGCGATGAAGAAATCGCCAAGGTCTTCGAAGCATTGAGCAAGAAGTGGGACGGCCTGGACTGCATCGTCCACTCCGTTGGTTTCGCCCCGGGCGATCAACTGGACGGCGACTTCACCGAAGCCACCACCCGTGACGGTTTCCGCATCGCTCACGACATCAGCGCCTACAGCTTCGTGGCCCTGGCCAAAGCTGGCCGCGAAATGATGAAAGGCCGCAACGGCAGCCTGCTGACCCTGTCGTACCTGGGCGCAGAGCGCACCATGCCGAACTACAACGTGATGGGCATGGCCAAGGCTTCGCTGGAAGCGGGCGTGCGTTATCTGGCCGGTTCCCTGGGCCCGGACGGCACCCGCGTCAACTGCGTATCGGCTGGTCCGATCCGCACCCTGGCCGCTTCCGGCATCAAGAACTTCCGCAAGATGCTGGCCGCCAACGAAGCGCAAACCCCACTGCGTCGCAACGTCACCATCGACGAAGTCGGCAACGCCGGCGCCTTCCTGTGCTCCGATCTGGCGTCGGGCATCAGCGGTGAAATCATGTACGTGGACGGCGGTTTCAACACCACCGCCATGGGCAACATCGAAGAGTGATCTTCGGTTAGCCGATAAAAAACGCCAATTCAGATGGCGTGAAAACCTGGCAATCGGCTAAGTGCTCAAAAAAATGCTCCGTATCGAAAGATGCGGAGCATTTTTCGTTATGGCCTGAGCCCGGTCAGCACTTTCCCGATGAGACTGTTCAAAGGTTGCGGGCAAGTCTGTCCGGGCCTATGTTGCAAACGAGGCTTTTCCTCGCGAACGGAACGCGATCCATCACCAACAAGAGGTGAAGAATGTCAAAGGAATCCCGCCCCGCCGTCCTTGGGCTGATAGGAAATACACCGCTGGTACAAGTCACCCGCTTCAATACCGGGCCATGCACGCTGTTTCTCAAACTTGAATCACAAAACCCCGGCGGCTCGATCAAGGATCGCATCGGCCTGGCGATGATCGACACCGCCGAACGTGATGGTCGCCTGCAACCCGGCGGCACGATTGTCGAAGCCACGGCCGGCAATACCGGGCTGGGCCTCGCACTGGTCGGCCGCGCCAAGGGTTATCGCGTGGTGCTGGTGGTGCCAGACAAAATGTCCACCGAGAAAGTCCTGCACTTGAAAGCCATGGGTGCCGAGGTGCACATCACCCGCTCGGATGTCGGCAAGGGTCATCCCGAGTATTACCAGGACGTCGCGGCGCGGTTGGCGAAAGACATTCCCGGCGCGTTTTTCGCCGATCAGTTCAACAACCCGGCCAACCCGCTGGCCCATGAGTGCAGCACCGCGCCGGAGATCTGGGCGCAGACCGAGCATGATCTGGATGCGATTGTGGTCGGCGTCGGTTCGGCCGGCACGCTGACCGGACTGACCCGTTTCTTCAAACGCGTGCAACCGGATCTGGAGATGGTTCTGGCCGATCCGGTGGGCTCGGTGATGGCTCAATACAGCCGCGACGGCACGCTGCCCAAACCCGGTTCCTGGGCGGTTGAAGGCATTGGCGAAGACTTCATTCCGTCGATCACCGACCTCTCCAGCGTCCGCCACGCCTACTCGATCAGCGATGAAGAAAGCTTCGATCACGCCCGCCAATTGCTGCGCGCCGAGGGCATACTCGGCGGCTCGTCGACGGGTACCCTGCTCGCAGCGGCCTTGCGTTATTGCCGCGAACAGACCGAACCGAAACGCGTGGTGAGTTTCGTCTGCGATACCGGCACGCGCTATTTGTCCAAAGTCTACAACGATCAGTGGATGACCGATCAGGGCCTGTTGCAGCGCAAGGGCTACGGCGACTTGCGCGATCTGATCGCACGGCGTTTCGAGGACGGCCGGGTGATCAGCGTCGGCCCCGGCGACACGTTGCTGACCGCGTTCCAGCGCATGCGCCTGGCGGATGTCTCGCAGTTGCCGGTACTGGTTGAAGGCAAGGAACTGGTCGGCGTGATCGACGAATCGGACATCCTGCTGGCCGTTCACGAAGATGCCGCTCGCTTCAGCCAATCGGTCTCCAGCGTGATGACCGACAAACTGCAAACCCTCGCCCCCGGTGCGCCCCTCGCTGAGCTGGAATCAGTGCTCAGCCGCGGCCTCGTGGCAATCATCGCCGATGCTTCAGGCTTTCATGGCCTGATCACCCGCACCGACATGCTTAACCAATTACGGAGATCCCTCGCATGAGTCAGCACGACAAGAATGCCCAAGGTTTCGCGACCCGGGTGATCCATGCCGGGCAGGAACCGGACCCGACCACCGGCGCGCTGATGCCGCCGATCTATGCCAACTCCACTTACCTGCAAGACAGCCCCGGCGTGCACAAGGGTTTTGACTACGGCCGCTCGCACAACCCGACGCGCTTTGCGCTGGAACGCTGCGTGGCGGATCTGGAGGGTGGCACCCGTGCATTTGCGTTCGCTTCCGGGCTGGCGACGATCTCCACGGTACTGGAATTGCTCGACGCGGGTTCACACGTCATTTCCGGCAACGACCTGTACGGCGGCACCTTCCGGCTGTTCGACAAGGTGCGTCAACGCAGCGCCGGGCATCGTTTCAGCTACGTCGATCTGACCGACCTCTCAGCGTTCGAAGCGGCGCTGCAGGAGGACACGCGTATGGTCATGGTCGAAACACCGACCAACCCATTGCTGAGCCTGTCGGATCTGGCCGCCATTGCCCGCCTCTGCCGGGCCCGCGGGATCATCACGGTTGCCGACAACACCTTCGCCAGCCCGTATATCCAGCGGCCGCTGGAGCTGGGTTTCGACATTGTGCTGCACTCGACCACCAAGTACCTGAACGGTCACTCCGATGTGATCGGCGGCATCGCGGTCGTCGGGCAGAACGCCGAACTGGCCGAGCGTTTGGGCTTTTTGCAGAATGCGGTCGGCGCGATCGCCGGGCCGTTCGATGCGTTTCTCACGTTGCGCGGGGTGAAAACCCTGGCGCTGCGCATGGAGCGTCATTGCAGCAATGCGCTGGATCTGGCGCAGTGGCTGGAGCATCAGCCGCAGGTCAAGCGTGTTTATTACCCGGGCCTGCCATCCCACCCGCAGCACGAACTGGCCAAGCGACAGATGCGCGGCTTCGGCGGGATGATCGCCGTGGACTTGAACAGCGATCTGGCCGGTGCGCGGCGTTTTCTGGAAACCGTGAAGATCTTCGCCCTGGCCGAAAGCCTCGGCGGCGTCGAAAGCCTCATCGAGCATCCGGCGATCATGACCCACGCCACCATTCCACCTGAAACCCGCGCAAAACTGGGCATTGGTGATGGGCTGGTGCGTTTGTCCGTCGGTGTCGAAGACATCGAGGACTTGCGCGCCGATCTGGCCCAAGCACTGACGAAAATCTAGTCCGGCAAGCACGACAAAGCCCGCACGATGCGGGCTTTGGTATTCGAGTAGGCGGCCAGTGCTGGTCTCTGGCTTACAAGGTTTATCAGGCTTCTCACAGTACCGGACCAAATTGAAAAGGTACGGTCTCGGCTGCTTCACACGGCGTAAGGGCTGGATCTCAGCGCGGAGATCTTTCTAACCGTGTACCCTTCGGAACGCGCCCCACGTCCCCTTGCTATCCGCTTGCGCATCAGTCTGCGTCTTCGCCTACATCTTTGAGCCTAGCAAAGCGACGCGAGCACGGATGAGTGTTTTTAGACTGATTGGTTCTTGCGGCTGCCTGCAAGGAAGCGAACGCTCTATCTTCAAACATCATCCTCACGGAGTGCGGCGCCCAGAAAATCAGGGCGTTCGGTTTTGATCACGGATCCACCTGCGCCATCAATTCCGGCACCGACTCCGGCCGTTTCGCATAGCGCTGCGCCAACACCGCGCAGACCATCAGTTGAATCTGATGGAACAGCATCAGCGGCAGGATCAGCACGCCGATGGTGCTCCCGGCAAACAACACCTGCGCCATCGGCACGCCGGTGGCCAGGCTCTTTTTCGAGCCGCAGAACAAAATGGTGATGCGGTCTTCCTGGCTGAAGCCAAACGCCTTGCCCAGCAGCGTCGACGCCACCAGTACCAGCGCCAGCAAGATGCAGCACACCACCACCAGCCCCAGCAGATCGGCGATTGGGATCTGATGCCAGATACCTTCGTTGACGGCTTCACTGAACGCGCCATAAACCACCAGCAGAATCGAGCCTTGATCGACAAATTTCAGCCAGTTTTTGTTGCGCCCCACCCACGCACCAATCCAGCGCCGTGCGACCTGCCCGGCAATGAAGGGCAGCAGCAGTTGCACACTGATTTTCAGGATCGCATCGAGGGTCGAACCGCCGTCGCCCTGCACGTCAAGCAACAACGTCACCAGTAACGGCGTGAGGAAAATCCCGAACAGGCTGGACGCCGCTGCGCTGCAAATCGCCGCTGGAATATTGCCCCGCGCCAGCGAAGTGAAGGCAATGGCCGACTGCACCGTGGCTGGCAAGGCGCACAGGTAAAGCATGCCCATGTACAGCTGATCACCGATCAACGGCGACAGCAGCGGTTTCAGCGCCAGACCCAATAGCGGGAAAAGAACAAACGTCAGGCCGAACACCAGCAAATGCAGGCGCCAGTGACCCGCACCGGCAATGATCGACTCGCGGGAAAGTTTGGCGCCGTGGAGGAAAAACAGTAGCGCGATGGCAATGTTGGTCAGCCAGCCAAAACCGACCGCGACCTGGCCGCTGGCGGGCAGAAAACTGGCCAGCAACACAACGCCAATCAGCGTCAGGGTGAAGTTGTCGGGCAAAAATCGTGGGCGCGTCATGGTGTGTTCATCCGGGGGTTGCCAGTGCGTGCCGACGACTCTAACGTGACAGGCCATTACCGACTAACGCCGAAGAGCCCGCAGATGCCGCCTAAAGGACACACAAAGAGCATCCGACGCAGCATTCCCGGGCTGCCCAGCCTGCCGCGCCCACTGTACGGGCGCGCCGAATCGCTGCCCAATCGTGCGCTGACCCGTCGCCACAGCCACCCTTGGGTGCAACTGTCTTACGCCATTCAGGGCGTGCTCGAAGTACAGACCAGCGCCGGACGTTTCGTTGCGCCGCCGGAGCGCGCCGTGTGGATTCCGGCCGGCGTGCCGCACCGGGTATTCAGCTCACCGCACACCGAGATGCGCAGCCTGTACATCGATTGCAGTGTCGCCGGTTGGGCGGTTGGGCATTGCCATGTGCTGGGCGTCAGCGATTTGCTCAGGGAGCTGATCCGCGCGTTCAGCCGGGTGCCTGTGGAATACGACCAGAACGGCGCCCATGGACGCTTGGCGCAAGTGATCCTCGATCAATTGGCCGAGGCACCCCAGATTGATCTGATGCTGCCGCTGCCTCAGGACGCACGTTTGCGGCAGATCTACCAGAGCCTGGAGCAGCATCCGGAACAGCAAACCACACTAAGCCACTGGAGCGAGAAATTCGGCGTCACCGAAAAGACCCTGACACGCCTGTTCCTGCGCGATACCGGCCTGACCTTTCGTGCCTGGCGCCAGCGCTTACGCCTGCTCGGCGCCCTGACGCCATTGGAGAAAGGTGAACGCGTTACCGACGTCGCGCTGGCCTGTGGCTACGATTCGACCTCGGCGTTTATCGCGGCGTTTCGCCAACAGTTCGGCGAAACGCCAGGGGAGTTTTTTCGTTAATCAGCGAACCGCCAGCGACTCCAGAAGATCGCCGCTGCGACCCGACACTTCGTTTTTTACGAACTCTCCCCCAGAAATAAACGATTTTTCTTTGGCGCAAACTCGTCGCTAGCATGGCCTCGTCTGACCCTCACTCAAACAAAGCTCGTACAACAAAGACAGGGAGCGCGACATGCCTGCCACGAACATCAATATCGGCGAACCCTGGATGTGGGGCGCCTTCATCGTCTTCGTACTCGCCATGCTGGCACTGGATTTGTTTGTGTTCCGGGGGCGCAAGGCGCATCGCGTCTCGGTGCGCGAAGCCTTGTCCTGGGTCATTGCCTGGTGCTTGTTGGCATTGAGTTTCGCGGGGTTGCTCTGGTGGTACCTGAACGGCACGTTCGGCGGCGAAATCGCCCGGCAGAAAACCCTCGAATTCCTCACCGGTTACCTGATCGAGCAATCGTTGTCGATCGACAACATGTTCATCTTCGTGATGATCTTCAGCTACTTCGCCGTGCCGCCGGAGTTGCAGCGCCGGGTGCTGCTGTACGGCGTGCTCGGGGCGATCGTGATGCGTGCGGTGATGATTTTTGCCGGCGTGTGGCTGGTGTCGCAGTTCGAGTGGCTGCTGTATGCCTTCGGCGTGTTTTTGATCATCACCGGGGTCAAGATGCTGGTGTTCGCCGAGCAACAACCGGATCTGGAAAAAAACCCTTTGCTGCGCTGGGTCCGCGGGCACATGCGGATCACCAAGGACTTTCATGGCGAGCGCTTTTTCGTGCTGCAAAACAGCGTGCGCTGGGCCACACCGATGTTTCTGGTACTGGTGTTGATCGAAGCGAGCGACCTGATGTTTGCGGTCGACAGCATCCCGGCGATCTTCGCCGTCACCACCGACCCGTTCATCGTGTTCACCTCGAACATCTTCGCGATCATGGGCCTGCGGGCGCTGTATTTCCTGCTGGCAGACATGGCTGAGCGCTTTCATCTGCTCAAGTACGGGCTGGCGATTGTGCTGGTGTTCATTGGCGCCAAGATGACGTTGATGCCGTGGCTCCACATGCCGGTGGAGTGGTCGCTGGCGGTGGTGGGTGTGGTGATTCTGGGCTCAGTGTTGTTGAGCCTGATGATGACCAGAGAAAAAACGCCGGAAAAACAATCTCCGTAAATCCATGTGGGAGCAAGCTGCTCCCACAAGGTTATGTGCTGCTATTTATCGGACTTGATACTGGTCCAGACGCGGGTGCGGACGCGCTCAAGCTTTTGCGGCAATGGCTGAACCACGTAGAGCGTTTTCAGCGCTTCGCTGGTCGGTGTCAGGTTCGGGTTGCCGGTGATGTCCTTGTTGATCAGCGCCATCGAATCCTTGTTCGCGTTCGGGTAACCGAGGAAATCGCTGATCGGTGCAATCACCTTCGGATCCAGCAAAGTGTTGAGGAATTCGTGGGCCTCGGCGACGTTCTTCGCGCTCTTGGGAATGGCGAAGGTGTCGAACCAGATCGGCGCGCCTTCCTTTGGCAAGCGCCAGTCAACCACTACGCCGTTTTTCGCCTCCTTGGCGCGATTGCCGAACTGGTAGAAGCTGCCGGAGTAACCGATGGCCACGCAGATGTCGCCGTTGGCGATGTCGGTCATGTACTTGGCCGAGTTGAAATAGGTTACGTAGGGGCGAACCTTGAGCATCAGCTCCTTGGCTTTTTCATAGTCGGCCGGGTTCTGGCTGTTCGGATCGAGGCCCAGGTAATGCAGGGCCAGCGGCAGGATTTCTGTCGGCGAATCAAGCATCGCTACACCGCAGGATTTGAGCTTTTCCATGTTCTGCGGCTTGAACACCAGATCCCAACTGTCCACCGGCGCATTGTCGCCCAATGCAGCCTTGACCTTGGCCGGGTTGAAGCCGATCAGCACGGTACCGACCATGTAAGGCACGCCGTACTGGTTGCCCGGATCGTTCTTGCCCAGCAGTTTCAACAGATCCGGATCCTGGTGGCTCCAGTTCGGCAGTTTCGATTTATCCAGTTTCTGAAACACCCCAGCCTTGATCTGCGTTTCAAGGAACTGGTTCGACGGCACCACCAGGTCGTAACCGGAGTTGCCGGTCAGCAGTTTGGCTTCCAGCGATTCGTTGGTGTCGAAGGTGTCCCAGGTCACTTTGATACCGGTTTTCGCGGCGAAATCCTTGGGCACCGACGGCAGGATGTAGTCCGCCCAGTTATAGACGCGCAGCTCGCGCTGCTCGGCCTGAACGGCGCTGGCCAGCAGCGTCAGCCCACACACGGTGGCGCCCAGAATGCGTTTCATCGTGACCATGGTTGTTTCCCCAAAATGCGGCGTGAGTCGATGGTTTTTATGTTCTGTACACGGCAGCGGCTTTAAAGGTAGCCAAGGGTAATAAAGTTTCAGCGTCTCGTTGTGGCATTGATTCTTGCTGACAGCGGCGCCTGAGCACAGTGGGGGATGGGCCAAAAGGGGATCGATATGGCCAATTTGAATGACCACCGGGATGCGGAAACAACAATGCCCGGCAGTAATAAAGAGGAATCGTCACCACCAGGCCAACCAGCCACGACAGATCCGCACCGTCGACCAGATTGGCGTAAGGCCCGACGTACAGTGAAGTATTGGCGAACGGCAACTGCACGACGATGCCGATGAAATAGGCAATGATCGCGTGCAGATTGAAGCGTCCGTAAATGCCACCGTCAGCACGGAAAATCGAGGTGATGTCGTAGCAGCCGCGTTTGATCAGGTAAAAGTCGATCAGGTTGATCGACGCCCACGGCACCAGCAACAGCAACAGCGCCAGAATCAAACCGATGAACTCGGAAATGAGATCCGCCGAAGCGCCGAGTGCGACCATGCAGCATCCCGCCAGGATCACGTGCGGAATGCCCATGGGCGGGCCTTGTGCCGACGCCAGGGCGATCACCACGCCACCGATCATGTGCCCCAGCACAATCGCCAGCAGCCCCCAGAACAAGTCGAGATGGAACACCTGAACCACCATGGCGCCGGTGACGATGGGCAGTGGCGCAATGTTGGTGCTGAACCAAAGGGTGAAAAGGTCGCGGGCCTTCCCGTGGCGTTCCGCGAGTGGGACGTAGTCGACCGTGTGATTCTCGATCAACGGATCTTGCCGGGACATATGCATGAACTCGAGTTTGTCTGTTCTTATCGTTGTATGAAGCCAAACCGGGAGGACTCTTTGGTCGCCCCTCAGATGCAAGCCATATTATGGTATTCCAATAACCTCACAAGACTGGCCCGCAGTTCACGGTGCTATCTGATCCGCCATCCTCGCTGAAACAGCGGCCTGGCAAATAGCTTAAAAGCCCGTAAACGTTGAGTTTACGACGAACGCGGCACGTTCATCGGTTCAGCTTAAAAGCCCTTGCAAAGATAAAATTGTGGTATACCATCAGACCAATAAACACATAAAAACAGCGTCACACCACCCGAGGACTGTCCAATGATCGATGCCGCCATCTACAAACAAGTCATGGGCTCGTTCCCGTCCGGCGTAACCGTTATCACCACCCTGGACGATGACGGTCAGATTGTCGGTCTGACCGCCAGCGCCTTCAGTTCATTGTCGATGGACCCGGCGCTGGTGCTGTTCTGCCCCAATTACAGTTCTGATTCCTATCCCGTGCTGATCAAGAACAAACGCTTTGCGATTCACGTTCTGTCCGGCGGCCAACAAAGCGAAGCCTACGCGTTCGCCCGTAAAGGCAAGGACAAAGCGCAAGGCATCGAGTGGACGTTGAGCGAACTGGGCAACCCGATCCTGGCCAACGCGACGGCTATCATCGAGTGTGAGCTGTGGCGCGAATACGAAGGCGGCGACCACGCCATCATGGTCGGCGCGGTGAAGAATCTGATCGTCCCCGAGCAGCACACCGGGCCGCTGGTGTATTGCCACGGCAAGATGGGCGCCCTGCCCGTCCTGGCCTGAGCAAAGTTTCAGCCCCACACAGACCCACTGTGGGAGGGGGCTTGCTCCCGAAAGCGATGTGTCAGCCACCAGAGATTTCGATTGATCCACCGCATTCGCGAGCAAGCCCGCTCCCACACGTAGCCTCAACAACAAAAGATCCGAGGAAGCGTCATGAAATTTTCCCTGTTCATCCACATGGAACGCTGGGACGAAAGCGTCAGCCACCGCCAACTGTTCGAAGACCTCACCGAACTGACCCTGATGGCCGAGGCCGGTGGTTTCAGCACCGTGTGGATCGGCGAACACCACGCGATGGAATACACCATCTCGCCAAGCCCGATGCCGCTGCTGGCCTACCTCGCGGCGAAAACCACCACCATCCACCTCGGCGCCGGCACCATCATCGCGCCGTTCTGGCACCCACTGCGGGTCGCCGGTGAATGCGCGTTGCTCGATGTCATCAGCAACGGCCGCATGGAAGTCGGTCTGGCACGCGGCGCCTATCAAGTCGAATTCGATCGCATGGCCGGCGGCATGCCCGCATCAAGTGGCGGCCAGGCCCTGCGCGAAATGGTCCCGGTGGTCCGCGCCCTGTGGCAAGGCGACTACGCGCACAACGGCGACATCTGGAAATTCCCCACCTCCACCAGCGTGCCCAAACCGATCCAGAAGCCGAACCCGCCGATGTGGATCGCCGCCCGCGACCCGGACTCGCACAACTTCGCCGTGGCCAACGGCTGCAACGTCATGGTCACGCCGCTGATGAAGGGCGACGAAGAAGTCCTCGACCTGAAGAACAAGTTCCAGACCGCGCTGGACAACAACCCCGACGTGCCGCGCCCGCAATTGATGGTGCTGCGCCACACCCACGTGCACTCGGCTGATAACCCGGACGGCTGGAAAGTCGGCGCGAAAGCGATCTCACGGTTCTATCGCACGTTCGATGCGTGGTTTGGCAACAAGGAGACACCGGTCAATGGCTTCCTCGCCCCGAGCCCGGAAGAGAAGTTTGCCGGGCGTCCGGAGTTTGAGCTGGAAAGCCTGCACAAAACGGCGATGATTGGTACGCCGGAAGCGATCATTCCGCGGATCAAGTACTACCAGGAACTGGGGGTGGATGAGTTCAGTTTCTGGTGTGATAACAGTCTGCCGCATGAGGAGAAAAAGAAGTCGCTGGAGTTGTTTATCAAGCATGTGGTGCCGGCGTTTCGTTGAGATTTCTTCTAACGTCTCTCTCATGAAAACGCCCGAATCTCTTCGGGCGTTTTTATTTTTCACCATGGCTCCTGGCGACACGTCGACCAGTTGCTATCTGAATGAAAGCACGCAAGCGCCTGCTGGCGCGCATCGATGAGCCCGACAAGAATTGGAAGTTCAGCAAGGCCGACATCGCCGAGCGCGAGTACTGGGACGACTACATGCAAGCCTATGGACATGCCCTGGGCGCGACCAGCACGGCGGACTCGCCCTGGTTCATCGTGCCGGCCGACAACAAGCACAACGCGCGACTGATCGTGTCGAAGATCGTGCTCAATGCATTGGAAGGTCTGAAGTTAAGTTATCCGGCGGTCAATGCGGCGAGGCGGCAGGAGCTGAAAACGATTCGAAAACAGCTTGAGAAGTGAGCAAGTACACAGGATGGGGATTGGGGGGAATTTTTGGCTGGTAGCGGATCGCTTGACTGACAACCACCTAGAAAAACGCCGACCGACAGAGCACAAAGCAAGGTTAGGAGGCGTTTCACAGGCGACGGGCGACGACTACCAACTACCGTACGGAATCCCGTACTTGTCGATGTAACGCTTGGCCTTTTCACTCACTGGATAAGCGTATTGACCGCCGTTCTTACCCTGCTCCGGCCCTAACGGCTCCAATTCTGCTTGGGCGCGGGCAACTTTAACTGGGCGTCGACATAAATCCCTCACCCAAACCTGTACGACTCCACCTGGTGAAAGTCCCAAATAGACCGATGCCATAAACCGCGCAGTTTTTTCCGATATTTCGGGGCAACGTTGGTGAGTGGATATCTCCATCACTTGTCTCGCCTCTTCTGGGATATCGACCCAAGCCCGGTAGGTTTTTTGTTCTGGTATTGATTGCCAACGTACGAAAATACGCTTTGGTAGACCTGCCCCAATCACGGGTTTCCCGGTGCCGCCAACTCCAATCCAGCCACGGGCGGACTCTTTTCCATCATCAGGTTCGGCACCACTTGCATTGCCTCCCCCCGCACGCAAGAAAGTTTTGCCGTTGATGTCTTCCACCGAGCTGTCTTCAACCCACACGTTCATGAAATTGGGTTTGATGAACGCCAGCTCCCACCAAGGATATTTGGGGTCATTCTCGCCCGAGTTGGTGTTTGTGACCTGACATCCCGTGAGGAGTAAAACGCCCAATAAGGCTACGGCTATTCTCATTACCAGAGCTTCCAATCAGCTACGTGCGGATGTTGTACACGAATGCCATCCTCGGTAGGCGCGTTGATGTAAACAGCCCGCAGGCCGCTACCGTCCCTTCTGCCTTGGGGGTGATTCCAATTGGCAGAGGTATGGATGTACTTCAGTTTCAGCATTTGTTCTTCTCCCCCGGTGTCAGGATAGTTGTCGCCTCTCCGGTTTTTCCAAAAAAAGCATATCGGGGGCGGAAAGAGACTGGTCGTGCCGTACTATTCACCTGAACGCAGAGCCGCATTACTTAAGATGCTGCT
>NZ_CAXAOQ010000039.1:0-61569 GCF_963970575.1 Pseudomonas sp. EA_65y_Pfl2_P74
ACATCGTTGGGTTTTACAACAACGAACGACTGCACTCGAAACTGGGATATCTGCCACCGACCGTTTACGAACGGGCGATGGCGTCAAAATCACCTATCGAGGTGTCCGGAATTAGTTGACCACTACACCTAAGGTTGAGGCGCTGTTCAAAGCAGCCTCGAAAATACCGAGTGGCGCGTTGGCCTATGCCACGTTTCTTTGTTCAGGAAACTCCACTGACTATAACGGCCCTTGCCTCCATCCCGAGCAGGCAAAAGAGCAGGTTATTCGTGCTATTTCCATGGGCTCTGCTGATGCGATGAATTATCTGGCCTCGACCTTTGAAGGTGGCGAGTTTGGAACGAAGGATATGTCCCGGGCGTTAGCCTGTTATCAGATGGCGGCTGACAAAGGTAATCAGTTGGGCATCTTCAACGTGGGACGATTGGGATCGTCAGGCGCAGCACCGATCAAGGCCAGTCACTGCATTTGAAATGCCAGGTCATGTTTGATGCGTTTTCGCAGTCGTTGAGTCTGAATCCGTCCGGTAAAACGTTTAGTTTTTGAGCATCTGACGACCGCGATTTTCCTTTAAACTCCCCACCCCCAAGGAATGCGCTCAGGACACGGAATGCCAGCCCCCTCGATCTCCCTTCGCCCCGCGTTAGTGCTCTGGCTATACGCCGCCGCAATTGTGCACATTCTCGCCGGTCTGACCCTGACCTGGGCCGGTCACTCCGGTTTACTCGACGGCTATTTGCACACCCTCGAACGCGCATTCTGGGGCGCTGAAGCGGTGCCCGCGGCCGGCCACGAACAGCAGGTCTGGTGGCTCGCGCTGTTCGGCGCGACGCTGCAAAGCTATTCGCTGTACATGCTCGCGCTGGTGCACATCGGCAATCGTTCGAAAGCGCCGAGTGTGTGGGGCTGGTTGATCGCTGGTGTCCTGTTGTGGGCACCGCAGGACATGTGGCTGTCAGCGCAACAACAGGTCTGGTCGCACCTGTGGCTCGACGGTTTTGCGCTGCTGATGCTGTTGCCGCCGCTGGTCTGGCTGTATCGCCATGACTGCCGGAAATCCCCTCGAGTAAAACCTCAGAGTACGTCCAATCCGTTTGCCGGCAGCGCCTACAAGCGCGTGCTGATCACTGGTGGCACAGGGTTTATCGGTGAAGCCTTAGTCAACCAACTGCTCGACGCCGGCCACTCCGTCAGCGTACTGACACGCGATCCATTGAACGCGGCCAATCTATTCAACGGCCGCGTCCGCTGCGTACATTCGCTCAGCGAACTCAGCCACGACGAAGCCTTCGACGTAGTGATCAATCTCGCCGGCGCCCCCGTCGCCGGCCCGCGCTGGACTCCCAAACGTCAGGCGCAACTGCTCGCCAGCCGAGTCGGTACAACCGAAGCACTGATGACCTGGTTGAAGAACACCAAGCAAAAACCAACGCTGTGGATTCAAGCCTCGGCCATCGGTTTCTACGGCGTGCGCGATGCCAGCGAAAGTCTCGATGAACACGCCAGCAAGGGCGCCGGTTTCATGGCCGAACTCTGCGCGCGGTGGGAAGCGGCGGCGCAACCGGCGACGGAATTTGGCGTGCGTCAGGTGGTGCTGCGCCTCGGCGTAGTGTTCGGTCCCGGCGGTGCGTTGTTGCCGTTGCTGCTGCCGTTCCGCCTGGGCTTCGGCGGTCGCATGGGCGATGGTCGGCAGATCATGAGTTGGGTGCACCGCGACGATGTGATTCAGGTGATCGCTCGATCCTTTCACGATGAAAATTTGCGCGGCACCTACAACATGGTCGCGCCTGAAACGGTCAGTCAGGCAGCGTTCGCCGAGAACGTCGGCAAGGTCCTCAAGCGCCCGGTGTGGTTCCACATTCCAGCCGCGCCAGTGCGAGTGTTGGCCGGGGAAATGGCTCAGTTGTTCTTCGACGGTCAGCGCGTGGTGCCGCAGCGTTTGACCGAGGCCGGCTACACATTCCGCTATCCAACCCTCGACGCCGCTCTGCGCGATCTGACCTGAGGATCGCCCATGAGCAAGCCGTTGATGTACCTGCTGGCCGGCAATGGCAGCGCCGCCGATTGGTGGGATGACGCGTTGCCGCACTTTCAGCGCTACGACGTGGTGCCGCTGGAATTGCCGGGCTTCGGCGCCAATCCGCAGCCACCCTGTGAGGATCTTGCCGACTACGCGCAGACCTTGCTGGCGATGACGCAGCAGGGCAGTGCGATCATGGCCGTCGGGGTCAACGCGTTGCTGGTGCTGCATGCGCTGCAACGTCGGCCCGGGCACTTTTCTCGCAGTGTGTTGCTGGCGCCGGTGGGCGCCTTTTTGTGGCAGCGCCGATTGCCGGCGTTGATGTCGCCGCTGCCGATCCGCAAGTCCATTCACTGGCTGCTGTCGAACAAACCCACGCTGTTCGCGCGCAAGTTCTCCAACCAGACCTGGACGCCCGCGCAGTATCAGCGCATGGGCGCCGGTTATGCGCGCTGCCGTGCGTTTGTGCCGCACTGGGATCTGATCCGTGCCGACACCGCGCTGCCCTTGCTGGAGTGGATCACCGACCCGGTCGAACTGGTCTGGGGCGATCAGGACAAGGTACTGGGCATCGAACAAGCGGCGGCATGGTCGGCGATTCTTGCGCGCGCAGATCTGACCATCAGCCTGAAACCCGGTTGGGGCCATTACCCGTGGATCGACGCACCCGCGCAGTTTGCGCAGTGGCTGGAGTCGGGCGAGCGCGGGTTTGTTGCGCACACCAAGGGCGGGCGTTTGCGCTTGGCTGAACTGGCCCGGCAACCGGTGCCGGCGGCGCTGACGCTCAGCGACTGCACCGATCCGCGTCTGCCTGCGTTTCTCGCCGCCCAACCCGACGTGACCTGGGCGGTGCGCTCCTCCAGTTATGGCGAGGATCATGCCGATTCGGCGAATGCCGGGTTGAGCACCACCTATCTGCGCGAGCCGACCGCCAACGTGCCTAAACGCATCGCCGAACTGACGGCCGAAGGCGTCGAGGAAGTGGTGGTGCAGCGCTTCGTCACCCCGGTAGTGTCCGGGATCGCCTTCGTGCGACATCTCTCGGTAGAGCTGGAGTGGGTTGAAGGCCATCTCGAATCGCTGGCCGACGGTCATGTCAGCCCTTCGCGGGCAACGCTTTCGCGGGTTGGCGATGCCTGGCGAAGCGGCGCGTTCACGCCATCCCACGGCTTGACCGAAGAGCGGCTATGGCAATTTCTGCAAGACGTGCTGCGGGTATTTCACTACGTACCAGGCGACGTCGAATGGGCCTGGGACGGCGGGCAACTGTGGCTGCTGCAATACCGACCGATCAGCGACTACGGCTGGCGCCGGCACCTCACCGCCGCCAACATCGCCGAGATCCTGCCGCCGCAACCGAGCGTCTTTGTGGAGTACGCCCAGCGCCGGGCAGCGGCAAGTATTCCGGCGATCATGGCGCGTTGGGATGCGCGAGTGTTGCAGGACAACGAGCCGTTCACCGCCGTGTTCGGCGGCGCGTCTTACATCAACAACGACCTGTTCCTCGCCCGACTGGCCGACTGGGGCATCAGTGCCGCTAACTATGCCGGTGAAGTTGGCGGGGCGACTCCGCATCTGCCGTGGCAACCGCTGAAAATGCTGCGTTCGTTGCCGCTGTTTTTGCGCATGCAACGCAGGGCTCGTGGGCATTTGCTGAATCTTGAAAATGGTTTGCAGCGCTTCGATCGGGAACTGGCCGAACTCGTCGCCCAAGCTGCCGATGGCCAACAACTGGCGGACTGGTTCACCCGGTTTTACGTGTTCGTGGTGCAAGGCAATCTGTGCATCGCCACGGCGCTGGCTAGCAGTGGCGGTGACGCGCTGGGCCGCCCGCCGACCGCTTACGACAACCTTGAAAACAGTCCGCATCGATTGCCGTGGGAGACCGATCCGGCCACGCCTCGACCGGCGGCGACTGAGCTGCCGTTACAGGCATTCCCGCAATGGTCAGGGCTGATCCGCCTCGCGCATTCAACCGGCCTGCCGGGCCTGCGTGGTTACTACCTGCAAGTGCGCGAGTGGTATCGCGACAACCTGATGCGCATCTTCTTTCGTCTGCACCACGCAATGCCGTTGGCGGACCGCGAGCACTGGTTTGCGCCGCATCCCGACGTTCGCACCCGAGACGGCAGCTTCTGGCAGGACGGTCGCGAAGGTGCGGAACAGGCCACCGGGTTCATGATTTATCCGGGGCAGGTGCAAGGCATTCTCGGCGCCGACATTCTGCTCGAAGACTCCCTCGATCCGGGGCGACATGCGCATTACCAAACCGCGCGGGCGGTTATTGCCCGCATGGGTGGGCGCTTGTCGCATGGCTCGACGTTGTTGCGGGAGTTGCGCAAGCCGTCGGCGGTAATGCCGCAGGTTGATCCGGCGTGGGTGGGGTGTGAGGTGGTGTATCGGGATGGGGAATTGGAATTGATGAATTCGAAGGATATGAAGTGAAGCGACTGCTTTTGTTAATGATGAGCTGGCTGCCAATGTCGGGCATGGCGACGGAACTGTGCAACGAGAGTAGCGATACCAAGAACTATCTCTCGCAATGGGTGAAAAGCGCAGATCGAAAAATTGACGTGCATTCGTCGTTCTACGACAACCGGTTTTCTTTGGAAGAGGGCAAGGTCGTGTACCAAGGCGACCTTAATGGTGACGGCCAGGACGACTTCATTTTTCTCTCATATTCAAGTCACGGCTCGGCAGGCGACATGACGTATGCCTTCCTGATCCAGTGCCGTGGTTATTTGAAACACACGGGCGGCGATTACTTCGCCGGGGTCAAGGTTCTGGACGGCCCGCCCAAGAACGGCGGCGATGTCAAAGACATCGAGATCTACTCCTACATCCGGGATAAGCGTGACCAGATTCGCTACAAGGGCAAGGTAGCGATGACCCGGCCACACCTGTGGCAATTCAACCCGCAGACACAGCTTTATGAAGGGCAGTCTGAGTAAACCCTTGGTTCCTACTGCATTTACGGAGTTACTACGTGAAAGGATTTTCGGCTCTTCTCGGCAGCTTGATATTGGCTGTCACATCCATGGCATTCGCCGCCGACCCCGACTTCAAGGATTACACCGTCACCCCGGTATTCACCGGCCCCCATCATGAGCTGGTGCCGCAAGAAAACAGTAACCCGGTGATGGATCAGGCACGGCTGCAAGCCCTGAAAGGCAAGGTCAACTTCGCCGGCCATTACATCCTGCACAGGCTCGGCTGTGGCGGCAGCGCCATTTGCGGCGAAGTGCTGGACGCCCAGACCGGTGAAGTGGTTGGCGGTCTGCCGAATGCTTACGACGGCAGCACGTTCGGCATGGTTTACCACCCCGTGAGCCGCTTGATCATCGTGTCGGGCATCACGCTCGACGGCGAAGAAGATGCCCAGGGGAATGCGTTGGAAAGCAGTAACCGGGATCGTTACTACGAGTTTGTTAACAATGAGTTTCGGCTGCTGAGCATGACCGACGTGGAATCGTCGCCGATGGATGAGGAGTGAGAGGATGAACTGTCTTCTCGCGAGCAGCCTTTCGCTGTTGCTCTTGCTTCCAGCGTTTGCCGCTGCCACCGACAGTAACTTTGCAGAAGATCCGCCAATTGTCGGCATCGACGTGCACACGGTTACGTTTCGAGCGAAAAAATGGACGATGCCCGGCGTTGAGTCGGCGACCGCATGGTTCACCGCAAACGGTAAAACCTTCCCGCTCTTCGGCGCCGACATTGGCGCCGATGGGCACTCCAATATGCTCAGTCCTGACAAGAAAACTCTGCTGCTCGATCCAGTGATCTTCGGCATGTTGTCGCTCGAAAACGGTGAGGAAAAACTGGAGTCGCAACAGCATTGCGTTGTGATCTCCATGGAGACCGGTTGCGTGCTGGCTGATCGTTGGGCCACTTATTGTGTCGGCCAGTGGAAGGGCAATCAGTGGGTTTCCGCAGACGGCGATGTGCTTACTCCTACTCTGGAGACGAAGTCCCCAAAGAACTTGCTGAAATATGTCTCAAGTATCGAGCCGGTGCAGTCTCGCGCAGAGTCCATCGAGTCGAGCCTGAACTTTCTAAGTCCAGAGTCCTACATGGCGTGTCATCCCCCGGCGCAAAATGTTCAAGTCTACAACGACCTCGGCTTTTATCTGGCCGAGGGCGGTAGAGATGAGCTGGCGCTGAAGTTTTATCGAGGCGTTGAGGCGGTCGGTGAACGCACAGTGCTGATGCTGAACATGGCGGATTCACTGTGGCGATTGAACAAGAAAGACGAAGCACAGCGCTATTACCGCGACTACGGCGAAGCGATGACTGCCGCTGGCAAGGCACAGAGAGTTCCGCAACGTGTCTTTGAGCGATCGAAGCTTCAGGGAATGAAAAATTGAACAGGTTTGCCCGTTTTATCGTGTTGGCCCTTGGGCTGATGTCCGCTTCAATTGCGTTCGCTGAGGATACTTGCAAGGTCATTACCGTGAGTTGGCAATACCTTGAATGCGTTGAAGCCGACCGTAAAGCGGCCGACGCAAAACTAAATGCCAGCTACAAAAAACTCATGGCGCGCTTCGCTTCTCAGCGAGAGGAAGAACCTGCACAGGCTGAGGCGTTTATGGCAATCGCCAAAGATTCACAACGTGCCTGGCTCAAGTTGCGCGACACCACATGCTTGCTGGAGGCCACAGAAGTGGAACCCGGCTCACAGGCGCAGTCCTTGATGATCAGTCAGTGTGTCGCCCGGATAAGTCTGGAGCGTGCCGGTTATCTGGACGCGATCGCATCCGATCGACCGAGTGATGTGACTAATATCAGTCAAGTGTCTGGATCTGCCTCTCAACGCTTCGGCGATGTCGTGGCTCGCTACGTCAATACCTTTGGCAATCCTTGCCTGACTGTTCAGATTCTCGCGCCTGACGGTAACTGGAGAGTGCTGTCGTCCAGGCAGTTTTGCACTTTCGATGGCAAGAGATTCTGGAGCGACTATGCCGACGCAGGTTTTGAGGATCATGCGTTTGCCGAGGATGGGTTACACGTAACGCTCAGCCTGACGGAGCTTCGTGCACCCGGAGAGAAGCGCCTCGAATGTGTAATTCCGATTCAGAACGCGCAAATCCAAGAGCTGAAATGCGGCGCACCTGAGTCGACATGACAATGAACTATGGAAGGAAAATGGAATTGGGCAGGTTTTCAGGTTTTCTCTGTGCCATTGGACTCATGGCCGGTTTGTCGGCTCAATTGGCATTGGCGGGCGATCCACAAACCATCGGTGAGTTGCATCCGCCGGTGGTGGCGTCTTTGGGCGGTCAACAGATCACGGTGCTCTTTCTGAAGAACAACCTGAAAGAACAAGCGACCGGAGTTCACGTTCCCACCGCCGAGATTTTCTATTCAGCCTTGAACGCAGCCAAACCCACGCTGAACTATGTGTGGAAGGTGGAAGGCGAGCAGATAGCCTCGGTGTTCTTCTTCGAGCACAAATCCCCCGCGCGCGCCGGAAAGTCGATGTTTGTTCTGACAAAGAACAAAATCTCGCACAGCCATTTCGAAGGTGATTCCTACTCGGTGCTGGAATTGCCGCTCTTCAAGGATGGTGATCAATTGTCTATGCAGTTCTTTCGAGGTGACCCGCCAGAACCCGAATTCCAGAACTGCCGAGACGGTCTGGATCTGGAGGACGACATAGAAGTCGAATGTGCTTACAAGGATGCGGCGAGCATTAAGCAGCGTCTGGCAGACTTGGATGCAAAGATGATTGCGGGTTTAAAACTGGATCAGGGCAGCCGTCAGGAGCCACTCAAAATCGAGGGTGATACGGCCAATGTCGCTTGCCCCTCCACCGACTTTTCAGCGTTCCTCGCAGCCTTCTCCGAGCGCGCCGATGTGCAGAAATCCTTCCTCCAACAGCCACTGAAAATGGTCACGACTGTGGCCGGCGATCCTGAGCCTGAGATGGAAAAGCGCAGCCTCAGTGGTGATGAACTCAAGTTTCCAATCATCTTGGATCAGGCCAAACGAGAAGTCCAAGGCCTGACATTGACCGTCAAGGAAGAGCGGGGAGATCACGCCGTCGCCATCTTGCAAAAGCCGGATACCGACTATGTCTTCGAGTATCGGTTTGTCCGTGGGCAATGCTGGCGGTTGGAAGAAGTGATGGACTACTCGCTTTAAAACGCAGAGAACTGGGCACAAGAAAGAAGTCTGTTCAATCAGACCCGTAAATCATGAGCAGGGAAGTAAGTTGAAAAGATTAGGCTTGGTCGCGTTATTGCTGTGTTCTTTCTCTGTGGCAGCGGGGCCGATGTTTCCGTCCCTCAAGTCGTGCATGGACGCCGGCAGCGACTGCGCGTTCGCGTTGAAAGACAATTTTCTGGTGGACGCACAATCCGGGCAACGTCTCTCCGAGGAGGGAGAGTCGGCCGGAGCGATGAGTAGTTTCTGGTTGTATCGAGATGGTGACCGCTACATCCTGGAGAACGAAAATTACTCCCGGGCGAAGTCGCGTCGTTGGCTGGTGTTTACCTATCACAGCGGCAAGGTCGTACTCGACGGCGCCTATATCTTCTCGATAGACATTAATCCGGAGACCGGTCCCTACTGGCATGGCTACGACTGTCGAGGTGATGCCAAGACGTTCGCAGTGCCAACGAAAGAGCCATTCAGTGATGTGGCTTTGGAGGCACTGTGCGGGGAGGCCGAAGGCTGGGTTGTCTCGGGTCGGGACACCGAAGTGCCGGTATCTGCCAAGGGGCTGGCCGTCAGTGTTCCCGTTTACCACGCCCGCAACCGGGATGGTTCAGCGACGTACCTGTTTACTGAAAGCGATGTTCCGGACCTTTCGAAACTGGTGTGTTTGTCCAATTGCGCCGATGTCACTCAAACACCGGAGCGTGTCTCGCGAGAAACAGCGCCATTGAAGGGCGGGCAGGACGAGACGTTGTGTTCGGATGACGAATCCATTTACTTCAGTTGCCCGTTGCAGGGCGGCAAGACGGTTTCCATTTGTGCGCAAGGAAACAACAAGCCCACGGCCGGTTCTGTTCAGTACCGTTATGGCGTACCGGGAAAAATAGAAATGGTCTATCCGAAGACTGCCTCGCCGCCCAAGGGCAAATTCTTCGTCGTGGATGCGTCGGAAGGCAGCGTGAACCTGAACATCATCAAGTTCAAAAGCGGTGCTTATACCTACCTCGTTAATCAGGCGTTTGTGAGTTATCTCTCAGTACTCAAGGACGACAAGGTTGTGTTCCGACAGTCTTGTAATGCTGGTGGTGATGCATACATCCACCGCGCAGCGATTTTCGGATTGGAGGCACGTCCAAAAAGTGCAGAGGACTTTCGCTAACCGTTGTTGAGGATCAGGAAAGGGGACTTAACGTCCCCTCTTTTCATCCGCAAATTTCGCTACGACTTGGCTGCGCCGCTCCGCACTCCGACGTGGTCGAGCGTCCCTTCCGAAGTCAGTCTCATCCCGTCCTGCCGATGAGCGATTGCGTAAGTGGCTGAGGTTAGAGGGCCGCGAATTGCTCGGGCCAGATAATCAATGTCAGGGTATTTCTGTTGATATTCACAAGCTTTCAAATGCCGATATTCTCATGACCTTTAAAGTTGCCAGTGATTGTCCATGTCCAGAAATCGAGGGAACGGGTATCGCTACCAGATCTGGCGATCTGAAGCGCGTAAGGCAGCGGAAGATCTGGCGCGCGGGAACCAGAACCTAATAATCAGAGGTATTGATACAACGCAAATTCGATATGAGCCCATTACTCCCGTTGCCATCGAAGCCGCCGATCTTTGGGGAGATGAGGTTACCTTGTACCCGTGGCACGATGTGCATCAATGGAAGCAAACAGACACCCGTGGTTTTGACGTCTCGATTTGGTTCGACCAAGAATTGTGTGGGCTGTGTTATGCGTCGCCTCGCAAGAGCAAGCTGTGCATCAAGATTGTGATTCTGGAGGGTAAGCCGGATAGATCTCATCCGTTGCGGGGCGCAGTGGCCGCTTTGGCATTAACCGCGATTGAAAACTACGCGATCTTAATAGGCTGTACGGAAATTGAAGTTCAAGAACCAGCAGCCGGTGCTATACCGATGTATGAGAGTCTAGGGTTTGCCTTTGATCCGACGGGCCGGCTTGTTATTGGGGTTGAGCAGTAATACCATCCAGTCAAATTTAGAGACCCGAGAGGTTTCCATGAAAAAGTCCAAACATGAACCCAAGCCTATGATGGCTGCCCGGTTCCAGGCTGAAGCTCGTGAAGCTTTGGCCAAGCGTTCCGGTAAGCGCAGCCGCTTTCTGGATGTTGCTCTGTCCAACGGCTGTGATTTCGAGCCTGTCGGTCGACTGGCCGGTTGAAGGTTTTGGATTCTCAAAAAAGCTGCCCTGATTGGCAGCTTTTTTGTGTCTGGATTTTTGCAGGCAATTGCAGAAAGGGGACTTAACGTCCCCTTTCTGCATCCGCAAATCGCTTCACGGCTTGGTCGGCGTACAGCGCACTTCAATGTGGTCGAGCATGCCTTCGACCATCAATCTCACGCCGTCCGACATTCTGCTCAGTGCCAGCGCGACTGAGCGGCGTGAGCCTTCGAGGTCGTCGGCCAGGTCGGCGGAGATGACGCTGATGGACAGTAGGTCTTCCGAGGCGTTGGCCATGAGGGCTTCGGCGTCGGTTCCGGGGGAGAGGCTGAAGAGGCCGCCCTGGCGTTTTGGTCGTGGTTCGACGGCGGGTTTGAAATGGTGATCGAGGGCGCGCTCGGCGGCTTCGTGGAATTTCTTTGATTCCAGAGATTCGTAGGGCGAAACGTCTGGGTTTTCTGGGGGATTGGGTGTTGGTTTGATCATTCGGTCTTACTCCAGTTTAAGGAGCCGACACCGTTTCGCTCGCACTTCGAAAGGGGTGGCAGCTGTGCATAGGTGTGCAAGACCGGTGGAGTAACCCGGCAGACCCGAAGGCCTCCCATACACAGCCGCCATAACGATCCGCGAGCATAGGAAAACGCTCGGCGAATTGCCATAACCAATGTGTACTCCAACCGGACTTGCACGTCCGTATCGCCAATCTGCGGCGACACACAGAGCCTATCGATAGCCAGCCAACTCGCCTAGTTCACGCACAGCACCGCACTTTGCAGGAAATTTCCCATAGATTCGCGGGGCGGAAGATCAAAAGATCGCAGGCTTCGCCGGCTCCTACAGGGATGTGTTTCAACAGGTGTAGGAAAGGTGAGTGGTGGGACGCAGAGCGTCTCGGGATGCATTCCCACGCGGAGCGTGGGAACAATCAGTCGGCGAGCGCTGAATCGTGACTTGGCGGTCATCGTGCTGGAATTGGTCAGCATCCTCTTCCAACAGCGTCAGATACTGGCGTTATCGTCCGAATCCCTTACACTGCCCCGGCCGTTCATTTTCCTTTTGAGGCTGTGCGCATGAAATTTCGTTTTCTTCTGTGGATGCTGGGTCTGTTGATGGGTAAGGCCAGTCGGACAAATCCTGCGTTCCAGCAGCAGTTGGGTGACAAGGAATTGGTGTTTCAGCTACAGACCCTGGACGGGAAAGTGGCGCGGCATTTCGTGGTGAAGGATCAGCGGATCACCAGCAAGTCTGGCGTGGTGGCGGAGCCGGCGTTTGCGATTGCATTTAAAGATGCCGGTTATGGCTTTGCGACGATGCAGGCAAAGAACAAGCAGTTGGCCTTTATGCAGGGCATTCAGGACAAGTCGATCCAGCTCAAAGGTAACCCGGCACTGGTGATGTGGTTCCAAGGGTTGATGAAGTATTTGAAACCAAGAAAGGCGAAGGCTAAAGCTTAGGAAGTCGCTGGCTAGAACACACCCATGCAAGCGCACTGAATAACGGTGCGCTTGTCTTGTAAGGCCATCATTGTGGCTCGCAAAGACGGCCGGACTGTCATTTCTATCAGGTGTTTCGTGCACAGTCGCGATGTTCTACTCAAGTTCCAGTTCCGGCATTAAGGGACTTAACTGACTTGATGGAGCAAGCTCATGACGCAGACACACAGTATTTCGATCCCTGGGTCTCTCGATCCGACGTTTGCTCAGGATGGTGTGTTGACCTTACCGATACCTGGTATCGCG
Organism: Pseudomonas sp. EA_65y_Pfl2_P74; assembly: GCF_963970575.1. NCBI lineage: Bacteria > Pseudomonadati > Pseudomonadota > Gammaproteobacteria > Pseudomonadales > Pseudomonadaceae > Pseudomonas > Pseudomonas sp. EA_65y_Pfl2_P74. The sequence goes on from NZ_CAXAOQ010000039.1 coordinate 12,087, forward strand.
GGCGACGAAGCGGCGGCGGTCCTGGCGCTCCCCGATGCAAAATTACTCGTTGCGATACCTTTAACGGGAGCGAATGCCCCGGTTGCCATTGCGATGCTGAATGACGACGGTTCGCTGGACGAAACCTTTGGTCCCGCGCGCAGAGGTTTTGTTGAAATAGCGTTGGAAGGTGCTCGGATCAGCTATGTATCCGGTCTCGATGCGCTTGAGGATGATGGTTGGCTGATACACCTTCAATATTCCTCGACTACCTCCAATGACGTTGGCCTTGCACTGGTCCGCCTGAAAAATACCGGTGAACTGAACGACGCGTTCGGCACCAACGGCATGCGGTTTATCTCCCATTACGGCAATCCCCATCCCGCTAGCGTGCCGCGTGAGGCAAGTCACCCGAACACCGGATCCTCACAGACTGCCCACGTGCCGTCACGATCAACGGCCCGGCAGGTGGATGGCAAAATCGTCCTGCTCCATTTAGTGTTTTTTGATGATGCACCACTGCCAGCGGGTGTTGTGATTCGTCTGCTAGCGGATGGCTCACTCGATCAATCATTCAACGGTTCGGGCTATGTGGTTGTGGATGTCGCCACATCGAATAACGTCTACGGCATCGCCATTCAAGCCGATGGCAAGGTGCTGGTCTGCGGTTCATACCAGGACGGATCGGGAGGTCGTGGAGTTTTTCTGGCGCGTCTGGACGCCAGTGGCGCGCCGGACAGTCAATTCAACAACGGTGTGGCCGTGTTGATGCCCGATGATGAAGGCGAGAGTTTTCTGCAATCGATTTCGGTACGTGAAGGCGATGGCAGGATTATCGTCGCGGGCCAAGCCCAGCGTGGTGGTCTCGACGGTGGGTTGATCGCTGCATTCACGACCAGCGGCGCGGCCAACCTTGTGTTCAATGGTGGCAAGCCGCTGTTTTCGCCGTTACTAAAAGGGTTGGCGTGGACGCATACCTCGCAGGTGGGTGGTTCGATCGCTGTTGTCGGTCAGGGTGAATCAGCCATGGTGACGGCGCGTTTCCTTGCTGATGGAAAACCGGATACGGCTTTCAACGGTACGGGTCATGCGTTGTTTGAAGACAGCGCAGGGGCTGCCTTTGCGCGAGGTGTCACCGTTATGACGGAAGGCCGGATCGTGGTGTGTATCGAGCTCTCCGTCCATTCTGATCTTCCCAACGTCCCTGGGCGTTTCGTGCGCTATGTGGCGGGCACGCCATCCTTGAATAACGATCCGACCTTCGGCGACGGTGGCATCCTCAGATTTCCATTCCCCGGATTCTCGGGATATGACGTCAGGGCGCTGCTGGCGCTGCCGCAAAACAAATTGCTGGTTGCCGTTCGCCTTTCAACGCCCGGTGCACCTACGCGGATCGTTCGTCTGCTTGAAGACGGTGCTCTCGACTCAGCTTTCGGTGGAGACGGCTCCGGCTACGTCGAGATCAGGCTGAAAGAAAATTTTTACATGAGACGGATTCTCGGGTTTACACCGCTGAGCGATGGCGGCTGGCTGGTTCGTGCTCAGTACACGGAAGAGGGCGCGAATAACTCGACGGGCCTGGTGCTGGTCAGACAGCGCGAGGACGGGCAACTGCAGACGTCTTTCGGGGAACAAGGTGTGCTCTATCTTTCCTACGCGAAGATGGGCGGCGGCGGATATACCGGGGTGGTGCAAGCGTCTGCCAGCGGTGCCCCAGGGGCTGGCGCAGCAGGGATGGTCGCTCAACAACAACTGGACGAAAAAATCGTCGTGGTCAGTAACGTTGAGGATGCTTCCGGCCGGACAAAAGGTATCGTTCTGAGGTTCGAGCCGAATGGCTCACCCGATACGACCTTCAACGGCACGGGCTTTGCGTTCGTAGAGCTTGCAGATATTTCGTCTTTGGACATCGTTGCGCAAGCGGCGGCAACCCAGGCTGACGGCGCCGTGGTGATCTGCGGCAATTATTTTGCGGTGAGTGCGCATGGCGCCTTCGTTACTCGTTTCGACGCTACGGGTAAGGTTGACACAGGTTTTGGAATCAAAGGCGCGGTGGACGTGCCCCACGATCAATGGATAAGCCTGGACGTTGCGGCAATCGTCGACGACAAGATTGTTGTGGCCGGCGGTGCGGCGGTGGAGGGCGTCTCTCAGGGCTTGATTGCGGTGCTCAATCTCAGCGGCTCCTACAATCGGGTGTTCAATGATGGTCAACCACTGATTTCGTCACCTGTGTCCCAAGGCGTCAGATGGTTGCATTGCGTGCCGCGTACGGACGGTTCAGTCATCGTTTGCGGTAACAGTGGCACTGGCGCGCTTGATGAGAATCTCAGCGCGGTCACCGCACGCTTTCTGGCGGATGGTTCTCCAGACTCCTCTTTCTTTGGTACAGGATTTACCGTTTTCAATGAAAGCGCGGGTTTCGAATACCCCCACGGCATGGCGGTAATGGACGATGGGCGCATCGTGGTGGGCGGAGTGTATTTCACCGACTCTGGGTACGATAAAGGCTGGGTGATCCGTTACCTGGACAAGTCGGCTTAAGCCGCAGGTTGGCCCATCGCGGGCAAGCGTCGCTCCAACTGGAGGTCGCTTGCCCGCTTTGCATTCAGGCTTGGCTGAACTGCGAGGCCAGTTCGCGCAGCAGCACTTCGGCTTCGAGGACTTTGCTGACGACGTCGTTGGCTTTGTCGCGAGTCAGGCCCACACGTTCAAGCAACGCATCCGGAATATCTTCATCCGGGCCGGAGCCAATCCCACGGCTGCGCAGCAGGCGCACGGCCAGGCAAACGAGGTTCGGGTATTCGGCGTAGGCACCGTCATAGCTTGGGTCGTGCTGGAAGCGCAGGGCGGTGGCCAGCTCATCGGGCATGTCCCAGTAGCGCATCAGCCACGAGCCGATCTGTTCGCGGCTGATACCGAGCAGGTGTTGCTCGATGTAGCTGTGGCACAGGTGCGGGTTGACCTCCAGGTGACGGCAGATCAGCGAGAAGTGCGGCGGAAAGACGTGGGCCAGCAGCAGGTAACCGAAGTTGTGCAGCAGGCCGGCCAGATAGGTCAGGCCGGCTTCCGGGCGCTGGGCGCGCGGCATGGCGCGGGTCAGGCCTTCGATGACGGCGGCGGTGTAGATCGATTGCTGCCAGTACGGCGTGGTGTGTTGCGGGTGGTCTTTGGGCAGGCTCAGGGTCTTGCCGAGGGCCAGGCCCAGCGCCAGGTTGATCACCAGATCGAACCCGAGCACGCGAACGATCGCGTCTTCCACCGAGCGAATCTTGCCCGGCGAGGCGTAGTACGGCGACGCCGCCCAGCTCACCACTTGCGCGGCCAGCGCCGGGTCGGTTTCAACCACGCCGGTGATGTCGTCGATGGTGGCGTTGGGGTCGACGCGCAGTTTGATGATTTTTTGTGCGGTTTCGGCCAGCGGTGGAATCTCGATGGTCGCTTCCAGACGCTGCTGGATGCGTCGCGCGGTGAACGCTTGCACGGCCTGGGTGATTTCCTCGCGGTCATCGTCCGGGCGGTCGAGGTTGGGGCGGATGCTGCTCAGGGCTTCGCCGAAATTGGCGGCGCTGGCCTTGGTCAGCATGGTCTTGAAGGCTTCGCTGGTGATTTCCAGCAGCAGGCCCGGCTCGCCGGAGTTGATCAGCAGCTTCGGCTCACGCAGCAGGCTTTCTTCGTAGAGGCACGGCGAACTGGTCAGCGCCGGCAGGCCTGGCAGCAGGCTCAGACTGTGTTTGCCGAGCATCTTTTCCAGGCGCTCGGTGGACACGGCAGTCAGGCGCCGGCCAGTCAGTTCGGCGAGGCGATTGAGATCCAGCAACTGGCTCTGTGGAAACAGCACCATCAGCGCGCCGACGGTGTCGTCCAGCAACACGGCTTGTACCTTGCGCGATGCATTGAGGCCGTGGTGGTCGAGCACTTCTTCGTAGGCGATGCCCAGCTTGCCTAGCAGCAGCCGAATGACAGACGGCGCGTGCGGGGGTTCGGGGGCGAGAGCGGCTTCGGTCATGGTCTGTATCCGTTTTTGAAACAATGGCAGGAGTATAACCAGCTTGATCAGAACGATCTGTCAGAAACTGCGACGGTGCTCACACTTGGCCGTATTGCTGCCCGTGGCGCAGCCAGCGGTCGAGCAATGGGCTGACGTGAGTCGGCCAGCGTTCCAGCAAGGCTTGTGCGGCGTCGCGCACGGCAGGCAGCAGGTCGGCGTCGCGCATCAGGTCGGCGACCTTGAATTGCAGCAGGCCGGTTTGGCGGGTGCCGAGCATTTCGCCGGGGCCGCGCAGTTCGAGGTCTTTTTCGGCGATGACGAAACCGTCGTTGGTCTCGCGCATGATGCCCAGGCGCTGGCGACCGATCTGTGACAGCGGCGGATGATAGAGCAGCACGCAATGGCTGACGGCGCTGCCTCGGCCAACGCGGCCGCGCAACTGGTGGAGCTGCGCAAGGCCCAGGCGCTCGGGGTTTTCGATGATCATCAGGCTGGCGTTGGGCACGTCGACGCCGACTTCGATCACCGTGGTGGCGACCAGCAGTTGCAGGTTGCCGGCCTTGAATTCAGCCATGACGGCGGCTTTCTCGGCGGGTTTCATGCGCCCGTGAATCAGCCCGACTTTCAGTTCGCCGAGGGCAAGAGTGAGGTCTTCAAACGTGGTCTCGGCGGCCTGACAGGTCAGTTCTTCCGACTCTTCAATCAGCGTGCACACCCAGTAGGCCTGACGCCCTTCGGCGCAAGCGCCGCGAACCCGTTCGATGACTTCGACGCGGCGGGTGTCGGTGACCAGCACGGTGTTGACCGGGGTGCGCCCCGGCGGCAGTTCATCGAGGATCGAAGTGTCGAGGTCGGCGTAGGCGCTCATTGCCAGCGTCCGGGGAATCGGTGTGGCGGTCATGATCAGTTGGTGCGGGCACATGCGCCCGCCGACGCCTTTTTGCCGCAGCGCCAGCCGTTGCTGCACGCCGAATCGGTGCTGTTCGTCGATGATCACCAGCGCGAGGTTCTTGAACTGCACTTCGTCCTGGAACAGCGCGTGAGTGCCGACCACCATCGGCGCGCCGCTGGCGATCTGCTCCAGCGCGGCGACGCGGTTTTTGCCTTTGAGCTTGCCGGCCAGCCATGCGACGTCGATGCCCAACGGTTCGAGCCAGCGCTTGAAGGTGATGAAGTGTTGCTCGGCGAGGATCTCGGTCGGCGCCATCAGTGCGACTTGATAACCGGCCTCCAGTGCTTGCAACGCGGCGAGGGCGGCGACCACGGTTTTACCGGCGCCTACGTCGCCCTGAATCAGCCGCAGCATCGGTTCGTGCTGACTGAGGTCGTAGGCGATTTCGTTGCCCACCCGTTGCTGGGCGCCGGTCGGGCTGAAGCCGAGGTTGGCCAGGTATTTCGGTGGCAGTTTTTTCGCTTTCGGCATCGCTGGCGCGCGCAGGGAGCGCATGCTTTCGCGCAGACGTTGCTGTGACAGTTGATGGGTCAGCAGTTCTTCGAAGGCCAGACGATGCTGGGCCCAGTGATGACCGAGGGCGAGTTCGTCGACGTCGGCATCGGCGGGCGGGTTGTGCAGGTAGCGGATCGCATCGGCCAACGGTGCCAGTTGATAGTCGCGAGCGAGTTCGGTCGGCAGCCAGTCGGGCAGGGTGCTGGGCTTGAGCAGGGTCAGGGTCTGCATGCACAACTGGCGCAGGCGCGCTTGGGTCAGGCCTTCGGTGAGCGGGTAGACCGGGGTCAGGGTTTCATCCACCGGCGGCGGTTCGTCACCGGTGATGGCGCGGTATTCCGGGTGGTAGATTTCCAGTCCTGACGCACCGGGCCGGGCTTCGCCGTAGCAGCGAACCCGCGTGCCGCGCTTGAGGCCTTCTTTCTGTGCGTTGCTGAAATGGTAGAAGCGCAGGCTGAGACCGCCGGTGCCGTCCTGCAGACGCACGACAAGGCTGCGCCGGCGACCCATGACCACATCGGCGCCGCTGACGGTGCCTTCGACCACGGCGTCCTGTCCCGGCCGCAACGCGCCGATCGGCACCACACGGGTGCGATCCTGATAGCGCAGCGGCAGGTGAAACAGCACGTCCTGAAGATTCTCCAGGCCGACCTTGGCCAGTTTCTCGGCCATGGCTTCGCCGACACCCTTGAGTGCCGTCACCGACACTTGCGACAGCTCCGTCATGACGCTCGCTTAACCGGCGGTGACCGGTGCCGCTGGCTTGGCCACCGAGCACAGGCGAATGGAGTCGGCGAGGATCTCGATGGCTTTGGGCCGCGGGAAGCTCGCGCGCCAGGCAATGGCCACTGTGCGGAACGGCACCGGCGCCGACAGCGGCCGCACTTCGATCACGCCCGGGGCGTAGTGGTGGCTGTCGACTGCCGACAGCGGCAGGATCGAGATGCCCAGCCCCGACGCGACCATGTGGCGAATGGTTTCCAGCGAGCTGGATTCGACCGTGGTGTGCTTGGCGCCATCGTTGCCCTTGGTCAGGGTCGGGCAGGCCTCAAGCACCTGGTCGCGGAAGCAGTGGCCTTCGCCGAGCAGCAGCAGGCTCTTGTCGTTGAGCAGGCCGGCGTCGATGGTTTCTTTTTGCGTCCACGGGTGCTGGGCTGGCATCAAGACGTAGAACGGCTCGTCGTAGAGTTGCAGGGTCAGCACGTCGGCTTCGTTGAACGGCAGGGCGATGATGATCGCGTCGAGCTCGCCGTTGCGCAGTTTGTCGCGCAGCACGTGGGTGAAGTTTTCTTCGATGTACAACGGCATCTGCGGGGCGACCCGGTGCAGTTGTGGAATCAGGTGCGGGAACAGGTACGGCCCGACGGTATAGATCGCGCCGACTTTCAGCGGCGCGGTCAGCTGGTTCTTGCCGGCCTGGGCCAGTTCGCGAATGCCTTGGGCCTGCTCAAGGACTTTCTGCGCCTGGGCGACGATGCCTTCGCCGACCGGGGTCAGGCGCACGGCGCTTTTGCTGCGCTCGAAAATCAGCACACCGAGTTCGTCTTCAAGCTTTTTCACGCCCACCGAAAGGGTCGGCTGGCTGACGTGGCAACGCTCGGCCGCGTGGCCGAAGTGCTGCTCTTGGGCGAGGGTAACGATGTAGCGTAATTCTGTGAGGGTCATAGCAAGCGTCCATGAAGATGCGGGCCAAGCATACCGGCTGCGATCGATAGACGCACGTTATCAGACTGAGGGCGGCGTGCGACACCGGGCAATGTGGGGTTTGCCGCGGGCAGATAGGCAAAAGGCACCTTTGGGTGCCTTTGTTTCGGATCCAGGGGGCGACGCATAACCCTTGTGGGAGCGGGCTTGCTCGCGAATACGGTGTGTCAGATAGGTTTATATCGACTGACACGACGCCTTCGCGAGCAAGCTTGCTCGCGCACTGGATCAGCGACGTTTCTCAAGCGAGTACACAAACGGCGCGACAATTTCGATCGAGCCATTGGTCAACATGTCGGCCGGTGGCTTGGGCAACGGTTGGGCGCGGCGGATCATTTCCAGGGTGGCCCGGTCCAGATCGGCGTTGCCGGAACGGCCCACCAGTTCGAACGACAGCACGTTGCCTTCGCCATCGACCACAAAACGCAGACGGTTGGTCCCGGTCTTGTTTCGTGCCCGGGCGCTGTCCGGGTACTTTTTGTACTTGGCCAAATGCGCGAGCAGAGAGCTTTGCCAACTGGCCTTGGCGGCCATTTGCGCGGGCGACGGGCCCGGAGCCGGCTGGGCGGATTTCTCCGTCGGTGCGGGGGGCGGTGGCGTGTCGGCCGGTTTTTCCTCGGAGGGCTTTTCCTTGGGTGGATCGGGCAGCTTCTTCTCGACCGGCTTCGGCGGTTTAGGCTTTGGCTTCGGTTTGGGCTTTTGCACCGCAATTTCGGCTTTTGGCGCTTCAGCCAGTTTCGGAATCGGCAACTCTTCAACCGGAGCCGGTGGCGGCGGCGGTGTGACGACTTTCGGCGGAGCCGGCGGTGGCGGGGCCGGGAGCGGTGCCAGCTCGACCATCATTGCCTGCGGTGGCAATTCGATGGGCGGGCGGGCCGTCCAGTTCAGTGCCAGCGCGATGGCCAGCGCATGAACGCCCAGCACCACGGCGAGGCTGGCGCCGTAACGCGTCAGCTTATGGCGCGTCGTGATCATTTCTTGACTGCACTCTCGAGGCCGACCAGACCCACCTTCAGGTAGCCGGCGGCGCGCAGGTTATCCATCACGCTCATCAGGTCACCGTAATCCACGCCTTTGTCAGCCTGGAAGAAGATGGTGGTGTCTTTTTTGCCTTTGGTCCGGGCGTCGAGAGTGGCGCCGAGGGATTCGGGCGTCACTTCGTCTTCGCCGAGGAACAGGCGCTGGTCAGCTTTTACGCTGAGGAACACCGGTTTCTCGGGCCGCGGCGCCGGTTTGGCAGTCGAGACAGGCAGGTCGACTTTGATGTCCACGGTGGCCAGCGGGGCAGCCACCATGAAGATGATCAACAGCACCAGCATCACGTCGATGAACGGCGTGACGTTGATTTCGTGGTTCTCGGCCAGATCGTCGTCTGCGCCTTCTTTCAAATGCAGGCCCATGGCCGATTACCCCACTTTCACCATGTGCGGTTGCGAGCTGCGCTCAGGCTGGTGATCGAGGTCACGGCTGACCAGCAGCAGCACCTGAGCCGACGCATCGGACACCTGCGCCTTGTAACCGGCGATGGAGCGGGCGAACACGTTATAGATGACGACCGCTGGAATCGCGGCAACCAGACCCAATGCGGTGGCCAGCAGTGCTTCAGCGATACCGGGTGCCACGACGGCGAGGTTGGTGGTCTGGGTTTTGGCGATGCCAATGAAGGAGTTCATGATGCCCCACACGGTACCGAACAGGCCGACGAACGGCGCGGTGGAACCGATCGTTGCGAGGACGCCGGTGCCGCTGCTCATGTTGCGACCACAGGCTGCAACCAGACGTTCGAGACGGAAGCTGACGCGTTCCTTGATGCCTTCTTTCTCGCGGCTGTTGACCGACAGGCGCATCTCTTCGAGTGCGTCGTGAACCAGCAGATTGGCGAGGGTGCCTTCCTTCGCCGCAGTGGCGCTGGCTTCTTTAAGGGTGGCGGATTTTTTCAGTTGAGCGATTTCACCACGCAGACGACGCTTGGCGCCCATCAGCTCAAAGCCTTTGGCGATCCAGATGGTCCAGGTGATGATCGAGGCGATGGCCAGACCGATCATCACGATTTTCACGATAATGTCGGCGTTCTGGTACATGCCCCATGGCGACAGGTCGTGGGCCATGCCCAGGGAGTTGTCGGCTTCGAGGACTTCAGGCGCTTCGGCCGGTGTGGCGTCGAGGGCTTGAGCAGGAGCAGTCGCGTCAGGTGCGGCAGCCGCGGGCGCAGTCTGCTCGGTGGCGGCTGGGGTCGCTGGCGCTTGTGTGTCGGCGAAAGCGGCAGTCGGTGCCAGCATCAGGCTGAGCAGCAGAGCTGCAACCGCCCTCCAGGCGCGAGGTCGGATGGTTGGCGAAGCGGGGATTTGATTACGTGTCATGCTGGCCGGACCTGAGATAGAAAAACGTTGTTGCTCTTCCAGGCCTCGTGAGGCCGAGAACAAAAGTGGCGTGCATTATTGCAATTAATTCTTGTTAACAAAAGTAATAGAGTAACTTTTTTTCCTTGATGGCTAGCCGCTTGTCCCGTGCCACGGCTAGTCTGTCCCTTTCCGATGGGAGTTTTTTGATGTCCGCGCCTTCTGTTTTGATTGCCGGTTGTGGTGATGTCGGCAGTCGTCTTGCCTCGCAACTGTTGACCGCAGGGTGGGAGGTTCATGGTCTGCGCCGTGATGTCTCGCGTTTGCCGGACGGTGTGATCGGTGTTGCCGGCGACTTGTTCAATGAAGACTGCCCGGCGACCTGGCCAGTAGGCGCTGTGGATTACCTGGTGTATTGCGCGGCAGCCACTGCTCACGACGAGGCCGGTTATCGCGCGGCGTACGTGCAGGGCTTGCAGAACGTGCTGAGCTGGCTGGACGACTACGGGCAGGTGCCCGAGCGGCTGATATTCGTATCCAGCAGCAGTGTTTATGGGCAGCAAGGTGGCGAATGGGTCGACGAAAACTGCGAGACAATCGCTGCGGGTTATTCAGGTCGGTTGATGCTGGAGGCCGAACAGGTGGCACTCAACAGTGGCATCCCGGCGAGCGTCTTGCGCTTGACCGGCATCTATGGACCGGGCCGTGAATGGCTGCTGACCCAAGTGCGGCGCGGTTATCGTGTGGCCGTCGAGCCGCCGCTGTATGGCAATCGCATTCATGCCGATGATGCGGCGGGGTTGCTGGCGTTTTTGCTGGAGGCGGATCGCCGTGGTGTGGCGCTGGATCCTGTCTACATCGGTGTCGATGATGCGCCGGCGCCGCTGGCCGAAGTGGTGGGCTGGTTGCGCGAGTATCTGGGGGTTACCGAATGGGCGGAGGATGCCAGCGTGCGGCGCACGGGCAGCAAGCGTTGCAGCAATGCCCGGGCGAAAGCGTTGGGCTGGACGCCAAAGTATTCAACTTATCGCGAAGGCTACGCAGCGATCCTTGAAGGTAAATGCTGACCCCCAGACACCCCTGAAAACAACTGTGGGAGCGGGCTTGCTCGCGAAGAGGGAGTGTCAGGCAACTTTAATGTCGACTGATCCACCGCTTTGGCGAGCAAGCCCGCTCCCACAGGTTTATGTGCTGTTCTCAGCGCGTGCTTACTGCTTCTCGAGCAACCACTTGCGCTCACCCGGGGTGAACTGCGGTTGTTCGTCCGCCAGGGCGGTATTCACCGCTTGGAGGATCTCCAGCTCATTACCCTTGCGCACGAATAGCCAGTTGTTGCCTTGGCCATTGTGTTGCAGCCACATGCTGTCGTTGCCATTGCTCATCGACGCGCAGTCACCTGCCAGGCACAAGGCGTAGCGGTCGGCGCCAGGCAGGCCCGAGACCTGGCCGTCAGCCTGGAACTGCACCGTGCTGCCTTCGCCCTGGCCACTGACGATTTTCCAGCTGCCGCCCATGTAGGCTGAGTACAGCGCACGTTCGAAGCTGGCACCGATCGGCGCGCCTTCCGGCACGGGAATCTGTGCGCGGTCGAAAACCTGTTCCGGTTCGTTTTCGCTCGCGGCCTGCTCCAGTTGGCTGCCGTCGCGTTTCAGCTCACTGGCGGAGCTGCCATAGAAGTCGACTTTCCAGGCGCCGGACTGTTCGCCCAGCAGCCGTCCTTCGACATTCTCAAAACCGTTGGTGTAGCGGGCCTGACTGGCCTTGGTGTTGACGTCCCATTCCAGGTTCGGGCCGTAAGCCTGAAGCGCTTCGCGCAGGGGGCCGCCCTTGGCTGCGGCATCGATCGCCACCTGATTGATCCAGGTACCGCTGATGTCACGGTCGGCAGGGTTGCTGGCGCAGCCGCCGAGGAGGATGGCGAGCAGCGAGAGAGCTAGCGCTTTGCGCATGGTGGAATCCTTTCAAAACCTTTTCTTGCTGAGCAGTCGGCGCGGCGTTTGAAGGCCGCGCCGTGCGCATCACTCGATGACCAGAATGGCATCCATTTCAACCTGCGAGCCTTTCGGCAGGGCAGCAACGCCGATGGCGGCGCGGGCTGGGTATGGCTGGTCGAAGTACTTGCCCATGATCTCGTTGACCTTGGCGAAGTGGCTCAGGTCGGTGAGGAAGATGTTCAGCTTGACGATGTCCTTGAACGAACCGCCGGCGGCTTCGGCAACGGCTTTGAGGTTCTCGAACACCTGAACGGTCTGGGCTTCGAAGCCTTCAACCAGTTCCATGGTTTTTGGGTCCAGAGGAATCTGGCCCGACATGTAGACCGTGTTGCCAGCCTTGATCGCCTGGGAGTAAGTGCCGATGGCGGCCGGGGCCTTGTCGCTGGTGATAACAGTCTTGGTCATGTATGACTCCTTGTAATGGTTGAGTTATGCACGCATGCGGGTGATGCGGATCACCCCGGTCAAGGCGCGCAGTTTCTTGATCACGCGGGCCAGGTGCACACGGTCGTGGACGCTGACCACCAACTGGACGACGCTGATGCGACCATCGCGTTCGTCCATGCTGATTTTCTCGATATTGCCGTCGGCCGCGTTGACGCTGCTGGCGAGCAGGGCGATCAGGCCGCGCTGGTGTTCCAGTTCGACGCGCAGTTCGACGTTGAATTCGCCGGTGACATCCTTGGCCCACGAGAGCTGGATGCATTTTTCCGGGTTGTGCCTGATTTCGCTGATGTTGCGGCAGTTGTCCAGGTGCACGACCATGCCTTTGCCCGCCGACAGGTGCCCGACAATCGGGTCGCCCGGGATCGGCGTGCAGCATTTGGCGTAGCTGAGCACCAGGCCTTCGGTGCCGCGAATCGCCAGCGGGCCTTCCGGACTAGGCAGTTGTTCGCCTTCGCCGAGCAGGCGGCGGGCGACCACATAGGCCATGCGGTTGCCCAGGCCAATGTCTTCAAGCAGGTCTTCGATCAGTTCGAGGCGGTACTCGGTGAGCATCGCCTTGACGCGTTCGGCCGGGATCTTCTCCAGCGAACTGTCGAAACCGTTGAGGACTTTGTTCAGCAGGCGTTCGCCGAGGCTGATGGATTCGGAGCGGCGTTGCAGTTTCAACGCGTGACGAATGTGCGTGCGCGCCTTGCCGGTGACCACGAAGTTGAGCCACGCCGGGTTCGGACGCGCGCCGGGAGCGCTGACGATCTCGACCGTGGAGCCGCTTTGCAGCGGTTCGGACAGCGGTGCGAGACGGCGGTTGATCCGGCAAGCGATGCAGCTGTTGCCGACGTCGGTGTGCACTGCGTAAGCGAAGTCGACCGCCGTGGAGCCTTTGGGCAGCTCCATGATTCGGCCTTTTGGCGTGAACACGTAGACCTCGTCCGGGAACAGGTCGATCTTCACGCTCTCGATGAATTCCAGCGAGTTGCCGGCACGTTGCTGCATTTCCAGCACGCCTTTGACCCACTGACGGGCGCGGGCGTGAGTGCCTTTCGGTTGTTCGTCACCGCTGGATTTGTACAGCCAATGGGCGGCGATGCCGTTGTTGGCCATCTCTTCCATTTCGCGGGTACGGATCTGAATCTCGATCGGTACGCCGTGCATGCCGAACAGCGTGGTGTGCAGCGACTGGTAGCCATTGGCCTTGGGGATCGCGATGTAATCCTTGAAACGACCCGGCAACGGTTTGTACAAATTATGTACAGCGCCTAGCACGCGGTAGCAGGTATCGACCTTGTCGACGATGATCCGGAACGCATAGACGTCCATGATTTCGTTGAAGGCCCGACGCTTGCCGCGCATTTTCTTGTAGATGCCGTAGAGGTGTTTCTGGCGACCGCTGACTTCGCCCTGGATGCCATCGATAGCGAGGCAATGACCAAGGGACTCTTCGATCTTGTTGACGATTTCCTTGCGGTTGCCCCGGGCGCGTTTGACCGCCTGGTAGATCCGCGCGGAACGCATCGGGTGCATGGCTTTGAAACCAAGGTCTTCGAATTCGATGCGGATCGCATGCATGCCCAGCCGGTTGGCGATGGGCGCGTAGATTTCCAGGGTTTCCTTGGCGATGCGCCGGCGTTTTTCCCCGGACAGCACTTCCAGCGTGCGCATGTTGTGCAGGCGGTCGGCGAGTTTGACCAGGATCACGCGAATGTCGCGCGCCATGGCCATGGCCATTTTCTGGAAGTTTTCCGCTTGGGCTTCGGCCTTGGTCTCGAAATTCATCTGGGTCAGTTTGCTGACCCCGTCGACCAGTTCGGCCACGGTTTCACCGAACTGCGCTTGCAGCGCTTCTTTGGCGATACCGGTGTCTTCGATCACGTCATGCAGCATCGCGGCCATCAAACTCTGATGGTCCATGTGCATGTCGGCAAGAATGTTCGCCACCGCAAGAGGATGCGTGACGTACGCCTCGCCGCTACGACGGCGCTGGCCGTCATGGGCTTGTTCGGCGTAGAAATACGCTCGGCGGACCAGGTTGACCTGGTCATTGCCGAGGTAGGTCGATAAGCGATCGGCGAGGGCGTCTATGCTCGGCATGATGACTCCTGCCGTAAGCTGTGACCCCGCGCCGTGCTACGTCGACCAGGCATAGGCTTAGACGGCCTCGTTGGACTCGTCCTCGAACGCTGCGAACAGCGGTTCGTCTTCAACGATTTCAGCGTTGGCGATGAACTCGTAGCTCATCAGGCCTTCAGCGATTTCACGCAGGGCTACAACGGTAGGCTTGTCGTTTTCCCACTGGACCAGAGGCTCTTTGCCGCCGGTGGCCAGTTGACGGGCACGCTTGGTAGAGAGCATGACCAGCTCAAAGCGGTTTTCCACGTGTTCTAGGCAGTCTTCAACGGTTACGCGGGCCATGGTATTCCTCGGAGCGAATGCAATATGCGCGCTGCCCGGTTGGGCGAGCGGACTGAACAGTTTAAAAAATCACCAGCGATTAGGGAAGCGCTGATTTTTTGACCAAGCCCTTCAACGCGCTGCAAGTGCCAATGTAAAGCCCTTGCAGCGGTTTTGGGAAGTGCTGTTTAGCCGAGCAATTCGGCCAGCAATTTACCGTTACGCTGCTGCTGACGCTTCTGGATCAACTGATTGGCACGGAAAATCGCCTTCAGATCGTCCAGAGCATGGGCAAAATCGTCGTTGATGATCAGGTAGTCGTAGTCGACGTAGTGGCTCATCTCGCTAACGGCTTCGCGCATGCGGCCGTCAATGATTTCGTCGCTGTCCTGACCACGATTGGTCAAGCGCTGGTGCAGGGCCTGCAGCGATGGCGGCAAAATGAAGATCGAACGTGCCTGCGGCATCAACTTGCGCACTTGCTCGGCGCCTTGCCAGTCGATTTCCAGAATCAGGTCGTGGCCTTCATCCAGTGTCTGTTGCAGGTGACTTTGCGAGGTGCCGTAGAGATTGCCGAAGACTTCGGCGCGCTCGAGAAAATCACCGTGCTCGATCATCTTCACGAACTCGTTGCGTTCGACGAAGTGGTAGTTCACGCCATTCACTTCACCCGGGCGCATGGCGCGAGTGGTGTGGGAGATTGATACGCGAATCTCCGGATTGGCATCGGTCAACGCCTTGACCAGGCTGCTCTTGCCCGCACCCGAGGGCGCGGAAATGATGTAAAGGGTGCCAGTGCTGTGGGTCATGTCGGGGTAGCCTTACTCAATATTCTGCACTTGTTCGCGCATCTGCTCGATCAACACCTTGAGGTTGACGGCGGCTTGGGTGCTGCGCGGGTCGAAGGCCTTGGAGCCCAGTGTGTTGGCTTCGCGGTTGAGTTCCTGCATCAGGAAGTCCAGGCGACGCCCGGCCGCCCCGCCGGACTTGAGGACCCGGCGAACTTCGATGATGTGAGTGCTCAGGCGATCCAGTTCTTCGGCCACGTCGCTTTTTTGCGCGAGCATGACCATTTCCTGTTCGAGGCGCTGCGGATCCATCTCGGCTTTCATGTCGGTGAAGCGATCGAGGACCTTCTGGCGCTGGGTGGCAAGCATCTGCGGCACGAGTTCACGCAGGGTCACGACGTCCTCTTCAATGGACGTCAGGCGCTCGTTGATCAGTCGCGCCAGTTCCGCGCCTTCACGCTCGCGGCCGGCCTTGAGCTCTTTCAAGCCTTGATTGAACAGCGCCAGCGCATCGGCGTTCAGGGCTTGCGGATCCGTCGCGTCAGCAACCAAAACGCCCGGCCAGGCCAGCACTTCCAGAGGATTGAGTGCGGCAGGGTTCTTGATCAGGCCCGCCACGGTTTCGGCGGCGGCGACCAGTTGCGCGGCGCGTTCGCGATCGACTTGCAGCGGTTTGCCGGTGCTTTCTTCGGTGAAGCGCAGGGTGCATTCCAGTTTGCCCCGCGACAGGCCTTGGCGCAGCGCCTCACGCACGGCGCCTTCGAGGTCGCGAAAGGACTCAGGCAAACGCAGGTGCGGTTCCAGATAGCGGCTGTTGACCGAGCGCAATTCCCAGCTCAGGGTCCCCTGGACGCCGGCTTTTTCGACGCGGGCGAAGGCGGTCATGCTGTGCACCATGGCGGTGACCTCGCAATGCAGATCGGCGCGGAACGTGAGCTCCGCAGGCGCGATATCAATGAATTTAAGCCGACTGGCAGCAAAGGCGCAGGATTGTAGCGCAGTGCGGCGAAGGCGCCCAAACACACGGTGTGACAAAGGGCTGCAGCCCGTCGGTAATGCGTGTTTCAGGGCCTTCGATCGTCGGCCCGATTTTTTAACCCGTGCCCAGTGGCGGTGCACCGCTCTATAATGCTCGGCAGTTTTCCGTCCCCAGTACAGGTATCTCCTATGAAACGTCCAAGTGGTCGCGCTGCCGATCAGCTCCGCTCGATCCGCATTACCCGCAACTACACCAAACACGCCGAGGGATCGGTACTGGTCGAATTCGGTGATACCAAAGTCATCTGTACCGTGAGTGTTGAAAACGGTGTGCCGCGTTTTCTCAAAGGTCAGGGCCAGGGTTGGTTGACCGCCGAATACGGCATGCTGCCGCGTGCCACTGGCGAGCGTAACCAGCGAGAAGCCAGCCGTGGCAAGCAGGGCGGCCGCACACTGGAAATCCAGCGCTTGATCGGCCGTTCCCTGCGCGCTGCGCTGGACATGTCCAAGCTGGGCGACGTGACGCTGTACGTCGACTGCGACGTGATCCAGGCTGACGGCGGCACCCGCACTGCTTCCATCACGGGCGCCATGGTTGCGCTGGTCGATGCACTGAAAGTGATCAAGAAGCGTGGCGGCCTGAAGGGCGGCGACCCGCTCAAGCAGATGATCGGCGCTGTGTCTGTGGGCATGTATCAGGGCGAGCCAGTGCTGGATCTTGACTATCTTGAAGATTCCGCGGCCGAGACGGACCTCAATGTAGTGATGACCAGCTCCGGTGGCTTCATCGAGGTGCAAGGTACTGCTGAAGGCGCGCCGTTCCAGCCTGAAGACCTGAACGCCATGCTGGAACTGGCCAAGAAAGGCATGAACGAAATCTTCGAACTGCAAAAGGCTGCACTGGCCGACTGAGCAGGTTCGAACCCGCAAGGAGAACGCGATGAGTGACGAGCAAGAGTTGCTGCCCAAACCGAGCCAGGAGGTTCGCCAATGGGCCATGTTTTGTCACTTGTCCGCCTTGCTGGGGTTCTGGATTCCGTTTGGGAGCCTGATTGGGCCGCTGATCTTGTGGCAGATGAAGCGCGAGACGGATCCGTTCATCGATGCCCAAGGCAAGGAAGCGCTTAATTTCCAGATTACCGTCGCGATTGCCTCGGCGATCTGCCTGTTGCTGATGTTGCTGGTGATCGGCTTCTTCCTGTTTGGTTTGTTGGCCATTGGTGCGCTGGTACTGACGATCATTGGGGGCGTGAAGGCCAATGAGGGCTTCCCGTACCGCTATCCGTTCACTTGGCGATTGATCAAATAACGATCAATGCGCACCCCTCGTGTGAGCGACGGATGACGTTCGCAATGCGTTAAAACAAATGCCCTGACTTGTCAGGGCATTTGTATTTTTGCAACTGAATTAACGTCTCTGGTGTGTAGGAAAAGTCTGTCTGCGATCAGCGGTAGTATGGATTTATATATAACTATCGTTTCTACACTTCTAGTCACAACTGCACTGGTTTAGTGTCGTTCATGTACTTGGCAATAAGACTGGCCGATTGTTAAAGTTGCCGCACGTCATACTTCGTCAGAAATATTTCGATATATTCAAGCCATCGAAGGTCCTTGAATCAAAAGCAATCAGTGTTGAGACAATCAGCCGATTCAATAGGCGTGCCCAGGTAAAAAGTTCGCCTCTGAATATATAACCAAGAATAATCCCAATGATTCAGCTCGATTTTTATGGAACGCTCGTGGCCGCCTCTTTAGTGTTGCTGCTGGGGTGCGGACTTGTTACTCGTGTTGGTTTTTTGCGCAACTACAATATTCCCGAACCCGTAGCCGGTGGCCTGGTAGTTGCCTTGGCGCTTCTGTTGATGCGCACGCTTGATATTGAAGTGCGCTTTGACACTTCGCTGCAAACGCCCTTGATGCTGGCGTTTTTTGCCACCATTGGCCTGAGTGCGGATTTCGCCAGCCTGAAGAGGGGCGGTCGCGTCGTTGGGATATTTCTACTCGCGGTTGCCGGGCTTCTGGTCGTGCAGAACGCCATGGGAATCGCAATGGCCACAATGCTCGGACTCGATCCGCTGATGGGCCTGCTGACAGGTTCCATCACCCTGGCGGGCGGTCACGGTACTGGCGCCGCGTGGGGAACGGTATTCAGTGAGAAGTACGGTCTGGCTTCCGCCTCGGAGTTGGCGATTGCCGCTGCGACCTTTGGCTTGGTGCTGGGTGGTTTGATTGGAGGCCCGGTTGCTCGTCTGCTGATCAAGCGTGTGCAAGTGCCCGGTTGCAAAAGTCAGGACGCGCCTCGGCTGCCCAAAGGCTTTGAGCAGCCAAACAAGGAGCGCTCGATTACGCCGTTTTCATTTATCGAAACGCTCGCGCTGATCGCGGTCAGTCTGTTGGCTGGCAATCTGTTGAATGGCTGGTTACAGGGGACAGCATTCGAGTTGCCGACGTTTGTTTGTGTCCTGTTCGTGGGGGTGGTTTTGCGCAATGGGCTGTCGGCGCTTGGCCTGTATGAGGTATTCGAGCGTGAGGTCTCGGTCCTGGGCAATGTCAGCCTGTCGCTGTTTTTGGCTATTGCCCTGATGTCGCTCAAGTTGTGGGATCTGGCGGCGCTGGCGTTGCCGATCTTCATCATCCTGGCGGTACAAGCCTTGGTCATGGCGCTATTTGCGATTTTCGTAACGTTCCGAATGATGGGCAGCAATTACGATGCGGCCGTGCTGGCGTCAGGGCATTGCGGTTTTGGTCTCGGTGCGACGCCAACGGCCATTGCCAACATGCAGGCGGTAACGCAGCGCTACGGACCTTCGCAGATAGCGTTTTTGGTGGTGCCCATGGTGGGGGCGTTCTTCATCGACATCATCAATGTCATCGTGATCAAGCTGTACCTGGTCTTGCCGTTTTTTGCCGTGATTTGAGGTTCGGACTGCTTGAATCCGAGACATAAAAAATGCCCGTACCTTGCGATACGGGCATTTTTTCAACTGTGAATCGACGCTTAGATGGTCAGCGTCCAATCGTAGTCGACGATCAGCGGTGCATGTTGCGAGAACCGTGGCTGACGCGGCAGGCGTGCACTGCGAACAAAGCGCCGTAGGCCTGGGGTCAGGATCTGGTAATCGAAGCGCCAGCCCAGATTGAGCATCTCGGCCTGTTCGTTGTCCGGCCACCAGCTGTACTGGTCGCCTTCACGGCTGACTTCACGCAGGGCATCGACATAGCCCATGTTGCCGACAATCTCGTCCATCCAGGCGCGTTCTGGCGCCAGGAAGCCCGGGGATTGCTGGCTGTCGCGCCAGTTCTTGATGTCTAGCTTCTGCTGCGCAACATACAGCGAGCCACAATAAATGTACTCGCGACGTTTGCGCCGCTGTTTGTCCAGGTACTTGCCGAAGTCGTCCATGAGCTTGAACTTCTGGTTCAAGTCCTCATCGCCGTTCATCCCCGAAGGAAGCAGCAAGGTGGCAATACTGACTTTGTCGAAATCTGCTTGCAGGTAGCGCCCGTAGCGGTCGGCCGTCTCGAAACCGAGACCGCTGATGACAGCCTTCGGTTGCAACCGCGAATACAAAGCCACGCCACCTTGGGCAGGGACTTCAGCATCGCAGGCATAAAGGAAGTAGCCATCCAGTTGGAAGGCTGGGTCATCCAGTTCAAAGGCGGAGGCACGGGTGTCCTGCAGGCAGATGACGTCGGCATTCTGTGCTTGCAGCCAACTGAGCAAACCACGCTCGACTGCAGCCTGAATACCATTGACGTTCACACTGATGATCCGCATAAATGGCCCCAAAAATCGCGTGCGTGTATGATACACGGCGTCAAGCTAATTAGCTAAATCCGTGGTATTTGGGGTTTTTTTCATGCAAGCGTATCAGCGCGATTTCATTCGTTTTGCCATCGATCGCGGCGTTTTGCGCTTCGGTGAGTTCACCCTGAAGTCCGGGCGCACCAGTCCTTACTTCTTCAACGCCGGCCTGTTCAACACGGGCTCGGCCTTGGCCCAGCTAGGGCGCTTCTATGCCGCAGCCATTGCCGAAAGCGGTATTTCCTTCGACGTTTTGTTTGGCCCCGCCTACAAAGGCATCCCGCTGGCGGCGACCACTGCTGTCGCACTGGCCGAGCATCACGACCGTGACCTGCCATGGTGCTTCAACCGCAAAGAAGCCAAGGCCCACGGCGAAGGCGGCAGTCTGGTCGGCGCTCCGCTGACGGGCGACGTGCTGATCATCGACGACGTGATCACCGCTGGCACCGCGATCCGCGAAGTGATGCAGATCATCGCTTCCCAGGACGGCGCCAAGGCCGCCGGCGTGCTGATCGCCCTGAACCGTCAGGAGCGTGGCAACGGTGAGTTGTCGGCAATCCAGGAAGTGGAGCGCGATTTCGGCATTCCGGTGATCAGCATTGTTTCGTTGAACCAGGTGCTGGAGTTCCTCGCTGACGATCCGCAGCTCAAGCAGCATTTGCCAGCCGTGGAAGCGTACCGCGCCCAGTTCGGCGTCTGATCGCTGAAAGCAGGCAAAAAAAGACCCCGCTCAGTCTGGCTGAGCGGGGTCTTTTCGTTTGCGCGACTGCTTACGGACGCTTGCGATTGCTGATCAGCGTACCCACACCGGTGTCGGTGAAGATTTCCAGCAGGATCGCGTTCGGTACGCGACCGTCGATGATCAGCGAGCTGCCCACGCCACCCTGAACCGCTTCCAGTGCACAGCGGATCTTCGGCAGCATGCCGCCGTAGATGGTGCCATCGGCGATCAGGTCGTCGACCTGTTGGGTGCTCAGGCCGGTCAATACCTGGCCAGACTTATCCATCAGGCCGGCGATGTTGGTCAACAGCATCAGTTTCTCGGCCTTCAGCGCTTCGGCGACTTTGCCGGCCACCAGATCTGCGTTGATGTTGTACGACTCGCCGTTTTCACCCACGCCGATTGGTGCGATCACCGGGATGAAGTTGCCTTTGACCAGCAGGTTCAGCAGTTCGGTGTTGATCCCGACCACTTCGCCCACCTGACCGATGTCGATGATTTCCGGCTGGGTCATCTCCGGGGTCTGGCGGGTGACGGTCAGCTTCTTCGCGCGAATCAGCCCGGCGTCTTTACCGGTCAGGCCGATGGCGCTGCCGCCATGACGGTTGATCAGGTTGACGATGCTTTTGTTGACTTGGCCGCCGAGGACCATTTCCACCACGTCCATGGTCGCGGCGTCGGTGACGCGCATGCCATCGACGAAATGGCTTTCGATCGACAGGCGCTTGAGCAGATCACCGATCTGCGGGCCGCCGCCGTGCACGACCACCGGGTTGATGCCCACGGCTTTCATCAAGACGATGTCGCGGGCAAAGCCGGTTTTCAGCTCCTCGCTTTCCATCGCGTTGCCGCCGTATTTGATCACCAGGGTCTTGCCGACATAACGTCGGATGTAAGGCAGCGCTTCGGACAGGACCTGGGCGGTGTGGGCGGCGGCTTCGCGTTCGAGGGTCATTCAGGGCTCCGGGTGGATCAGAACGGTAGTTGGAGATCAGGTGCAACGCGTTTCAGTTGGGCGTGGAACACATCTTTGATGCGCTGCAATTCAGCCTCGTCATCGGCCTCGAAGCGCAGCACCAGCACCGGTGTGGTGTTGGACGCGCGCACCAGGCCCCAGCCTTTGGCGTAATCGACCCGCACGCCGTCGATGGTGGTCAGGTCAGCGCCTGCGCCCCACTGTGCGTCGTGCAGAGCATCAATGATGCTGAATTTGCTCTCTTCGGTCACATGGATATTGATTTCAGGCGTAGAAATATCGTTCGGGAAGGTCGCAAACAGCTCTTCGGCGGTGGATTTTTCCTTGCTGAGGATTTCCAGCAGCCGTGCGGCGCTGTAAATGCCGTCATCGAAACCGAACCAGCGCTCCTTGAAGAAGATGTGTCCACTCATCTCACCGGCCAATAGAGCGCCGGATTGTTTCATTTTCTTTTTGATCAATGAATGACCGGTCTTCCACATGAGCGGTCGACCGCCGTATTCCTTGATCAGCGGTACGAGGCGGCGGGTGCATTTGACGTCGAAGATGATTTGCGCGTCAGGGTTGCGTGCCACCACGTCACGGGCGAACAGCATCAGCAAGCGATCGGGATAAACGATGCTGCCGGTGTTGGTCACCACGCCGACACGGTCACCGTCGCCGTCGAAGGCCAGACCGATGTCGGCGTTGGTTTCCTTGACCTTGGCGATCAGGTCGACGAGGTTCTCAGGCTTGCCCGGATCCGGGTGATGGTTGGGGAAATTGCCGTCGACTTCACAGAACAGCGGGATGACTTCGCAGTTCAGCGCTTCGATCAGTTGCGGAGCGATCACGCCGGCCGCGCCGTTGCCGCAGTCGACCACGACCTTCATGCGACGGGCCAGTTTGATGTCCTGGACGATTTCGGTGTTGTAACGGTCGAGGATTTCGACCTCGGTGACGCTACCCGGGCCGCTGCTCAGATTGTTGGTCTTGAGGCGTTCGTGCAAGGCCTGGATCTGTTCGTTGGCGAGGGTGTCGCCGGCGATCACGATCTTGAAGCCGTTGTAGTTCGACGGGTTGTGGCTGCCGGTGAGCATCACCCCGGATTTGCCGGCCAGGACGTTGGCGGCATAGTAAAGCGCGGGGGTCGGCACCAGGCCAACATCACTGACGTGGCAGCCGCTTTCGGCGATACCGCGGATCAGTTCTGCAACCAGCTCCGGACCGGACAGGCGGCCATCGCGACCGACGCAAACGTTCGGCTCGCCTTGGGCCAGGCTCTGCGAACCGATAGCGCGGCCGATCCAGTAAGCGGTTTCGGCATTGAGGAATTGCGGTACGGTGCCGCGAATGTCATAGGCGCGAAAGATGCTGTCGGGTAGTTTCGGGGCAAGCTTGGCGGGGGTGCTCATCTGCGGAAGTGCTCCATCTCGAAAGTGGCAGGACAGACCGACGATTCACTCGGCGGCAGGCTCAAACTGAAGGGTATGACGGCGTTTTTCACAGAGAGTTCGTGGTGTGAAAGGGCCATGACACCTCGGCGGGCGTGGCTTTCGGCCGGCAAAACCTTGATTTACGCTGTTAAAACCTGTCGTTGAAAATGCACAAATTCCCCCTGTAGGAGCCGCCTGCGGCAGCTCCTGCAGAGGCGTATCAGTGCTGGTTACTTGGTGCCGGTGTGGCCAAACCCGCCAGTGCCGCGCTCGGTTTCGACGAACTCTTCAACCATTTCGAAATGCGCCTGCACCACCGGCACCAGCACCAGTTGCGCCAGACGTTCGCCGACGGTCATGGTGAAGTCGGTCTGGCCACGGTTCCAGCAGGACACCATCAGCGGGCCCTGGTAATCGGAGTCGATCAGCCCGACCAGGTTGCCGAGAACTATGCCGTGCTTATGGCCCATGCCCGAGCGCGGCAGGATCAGCGCGGCGAGATTCGGATCACCGATGTAAACCGACAGACCGGTAGGGATCAGCACGGTTTCACCCGGTTTGATCACGATGTCCTGTTCCAGCATGGCGCGCAGGTCGAGGCCGGCGGAGCCCGGGGTGGCGTATTGCGGCAGCGGGAATTCGGTACCGATGCGTGGGTCGAGAATCTTGGCTTGCAAAGCGTGCATGTAAATTAAACCTGGTTCAGACGTTCGGCGATAAAAGTGACCAGTTGGCGAGCGATCTTGCTCTTGCTGGTCTGGGCGAAAACCGTGGCGTGCAGCTCACGGTCAATCACGCTGCAGGCGTTTTCTTCGCTGTTGAAACCGATGCTCGGGTTGGCGACGTCGTTGGCGACGATCAGGTCGAGGTTCTTGTCCTTCAGCTTGCGTGCAGCGTAGTCGAGCAGGTGTTCGGTTTCGGCGGCGAAGCCGACACTGAACGGACGATCGGGGCGGGTCGCGATGGTGGCGAGGATATCCGGGTTACGCACCATTTGCAGGACGAAGCCGTCACCGCTCGTAGGATCTTTCTTGAGTTTTTGCGGGGCGACGACTTCCGGACGGTAGTCGGCCACCGCTGCAGAGGCGATGAACACGTCGCAAGGGATTGCGGCTTCGCACGCGGCGAGCATGTCGCGGGCGCTGACCACGTCGATGCGCGTGACGCGATCCGGGGTCGGCAGATGCACCGGGCCGCTGATCAGCGTGACGCGGGCGCCGGCTTCCACCGCCGCTTCGGCCAGGGCAAAGCCCATTTTTCCGGAGCTGTGGTTGGTGATGTAGCGCACCGGGTCGATGTTTTCCTGAGTCGGACCGGCGGTGATCACCACATGTTTGCCGGTCAGCGCCTGGCGCTGGAAGCAGTCCGCGGCGCATTGGGCCAGATCGGTGGCTTCCATCATGCGGCCCATGCCGACATCGCCGCAGGCCTGGCTTCCGGAGGCCGGGCCGAAAGTCTTCAGGCCACGGCTCTCCAGCCGTTGCAGGTTGGCCTGGGTCGCCGGGTCGCGCCACATCGCTTGATTCATTGCCGGAGCGACAGCCACGACGGCGTCGGTGGCCAGCACCAACGTGGTCAGCAAATCATTGGCAATACCTTGAGCCAGGCGCGCGATCAGGTCGGCGGTGGCCGGGGCGATCAACACCAGATCAGCCCATTTCGCCAGCTCGATGTGGCCCATCGCCGCTTCGGCGGCCGGGTCGAGCAAATCCAGATGAACCGGGTGCCCGGACAAGGCTTGCATGGTCAGCGGGGTGATGAACTCGGCGCCGCCGTGGGTCATGACTACGCGCACTTCGGCGCCCTGGTCGATCAGGCGACGAACCAGATCAGCGCTCTTGTAGGCCGCAATACCGCCGCCGACGCCCAGAACGATGCGTTTCCGATACAGCCGCTGCATAGGTCTGCCTTTCATATCGTGGGTGACATACGTGGCGAAACCCCCTCCCCAGGGTGAATTCGCCCGCAAAAAAGATGGGCTACGATATCACAGCGACCGCTATGGAACAGCGGCGCCCACAGACAAGGAAGCGCTATGAGTATTCGTGATTGGCCTGCGGCGGAACGGCCGCGGGAAAGGTTGTTGGAGCATGGGGCGGCGAATCTTTCGGACGCTGAGTTGTTGGCCATTTTTCTGCGGACCGGATTGCCCGGAATAAGCGCGGTGGATCTGGCACGACAACTGTTGACTCGGTTCGGCAGCCTGCGTTTGCTGCTTGAGGCCGATCAGGAAGCATTCAGCAAACAATTAGGCCTGGGGCCTGCGAAGTTTGCTCAGTTGCAAGCGGCTCAAGAAATGAGCAAGCGTCATCTGGCCGAGCGATCACGGCAGAAACCGGCACTGGAAAACCCTCAAATCGTTCGTGATTACCTCAAATCCATGTTGCGCCACGAGCCTCACGAAGTGTTTGGTTGTCTGTTTCTGGACTCCAAACATCAGGTGCTGACATTCGAGGCGCTGTTTCGCGGCTCGATCGACAACACCAGCGTGCATCCCCGGGAAGTGGTGAAGCGCGCCTTGGCAAACAACGCAGCGGCCGTGATCCTGTGCCACAACCACCCGTCAGGAAACTCTGATCCCAGTCAGGCGGATCGGCTGCTGACCAAGCGCTTGCAAAAGGCATTGGAGCTGATTGATGTGCGGGTGCTGGATCACTTCATCGTCGGCGACGGGGAGCCGTTGTCGATGGCGGAGAGTGGCTGGATGTAAATCTGGCGGGGCGATGCAAGCCCCTGTGTGCGGGCTTGCTCGCGAAGGGGGTGTATCAGTCAATAAATGTGTTGGCTGATCCGGCGCCTTCGCGAGCAAGCACGCTCCCACAGTGGGGGTGTGCTGTGTCAGGCTACTTGAACGTAACCCTGGAGTAGTCCTGCCGTCCAAACGGGCTGACGGAGTAGCCCTGGACATCCTTGCGCGTCAACGCGAAGGCCGTCGGGTGCGCCAGCGGCAGCCACAGCGCCTGCTGCTGGATCTGCGCCTGCGCCTGCTCATAAAGCTTGCTGCGCACGCCTTGCTCGCTGGTGGTCTTGCCCGCGCTGATCAGCTTGTCCAGATCGGCATTGCAGTAGCGGGCGAAGTTGGTACCAGACTTGACCGCCGCGCAGGAAAACTGCGGCGTGAGGAAGTTGTCCGGGTCGCCGTTGTCGCCCGCCCAGCCCATGAACAGCAAGTCATGCTCGCCGGCCTTGGCGCGGCGAATCAATTCGCCCCATTCGATCACGCGGATTTCCGCCTGAATGCCGATTTCCGCCAGGTCCGATTGCAACATCTGCGCGCCGAGGCTTGGGTTGGGGTTGAGCAGGCTGCCGGACGGACGCGTCCAGATGGTGGTCTGGAAGCCGTCCTTCAAGCCGGCCTTGGCCATCAGATCCTTGGCTTTCGCCACGTCGTAAGGATACCCCGGCAGGTTTTTCGCATAGCTCCAGGTGTTCGGCGGATAAGGGCCGTTAGCCGCTTCGGCGGTGTCTTCGAACACGGCTTTGATGTAGTTGGCCTTATCGAAGGCAAGATTGATTGCCTGGCGCACTTGCGGCTTGTCCAGTGGTGGATGTTGGCTGTTGATGCCAACGAAAGCAGTCATGAACGCGTCAGTCTTTTCGACTTTCAGCGTCGGCTCTTTCAGCGCTGCCTGTACGTCCAATGGCTTCGGCGACAACGCGATCTGGCACTCGTTGCGCCGCAGTTTTTGCAGGCGCACGTTGGCGTCCGGGGTGATGGCGAAGATCAGTGGATCAACCGATGGCTTGCCAGCGAAATAATCCGGGTTGGCCTTGTAGCGGATCGAGGCGTCTTTCTGGAAACGGGCGAACACGAACGGGCCGGTGCCGATCGGTTGGCTGTTGAGCTTTTCCGTCGCGTTGGCCTTTAGCAACTTGTCAGCGTATTCGGCGGAATAGATCGAGGCGAAACCCATGCTCAGGGTCGCCAGAAAGGTCGAGTCCGGGTGATCGAGGGTGAAGCGCACGGTCAGCGGATCCAGTGCGTCGATTTTCTTGATCAGCGCTGGCAACTGCATCGACTGCGCATGCGGGAAGCCGCTCTGGGCGACTTTGTGCCACGGATTGGCAGGGTCGAGCATGCGGTCAAAGCTGAATTTGACGTCCTCTGCTGTCAGTTCGCGGGTCGGCTTGAAGTAATCGGTTGTATGAAACTTCACCTGCGGGTGTAGCTTGAACACATAAGTCAGGCCATCGGTGCTGACTTCCCAGCTGTCGGCCAGGCTCGGGACGACTTTGCCGCTGGCTGTGTCGAAGTCCACCAGGCGGTTCATCAGCACGTCGGCCGAGGCGTTGGTGGTGGTCAGCGAGTTGTACTGCACCACGTCGAACCCTTCAGGGCTGGCCTCGGTGCAAACGCTCAGCGCGGCGGCCTGGGCCAGGGGGCTCAGCAGGAGCGGTGCGAGCAGCAGGGGTAGGGCAGCGAGGCGCATGGTCGGTTTCCTTTTACAGATCGAAGGCCCATCTGCAAGTGCAGTCTGGAAAAGGCCTACCCTAGAGGTCTGGATTACAAATGACTATCCCCATTTTGCATTTTCAGGGCACAGTGCTATCCGTTTTTCAGACTGCGTGGCTTCGTAAAAAGTCCGAAACGCCCGCGCAGGCGTTTTTCTGCGACGAGCGGTAAAAATCAATGCCGGCCTTTATCCAAGGCGTTCGCAGCCTGAAAAATCGCCTTTTTACCGATTGATTGCACACCGATTGTTGTTGCTTCCCGGTCTTTCTGGTATAAAGCAGCGCTCTTTTCTAGGGGCCCGGTTCCTTCACTGTAGGTGTAGCCGGTAAGACCTCTAAAGAAACGCGGCGCCTGGCGCCAAATGACTGAGAGATTAAGCGGCCAACCCATGCCGGGTTGGGCATGTGGTTTTAGAGGGCTGAGGCATGTCGAGAGTATGTCAAGTTACCGGTAAGGGTCCGGTGACTGGGAATAACATTTCCCACGCAAACAACAAAACCCGTCGTCGTTTCCTGCCGAACCTGCAGCATCACCGCTTCTGGGTTGAAGAAGAGAAACGTTTTGTGCGTCTGCGCGTATCTGCCAAAGGCATGCGTATCATCGACAAGCGTGGCATCACTGTCGTGCTCGCCGAACTTCGCCGCGATGGCAAGATTTAAGGGAGCTAATCATGCGTGAATTGATTCGTTTGATCTCGAGCGCCGGTACTGGTCACTTCTACACTACCGACAAGAACAAGCGTACTACCCCGGACAAAATCGAGATCAAGAAATATGATCCGGTTGTTCGCAAGCACGTGATGTACAAGGAAGGCAAAATCAAGTAATTGATTTTTCCCGACTTACAAAAAAGGCCCGTATCTCACGATACGGGCCTTTTTTGTTGCCCCGAAACGACCCGGGATTTACTCCCCATGCCGCCCGTCTGAGCCGTACTCAGTAGAAGCTGAACGACTCGATGTTGCCTGCTGAATCCTGCTGGATGTTCAGGCGTTCGGGGTGCAGATCAGTCGTGCCCACCAGTCCGCTGCGGATATTTTCACGGCCGGTCAGCTCGCTGATGTAGGTCTCGACGCTCGGCACATAGCGGCTGCCGATCAAGTGGCGAATCTGTTGCAAGACTTCATCATTGGTCATATTGCATTTCCTTATGCATGGATGAGGTGCCCGTTTTGGGCCTCTGCATCGTCCGACCAATTCAGTAAGGCTGTGCGGTATATAGTTATTTTTTCTGTTCAAAGATCACATAGATCTTGCGGCAAGCCTCCAGCACTTCCCAAGTGCCACGGAACCCCGCCGGAATCACAAAGCGATCACCCACGCGCAACGTCTTGGCATTGCCATCGCTGTCACGCAGTACGGAAACGCCCTGCAAAATCTCGCAGTATTCATGCTCGGTGTAATTTACCGTCCATTGGCCCTCCGCACCTTCCCACACGCCGACGTTCATTTGCCCACAAGGGCTGTCGTATTGATTGAACACCGCTTGCTCGGGATCGCCCTTGAGCACTTTGGCCGGGTCCGGCCGGTAGCGTTCGGCCGAGGCGGTAGTCAGGCTGATGTCGACGACGTTCTGGATGTTCATTGTTGTTTTCTCCCGTGATGACGGCGCGATGGCTGGAAAGGGCCAAAGTCTATGTTTATTAAATTGAACACCGCAAGGCCGTATAGCGCGCTTATGTCAAATATATTGAAACAACCCCGGCCGCTGGTTTAGGGTGGCGGGTGCCTTGGGCCGAAATGCAGGCTGGCCGGGCAG
Source organism: Pseudomonas sp. EA_65y_Pfl2_P74 (assembly GCF_963970575.1). Lineage (NCBI taxonomy): Bacteria > Pseudomonadati > Pseudomonadota > Gammaproteobacteria > Pseudomonadales > Pseudomonadaceae > Pseudomonas > Pseudomonas sp. EA_65y_Pfl2_P74. Next base: position 41,273 of record NZ_CAXAOQ010000039.1, read on the forward strand.
AATTCCTGAGGGCGCTGGCGATGATCGTGCGGCGTTCGTATTGAACAAGAGGAGGACACTTAAATGACCACCCTGACTCGTGCCGACTGGGAACAACGTGCTCGCGACCTGAAGATCGAAGGCCGCGCTTACCTTAATGGCGAATACACTGATGCCGTCTCCGGCGAGACCTTCGAGTGCATCAGCCCGGTCGATGGCCGTCTGCTGGGCAAGATTGCCAGCTGTGACGCCGCCGATGCCCAGCGCGCGGTGGAAAACGCCCGCGCCACTTTCAATTCCGGCGTTTGGTCGCGCCTGGCGCCGACCAAGCGTAAAGCCACCATGATCCGCTTCGCCGGCCTGCTGAAACAGCACGCCGAAGAACTGGCCCTGCTCGAAACCCTCGATATGGGCAAGCCGATCAGTGATTCGCTGTACATCGACGTTCCGGGCGCGGCGCAAGCGCTGAGCTGGAGCGGTGAAGCGATCGACAAGATTTACGACGAAGTCGCGGCTACCCCGCACGATCAACTGGGTCTGGTAACCCGCGAGCCGGTGGGCGTTGTCGGCGCCATCGTGCCGTGGAACTTCCCGCTGATGATGGCTTGCTGGAAGCTCGGCCCGGCGCTGTCGACGGGTAACTCGGTGATCCTCAAGCCGTCGGAAAAATCCCCGCTGACCGCCATCCGTATCGCGGCACTGGCTGTTGAAGCCGGTATCCCGAAAGGCGTGCTCAACGTACTACCGGGCTACGGCCACACCGTCGGCAAGGCTCTGGCCCTGCACAACGACGTCGATACGCTGGTGTTCACCGGGTCGACCAAGATCGCCAAGCAACTGATGATCTATTCCGGCGAATCGAACATGAAGCGTGTTTGGCTGGAGGCCGGTGGCAAGAGCCCGAACATTGTCTTCGCCGATGCCCCGGATCTGCAAGCCGCCGCCGAATCCGCCGCCAGCGCGATTGCCTTCAACCAGGGCGAAGTCTGCACCGCCGGTTCGCGTCTGTTGGTCGAGCGTTCGATCAAGGACAAATTCCTGCCGATGGTGATTGAGGCGCTCAAAGCCTGGAAGCCGGGCAACCCGCTGGATCCTTCGACGAACGTCGGCGCGCTGGTGGATACCCAGCAGATGAATACTGTGCTGTCGTACATCGAGTCCGGCCATACCGATGGCGCCAAACTGGTCGCGGGCGGCAAGCGCATCCTCCAGGAAACCGGTGGCACCTACGTTGAGCCAACGATTTTCGACGGTGTGAGCAATGCAATGAAGATCGCTCAGGAAGAGATCTTTGGCCCGGTGCTGTCGGTCATCGCTTTCGATACCGCTGAAGAGGCGATCCAGATTGCCAACGACACGCCGTACGGCCTGGCTGCTGCGGTGTGGACGCAGGACATCTCCAAGGCGCACCTGACCGCCAAGGCGTTGCGTGCCGGTAGCGTGTGGGTCAATCAGTACGACGGCGGCGACATGACCGCACCGTTCGGTGGCTTCAAGCAGTCGGGCAACGGCCGCGACAAATCGCTGCACGCGTTCGACAAGTACACCGAGCTGAAATCGACCTGGATCAAGCTGTAAAGCCTTGAGGGAGCCCGGTTGTCCTGGGCTCTCTGACGAAGCGCGGATCCCTGTGGGAGCGGGCTTGCTCGCGAAAGCGGTGTATCACTCAGCACATCTGCTGAATGTGAAACCGTCTTCGCGAGCAAGCCCGCTCCCACATTGGTTTTGTGGTGAAAACAAGAATATCCACAGGAGCGTGGAACATGCGTTGGGCGACGTATTTCGCCGTGTTGGCGTCTGTCTTGAGTGTCGGTCTGGCCCTGGGGGTCAGCATGCCGCTGGTGTCGTTGCGTCTGGAGGGGTGGGGTTATGGCGCCTTCGCCATCGGCGTGATGGCGGCGATGCCGGCGATTGGCGTGCTGTTGGGGGCGAAGATCTCCAGTCATCTGGCGGCGCGCTTCGGTACGGCCAATCTCATGCGCCTGTGTCTGTGGGCCGGGGCGCTGTCGATCGGTTTGCTGGCGTTGTTGCCCAGCTATCCGATCTGGCTGGTGTTGCGGCTGATGATCGGCGTGATCCTGACCATCGTTTTCATCCTCGGCGAGAGCTGGATCAACCAACTGGTGGTCGAGCAATGGCGCGGACGGCTGGTGGCGCTGTATGGCAGCAGCTATGCGCTGAGCCAATTGTCTGGCCCTTTGCTGCTGGGAGCGCTCGGCACCGATCACGATTACGGTTTCTGGGTCGGTGTGGCGTTACTGACGATTTCGCCCTTGCTGTTGCTGGGCCGCAGTGGTGCGCCGAGCAGTGAAGCAAGCAGCGTGACGTTCAGTGACCTGTGGCGCTTCGCCCGTGAGCTGCCGGCGATTACCTGGGCGGTGTCGTTGTTTGCGGCGTTCGAGGCGATGATCCTGACACTGCTGCCTGTTTACTGTCTGCGCCAAGGCTTCACCGCAGAAATCGCCCTGGCGATGGTCAGTACTGTGGTGGTTGGCGATGCGTTACTGCAATTGCCGATTGGTGCGTTGGCCGACCGTTTATCCCGCAGGACGCTGTTTACCGGGTGCGCCGTGGTGGTGTTGCTGTCGAGCCTGGCAATTCCGTTGCTGATCGATACGCTGCTGATCTGGCCGTTGTGGGTGCTGTTCGGCGCCAGTGCTGGCGGACTGTTCACGCTGTCGCTGATCCTCATCGGTGAACGTTATCGCGACGATGCGCTGGTGCGTGCCAATGCGCACATCGCGCAACTGTGGGGCGTTGGCTGCCTGGTCGGGCCATTGGCGGCGGGGGCGGGCAGTCAGTGGATCAGCGGCCATGCGCTGCCGTTGTTGATGGCGGCAGGGGCGTTTGGCCTGGTGATTCTGGTGTCGCGCCAAGGCGCGTTTGGCGCGGTGGCCGAGCCTGCCTGAATGCGTGCGGGGGAATACCTCTGGCCGGGCTACAGCATTCGCTCAAGACCGACGGTGGTGCTGAACCACGCATTGAACCGTCGCCACCAACTCCCCGGTTCTTTGGTCAGGGTGTGCATCTGGCCGTTGTCCTCGGTCACCCAGACAATCTGCCCGTTCTCAAGCGTTGCCTCGTAACTCAGTGCCGGTGCCATGCCTTGCAGGGCCAGTTCGCGCACATGCCCGGCGAGTTCGGGGCTGTCCACCAACACCCCGACTTCGGTGTTCCAAAGCACTGAGCGCGGGTCGAAGTTGAATGAGCCGATGAACGACTTCTGTCGGTCGAAGATCATCGCTTTGCTGTGCAGGCTGGAGTCCGAGCCGCGAAACGATTTGCTGTAAAAAATATGCGGGCCGCTGCCGCCGCCATCACCGGGCTGGCGACGCAGCTCGAACAGTTTCACGCCATGCTCCAGCAGCGCTTTGCGATAGGGGGCATAGCCGCCGTGCACGGCCGGCACATCGGTGGCTTCCAGCGAATTGGTCAGCAGGGTCACTGAAACGCCCGCGTCGGCGCGTCCGGTCAGGTACACCAGCCCCGGCTGGCCGGGTACGAAGTACGCCGAAACCATGATCAGTTCTTTGCTGACGCCCTTCAGCTCCGGCGCCAGTTGCGTGGTCAGCAACAATTGTGGATCAGGCTCAGCTTTGGCCAGCACCTTGCTCGGCGCATCCCACAGCGCCTGGTTCCAGGCCCAGATCAGCTCTGTGCGCCAGATGTCCATGCGTGGTTCGGTCTTGAACTTCATCAACTGCTGATACAGCGCGTGATTCTGCTTGCGGGTGTCCTCCAGCGATTCTTCCAGGCGTGTGCGGGTGTTCTGCAGATCCTTGGCTGAGGGTTTGCTGGTTAGAAATGCTTCGATCGGTTTGCTCAGCGCGCTGTTCCAGTACTGATCGAAGCTGTGCCCGAGTTGCTCGGCCACGGGCCCCATGCTGAGCATGTCGATGTCGGTGAAATTCAGGTTTGGCTCGGCATCGAAATACTCGTCGCCCAGATTGCGCCCACCCACGATGGCCGCGCTGTTGTCCGCCAGCCACAGCTTGTTGTGCATTCGCCGGTGTTGCAGCGACAGATTGAACAGGCGCCCGGCCGCCCGGGTCACGCCCGTGCTGCGCCCCAGATTCAGCGGGTTGAACAAGCGAATCTGGATCTGCGGATGCGCCGCCAGCGTGGCGATGATCTGGTCCAGGCCGTCGCTGGTGGTGTCGTCAAGCAGGATTCGTACGCGCACGCCACGGTCGGCAGCCTTGAGCAGTTCCTCAACCAGCATCCGCGTGCTGATGCCGTCGTGGACGATGTAGTACTGCAAGTCGAGACTGGTTTGCGCGTGGCGGATCAGTTCGGCGCGTGCGGTGAACGCTTCGGTGCTGTTGGACAACAGGCGGAAACCGGACTGTCCCTGATGGGGCGCTGCCTGCGCCTGAATTGAACGACCGAACGCAGACTCCTTCGCCGGCAGGGCCTGGCTTGGCGTCCGGGGAGCATCGAGCGTGGTGCACCCGCTCAGCGGCAGGACGACCAGCAGTGCAAGCGTAAGGGCGTGTCTGGAACTCAAGTCAGATGTTTCCGAATGTGGGCGGGCCTGGAGTATGGCACGGCGGGCGTGACGGGTTATTCGGCGGAGCCGACGCGCCGACTAGAGCGGCTTGTAGCCTATGACTGTCGGCAGGAGGGAAGTTCTTCAACAGATTGAGGAATTTTCCGGCTCACATCAGCTACGTCTTGTAGCGAATTTTCCGGTGTCGATTGTTACTTCGCCTTACATCACTCCTATACAGCAATCGGAATAATGACGGCGCTGATTCTGATGCAGGATCTTTCCTGTTTTTACTCAGAAAAAGCGCAGATGAATGTCATCTTTCGATTCTTATGGAGTGAGAATTTTCATGCGTAATACCTTTCGTGCAATGGCTGTTGCAAGCGCGCTCTGTCCAGCGCTGGTCATGGCTGACTCAACAGATCTGACCATTACCGGGACGATCATCCCGACCTCCTGCACCCCCGCTTTTTCCGGCGGCAACTTGGTAGACCTGGGCAACATCTCTGCCGCATCGCTGAACCGCGATTATCAGACCGAACTGACCAACCGCAATATCACCTTGAGCGTCAGTTGCTCGGCGTCCGCGCCGATGGCCATCAAGGTGCATGACAACCAGGCCCATACTCAACGGCCGGGCATCGTTGTCGATGGCACCGATTGGAAAATGTACATCTTCGGAATCGGTGAGGTGGGCGGCAACAAGATCGGCGGCTATGGCTTGCGATTCGGCAAACCCTCTGTCGATGGCGAGTTGTCGAGTGTGATGTACAAGCAAGGTACCAGCGCCAATTGGAGCGAGCCGGATACTGCCACGCTCCTGGGTAAAAACTATGAGGGCAACCTGCGTTATTCCTGGGGGCGCAGTACGGCCGCAGGCCCTCTGCCCGGAATGGTGCATACCTTCCCCATAACGCTGGTGCCCGTCATAGGCCCGACGTCGAGTCTGCCGATTACCTCTGACATTTCACTCAACGGTTCGGCGACGTTCGAACTGCTCTACCTCTGAGGACAAGGCACTGCCGCGAACCGTGGTCGGGCAGTGCCGCATGAGCCGCAGAACCCCTCGACGGGTTTGGGTGGCGTCCAGGCTTGTCATTTCCAATCAACACAATCGGCTGGCTCGTTGTCCGGCGCTGATGGCGTCTGCGCGCTTGCCTGTGGAGCCTTACATGAACGCCTTTGTGCGCAACACCATCGCCAGCATGCTGCTGGTTTCTTTGTGGGGGCCCGATCCTGTTCGGGCGGCGGGGATGGTTCCCGAAACGCCCGTCGTCGTGCTCGATGAAGGCGTCGGTGAAGCAGGGATCAATGTGCTCAACAGCGAGTCACATCCGGCGCTGCTGCACACTTCCATCGAAGACGTGCCGCAAGACACTGAGTCACTGTTATTACTGACGCCGCCGGTGGCGCGCGTCGAACCCGGGACCACGCAGCGTGTGCGGTTCATCCTGCGCAGCGCCGAACCGCTGCAAACCGAGCGCCTCAAGCGTGTGGTGTTCGAGGGCATCGCGCCGCAAGACTCGACCGGCAAAGCCCAGGTAAGCCTGAGCGTGCGGCAGAACATTCCCGTCATCCTGCGTCCGGCCAAATTACCGGTCGACCGCGAACCCTGGAAACATCTGGTCTGGACGCGCCAGGGCAGCGTGGTCCAGGTGCGTAACCCCAGTCCGTATGTCGTGCGTCTTGGCCACGCGGTGAATTTGCTGCCGGGAGAGCAGGAGATCGATCTGGGGCGCACGTACGTGTTGCCCGGTGAGCAACTGACGTTGAGCGGTGCCGTCGACCCGGGCCGTCGGCCGACACAAGTGCGATTGTTCCCGGTGACCACTTACGGATTTGCCATCGGGCACGTTGACGCGCCGTTGGTGCCGGACTGATGCACGGGAGGCGCTGGGCTGGCGTTTTGCTGGTCATCACTTGGGTTTGTCCGCCGATGCACAGTCATGCCGTTTCAAGTGACACCCGGGCAGTGCCGGCCGCGGTGCAGTTCAATCAGGATGTGCTCAGGTCTCGCGGGCTGGATCCGCATCTGGCCGAGTATTTCAGCCAGGTACCGCGTTTTCGCGAGGGTGCGCAAACCGTAACGCTGGCGGTCAATGGTGTGCCCAAGGGGCGGTTGCGGGTGACGTTCGATGCCGCAGGTGATCTGTGTTTCGCGCCGCCTTTGCTGGAGCGTGGCGGCATCAGGGCAGATCACGTCGAGTCGGAGCCCGGTTCGGGATGCGAACTGTTTGCCCGACGGTTTCCGCAAGCCGTGGTGCAAGCCGATCCTTCTCGGCAACACATCGATCTGCTGATGCCGACCGATACGCTGCTGCCCGATCATCCGGCGCAACGGCGTTTCTTCAACGGCGGTACGGCGGGGCTGTTCAACTACGATGCCTTGCTGCTCGGCAGTCGGTTCGCCGGGCAATCCAGCCAGTACCGCAGCCTCAACAGTGAACTGGGTTTGAACACGGCTGACTGGTCCTTTCGCAGCCGCCAGGCTTACAGCGAATTCGCCGGACAGGGCAGCCTCGAACACCTGTATGCCTACGCTTCACACACCTCGGAACGCTATCAGGCCAACCTTCAATTGGGGCAATTGAACATGGTCTCGCCGCTGTTTTCCGGTGAGGCATTCAACGGTTTTCAGTTGCAGCCCGAAATGGCACTGATGGAACTGGACGAGGACAGCGCCGGTGCCAGAGTCGAGGGCATTGCCTACTCCGCCGCGAGAATCGAGGTCAACCAGAACGGTGCGCTGATCTATACCACCCTAGTGCCCAGCGGCCCCTTCACCCTGGTGGGTTTGCCGCTGCTCAGTCAGAGCGTGGATCTTGAGGTCACGGTGCACGAAGAGGACGGTCAGCAGCGGCGCTTTATTGTCCCGGCGACGCAACTGCTTAGTACGCTGCCGGGCAGGGTGGCGGGCTATGGACTGGCCGCGGGAAAGGTGCGGCGTTACGCCGGCGACGAGCGTGATGCACCGTCGTTTGCTGCCGCCAGCAAGGACTGGCGCCTGAGCCCGCGCTGGCAAGCCACGGCCGGTGCGATGTTCGGCAACGGCTATCAATCGTTGGGCTGGGCGATGCAGGGCGCCGTCGGTGAGCGCCTCGTACTGAGCGGTCGGCAGGTGATGTCGCGGGCCCAGGATCAAGCACTGTCCGGCACCCAGGTACAGTGGGCGGCGAATGGTTTGTTAGGCGAAAGGCTATCGGCCAGTCTGGCGCTGACTCAGCAGACCCGGGATTTCCGCACGCTGTCGGACACCGCGTGGAATCCGCGCGATGACCAGCCGTTCCAGCGCGTGCGCAATCAACTGAGTGCGAGCCTCAGTGCGGGCAGTCTGACTCTGGGTGGTTTCTCTGGGAGTTACTCGCGGTTCTCAATGTTCGACGGGACGGTGACCTCACGGGTCGCCGTTGCCTGGTCGCAGATGATTCGTCGGGCCAATGTTTCTTTCACCCTGGAGCGGGATATCGCCGGGGTAGCGGACGATGCCCGAGGTACGGCAGCATATCTGAGCGTGAGTGTGCCGCTGGGATCGCAGCGGACGTTGCGCGGTTACGTGCGCAATGACTCGGTCGGCGGCACGCGCAGCGGCCTGCGATTCAACGAACAAGTCAGCGATACCCTGGCCTACAGCCTCGGTGCGGAGCGGCCGGATAGTGGCCAATCGGGTTTCAACGGGCGGGTCAATCTGTTGCCCCGATACAGTCAGCTGGATGCGGGTTACTCGCGCAGCGGTAGCGGCGACGAGAGCTATGACGTCGGCCTGCGCGGCGGTGCGCTGGTGCATGACGCCGGCGTGACGCTGTCGCCTTATCCGCTGCGCGAGACCTTCGCATTGCTCAAGGCGGGCGACAGCGCCGGGGTGCGCCTGATCACCCCGCGAGGCCCGGTCTGGACCGACCGTTCCGGCCATGCGGTGGCAGCCAGCCTGCCGGCCTACAGCAAGGGCCGGGTGGAGATCGACACCGCCAGCCTGGGACACAACGTCGATGTGCATAACGCCTATCAGGAGGTCGAGGCTGGACGCGGCGCGGTGCCGCGCCTGGCGTTCGACATGGTCACGGCTCGGCGGGTGCTGTTAGAGGTGCGCACGGTGGATAACGTGTTGGTCGACAAGGGGCTCGGCGTGTTCGACGCACAGGAGCAATACATCACCAGCGTGCTGGGTGCCGGACAGATTTTCCTGTCCGACGTACAGCCTGACCTCGAACTGTATCTGCGGCTTGCGGGCGGTCAGCGCTGTCGACTGGAGTTCGCCATGAGCGAGGCGCGTGACCCTTATGCGCTGTACGAAACCGCGCAGGCCCTCTGCCGGACTGTCTGAAAAAGGAAAGCACCATGCACGGCATCAAAAATCGGGTGGCAGGCGTTGTATGGCTGTGCCTGTTGACGCACATGGGCTGGGCGCAGGCCCGGCCCGACTGCAGCGTCAGACTGGGCCCGGCCGTCGTCGATTTTGGCCGCACGACACGCGGGCAATTGCTGGCGCAGTCACCGCCGGGTGATCCATTGAGTTTCGGATTGCGTCGTGCTCAGGCCAACGTCCAATGCGAACAACCAGGCCCGTTGCGCCTGACGCTGGTCGCGCCAGCGGCTTATGCCGGGCAATACCGCTTTGGTGCGGGCACGCTCAGCGTGCGGGTGCTGACCGTGCGGGTGGACGGTAAAACGGTCGACTGGATCAGTGACGGGCAGGCTCCCGCGGCGGATGCGCGCACTCTGCAACCTGGCGTCAGCCTGATACCGGCGGTCGCGGGAATGGGTATTGAAGGCAGAAGCCTGGAAGTCGAACTGGAACTGGAAGCGCACGTCACCTCGGCAGCCACCCGGGTCAGCGACCTGACCCGATTTGAAACCCGGCTGAGTTTTCGTCAGTAAGGCCATGCTGTCAGGTTGAAAAATGGGGGGAAGTGAAACGTCAGGTGTGGTGAGGGGGCGTGCTCGCGCTTTTACGGAGAACCAGAGGGCCCAGTGGGCGCAAGGTCCCTCGCCACAGCCTGTGTGTCAGTTGCCGTCCTCGGCGAGCAGCCTGGTGGCCGCTGCGCCGACCTTGCGCACCGCCTCTTCGATCTGCGGTGTCGGTTTGGCAGCGTAATTCATTCGCAGGCAATTGCGGTACTTGCCCGAGGCGGAAAAAATGCTGCCGACTGCAATCTGCACGTTCTGATCATGCAAGGCACGATTGAGTTTCAGCGTGTCAAAACCTTCCGGCAATTCGACCCAAAGAATGAAGCTGCCTTGCGGGCGACTGGCGCGAGTACCTGCCGGAAAGTAGCGCGTGACCCAGTCAATCATTACGTCGCGACTGCGCTGGTATTGTGCACGCATCCTGCGCAAATGCGGTTCGAAGTGGCCTGCTTTGAGAAACTCGGCAATGGCAATCTGTGGTTGCGTCGCGGTGGAGCCAGTGCTGATGTATTTCATGTGCAGCACCCGTTCCAGATAACGACCGGGCGCCACCCAGCCAATACGCAGCCCGGGTGCCAGTGTCTTGGAAAATGAACTGCACAACAGCACGCGGCCGTCTTCGTCGAAGGATTTGATGGTGCGCGGACGCGGGTAGGTATAGGCCAGTTCGCCATATACATCGTCCTCGATGATCGCCACGTCAAAGCGTTGCGCCAGCGTCAACAACGCACGTTTGCGCGACTCCGGCATGATGTAGCCCAGCGGGTTGTTGCAGTTTGGGGTGATCTGGATGGCTTTGATCGGCCATTGCTCCAGCGCCAGTTCCAGGGCTTGGAGGCTGATGCCGGTGAGCGGGTCGGTGGGGATTTCCAGGGCTTTCATGCCCAGGCCTTTGAGGGTCTGCATGGCGCCGTGAAAGCTCGGCGAATCCACCGCGACGATGTCTGCGGGTTCACAGATCGCGCGGATGCTGGTGGACAGCGCTTCGTGACAACCGGTCGTGATGACGAGGTCGCTGGCGTTCAACTGGCAACCCGAGTCGAGCATCAGCCGAGCGATCTGTTCACGCAGTTCGAGGGTGCCGTGGATGTTGTCGTAATACAGACCGGGCATGTCCTGGCGGCGACTGATCTGCGCCAGTCCGCGCAGTAGCGGTTTCATGGTCGGCGTTGTGACGTCGGGCATCCCGCGTCCGAGTTGCACCACATCCTTGCGCGGCACCGCGCGAATCAATTCCAGCACCTGATCCCACTGCGAGATCTCCACCGGGCGCTGCGCCGGACGCCCGACGGCGGGCAGCTCCGGCAACTCGCGACCGACCGGCACGAAATACCCGGACTTGGGTTTTGGTGTGGCCAGGCCACTGTCCTCGAGCACGCGATAAGCCTGCTGCACCGTGCTGAGACTCACGCCATGTTCTACGCTCAAGGCGCGTACCGACGGCAGGCGATCACCCGGACGGTAGAAGCCTTGTTCGATGCGCGTGCCGAGCAGTTCGGCGAGATTCACATATAGCGTCATGACACTGCCTCGATGCAGATGATTCGATAAACCAGTACAGATGCGGCGTAAATCGACAATTCAGTGGCAGAAACAGCAAATCTGTATGGATTTAATGCAGGTTGTTTGGATCTGTAATGCTTTTGCCGGCCCGCGCATCATGGAATCTCTGGCGACCCAAGTAAACAGGAGCGACAAAAATGAACGGCTTGAGCGATGTGCGGCTGACGTTACACAGTCAGGAACTGGTGGCTGGGCAGGAGGACAGTACGTGGAATGCGGCCATGCGCAACGCGCCGTCAGGCCTGAGTCGCTGGGGTCTGTTCTGGCATCGTCTGCACACGCGCAAGGTGTTGCTCGGCCTGACGCCGGAGCAACTCAAGGATGTGGGGCTGACCCGCGAGCAGGCGCAGGAGGAAGGGTTGAAGCCGTTCTGGCGAATCTGAAATCTGTATTGTTTTTGCGGACCTCTTCGCGAGCAAGCCCGCTCCCACAGGGAATTGCAGTCCTGGTGTGGGAGCGGGCTTGCTCGCGAAGGCTTATAAAAAGATCAGACCAGCTCTTTAAGCCGATGCCACAACATCCCCAGCGCCAGCAGCGGCGAACGCAGATGCTTGCCGCCCGGGAAAGTGATGTGCGGCACCTTGGCAAACAGATCGAAGCCATCGCTGTGCTGCCCGCTGATCGCCTCTGCCAGCAGTTTGCCCGCCAGGTGCGTGGCATTCACCCCGTGGCCGGAATAGGCCTGGGCGTAATACACATTCGGCTGGTCATTGAGCCGGCCAATCTGCGGCAGACGGTTGGCACCGATGCCGATCATCCCGCCCCACTGATAATCGATCTTCACCCCGGCCAGTTGCGGAAAGACGTCGAGCATCTTCGGCTGCATGTAGGCGGTGATGTCCTTCGGATCGCGCCCCGAGTAATGGCAGGCGCCGCCGAACAGTAGACGGCGATCGGCCGAGAGGCGGTAGTAATCCAGCGCTACCCGCTGATCACAGACCGCCATGTTCTGCGGCAGCAAGTTGTGCGCCTGCTCCTCAGTCAAAGGCTCGGTAGCGATGATGTAGCTGCCGGCGGGCAAAACTTTGCCGCTCAGTTGTGGGTTGAGGTTGTTGAGGTAGGCGTTGCAACCGAGCACCAGCGTTTTCGCGCGTACCGAACCCTGCGCTGTGTGCACCTTCACTTCAGAGCCGTAGTCGATGCGGGTCACCGCCGAATGCTCGAACAGTTGCACCCCCAGTTGCTGCGCCGCTGCCGCTTCACCCAACGCCAGATTCAATGGGTGAAGATGCCCGGAACCCATGTCGATCAGCCCGCCAACGTAGCGTTTGGAACCGACCACGGTGTGCATTTCATTGGCTTGCAGCAAACGGGTTTCGTAGCGATAGCCCAGACCGCGCAGTTCTTCGGCGTCTTGGGCAAAGCCTTCGAGGTCGGCGGGTTTGTTGGCGAGGTCGCAGTAGCCCCAGGTCAGGTCGCACTGGATCTGGAAACGCTCGACGCGCTGGCGGACGATTTCCACCGCTTCCAGGCCCATGAGCTTCATCTGCCGCACGCCGTCGGCGCCGATGACATTGGCAAATTGATCGAGACCGTGGCCGACCCCGCGAATCAACTGCCCGCCGTTACGACCACTGGCGCCCCAGCCAATCCTGTGCGCCTCCAGCAACACCACGCGCAGACCGCGTTCGGCCAGTTCCAGCGCCGTGTTCAGCCCGGAAAACCCGCCGCCCACCACGCACACGTCGGCAATCACTTCGCCTTGCAGTCTTGGGTGATCGGGCTGCGGCAGGCTGCTGGCGGCATAGTAGGAGGCAACGTGGGGTTGGCTCGCGAGGTTTCGGGCGCGGGCATTCATGGGCATCATCCAACGGCTAAGTGTCGAGAAAATTTGACGGAGCATAAGCCGCCCGCCCGAAGACGGGCAACACGGGTCGCCCGTTGCTGTCTGGATCACGGCTTTTGCGGCACAATTGCCGCCTATTCTCCGTAGGTCACTGTTTCGATGAGTTGCAACAGCCAGAAAATCCGCACCCTGCGTCAGCAGATCCCCACGTTCGAGTGCGTGCCGGGCTGCCATGACTGCTGCGGGCCAGTGACCACGTCACCCGAAGAGATGGCCCGGCTGCCGCGCAAGACCCGCGCCGAGCAGGATGCGGCGATGGAAGAACTGAACTGTGTGCACTTGGGGCCGAATGGCTGCACGGTGTATGGCGAGCGGCCGCTGATTTGTCGGTTGTTTGGGACGACGAAGACCTTGCCATGCCCGAATGGACGGGGGCCGGTCGAGTTGATTCATCCGCGCGCTGAAAAGCAAATCTTCGAGTACATGGCGGCGAATCGGCAGGTCCTGGTTTAACGGGTTCACTGTTGACCTGGTCGAGCAAGCCCGCCCGCACATTTGGAGTGCATTCCAGCGCGGGCTTGCTCGCGAAGAGGCCGGTACAGGCACCGTCAAATTCAGTCCGGAACCGGCAGGCTCAAACTCTCCTTCACCTCTTCCATCACGATATAGCTCTTCGACTCCCGCACATGCGGCAGCTTGAGCAGGATGTCGCCGAGCAACTTGCGATACGAGGCCATCTCGGAAATTCGCGCTTTCACCAGATAATCGAAATCCCCTGATACCAAATGACATTCCAGCACATGGGGCAATTTCAGCACCGCACGTCGGAACTCTTCGAAAGTATCGCCGGATTTGTAGTCGAGGCTGATCTCGACGAAGACCAAAAGACTACCCTTCAAGTGCTGAGGATTGAGCCGGGCGTTGTAGCTCATGATGATCCCTTCGCGCTCCAGACGTCGTACCCGTTCGGTGCACGGCGTGGTGGAGAGGCCGACTTTTTCCCCGAGTTCGGTAAAGGAAATCCGCCCATCCGCCTGCAGGATCCGCAAGATGTTGCGGTCGATCTTGTCCAGCTCACGTTTGGTCTGAGTGTTGGTACGCATAGGGGATGCGCCTCCGTGAAAAGGGTTTTTGCCGAGAATTGTCGCCAAATATAGGCGCTTATATAGTGAAAAGCACTGGCATTTATTTTTTACACTGCGCTCATCATTGCTCTAACAACACGTCGGCGGTCAGCCGCGATGAGGGATACAAAAATGCGCGTCATGGTCTTGGGTAGCGGCGTCATCGGTACCGCCAGTGCTTATTATCTGGCCCGTGCCGGGTTTGAAGTGGTGGTGGTCGACCGGCAGCCCGCCGCGGCCATGGAGACCAGTTTCGCCAACGCCGGCCAGGTGTCGCCGGGTTATGCCTCGCCTTGGGCCGCGCCGGGTGTGCCGCTCAAGGCCATCAAATGGCTGCTGCAACGCCACGCACCGCTGGCGATCAAGGCCACCGCCGACATCGACCAATACCTGTGGATGGCGCAAATGCTGCGCAACTGCACCGCCAGCCGATACGCGGTGAACAAAGAGCGCATGGTGCGTCTGTCCGAGTACAGCCGCGATTGCCTCGACGAATTACGCGCTGAAACCGGCATCGCTTACGAAGGCCGAAGCCTCGGCACCACCCAATTGTTCCGCACCCAGGCGCAACTCGACGGCGCCGCCAAAGACATCGCCGTGCTGAAAGAGTCCGGTGTGCCGTTCGAAGTCCTGGATCGCGCCGGCATCGCCCGGGTCGAGCCAGCGCTGGCTGGCGTTACCGACATCCTCGCCGGCGCGCTGCGCCTGCCGAACGACCAGACCGGCGACTGCCAGATGTTCACCACCCGTCTCGCCGAAATGGCTGTGAAGCTGGGTGTTGAATTCCGTTTCGGCCAAGACATCCAGAAGCTCGACTACGCCGGTGATCGCATCAACGGCGTGTGGATCGACGGCAAGCTGGAAACCGCCGACCGCTACGTTCTGGCGCTCGGCAGCTACTCGCCGCAGTTGCTCAAGCCGTTGGGCATCAAGGCGCCTGTTTACCCGCTCAAGGGTTACTCGCTGACCGTGCCGATCACCAACCCGGCGATGGCCCCGACCTCGACCATTCTCGACGAGACCTACAAGGTCGCAATCACCCGTTTCGACAACCGCATCCGCGTCGGCGGCATGGCCGAGATTGCCGGTTTTGACCTGTCGCTGAACCCGCGTCGACGCGAAACCCTGGAGATGATCGTCAACGACCTTTATCCTCAGGGCGGCAATCTGGCCGAGGCGAGTTTCTGGACCGGCCTGCGTCCGACCACGCCGGACGGCACGCCGATTGTGGGCGCCACGCCGTTCAAGAACCTGTTCCTCAACACCGGTCACGGCACGCTCGGCTGGACCATGGCGTGCGGTTCCGGTCGTCTGTTGGCCGACCTGATGGCGAAGAAAAAGCCGCAGATCAGTGCCGAAGGCCTCGATATTTCCCGTTATGGCAACAAATCCCAGGAGTCGACCCAGCATGTCAATCCATCGCCAGCTCACCAATGAGCGCATGAGTCAGATCGTCAGCCACAACGGCACCGTGTTTTTGGCCGGGCAGGTCGGCGACGATTTCGATGCCGGGATTGAACAACAGACCCGCGATGTCCTCGCCAACATCGAGCGCTTGCTGGATCTGGCCGGGACCGACAAACGGCATCTGCTGTCGGCGACGATCTACCTGAACGACATCGAAGCACACTTTGCCGCAATGAACTCCGTGTGGGATCAGTGGTTGCCCAAAGGCGCCGCCCCGGCCCGTGCCACTGTCGAGGCGAAGATGGCCAAGCCGAGCATCCTGGTCGAGATATCCATCGTCGCTGCGTTGCCGTAATCGTTTCAAAGATCCCTCTCCCGGTGTTGTTGGCGGTTCACGCCGTCAGCCAGCGCCGGTTTTTATTCCCATGACCGCCTAGAAGTCTGCCGCCATGCGTCCTGCCCGTGCCCTGATCGACCTTCAAGCCCTGCGTCACAACTACCGAATTGCCCGCGAAGTCACCGGCGCCAAGGCGCTCGCGGTGATCAAGGCAGATGCTTACGGCCACGGCGCGGTTCGTTGCGCCCAGGCGCTGGAAGCTGAGGCTGACGGTTTTGCCGTCGCGTGCATCGAAGAGGCTTTGGAACTGCGCGCCGCCGGCATTCGTGCCCCGGTGTTGTTGCTTGAAGGGATTTTCGAGGCCGATGAGCTGGCGCTGATCGTTGAGCATGATTTCTGGTGCGTGGTGCATTCGCTGTGGCAGCTCGAAGCGATCGAGCAGGCCGCGTTGAGCAAACCGATCACCGTGTGGCTGAAGCTCGACTCGGGCATGCACCGTGTCGGTCTGCATCCCAAGGATTACCCGGCGGCCTACCAGCGACTGCTGGCCAGCGGCAAAGTCGCGAAGATCGTGCTGATGAGCCACTTCGCCCGTGCCGATGAACTGCATGCGCAGACCAGTGCTGATCAGGTGGCGGTCTTCGAGGCCGCGCGCCAGGGCCTCGCCGCCGAAGTCAGCCTGCGCAATTCGCCCGCTGTACTCGGTTGGCCGCAGATCCACAGCGACTGGGTACGCCCGGGCATCATGCTTTACGGCGCCACGCCGTTCGAAGAAGCCAACGCTGTGGCCGAGCGCCTGCAACCGGTGATGACTCTCGAATCAAAAGTTATCTGCGTACGCGAATTGCCGGTCGGCGAACCCATTGGCTACGGCGCCAAATTCGTCACGGATAAACCGATGCGCATCGGCGTGGTCGCCATGGGTTACGCCGATGGCTACCCGCGTCAGGCACCGACCGGCACACCTGTGCTGGTGGCCGGCAAACACAGTCGCCTACTCGGTCGGGTATCGATGGACATGCTGTGCATCGACCTGACGGATGTGCCGGAAGCCGGGCTGGGTTCAACTGTCGAGTTGTGGGGCAAAAACATCCTCGCCAGCGACGTCGCGAAGTGGGCCGACACCATTCCTTACCAGATCTTCTGCAACCTGCGTCGGGTGCCAAGGCTCTATTCCGAGGGTTGAGGCAGCTGCGGGGCCCAAGTGTTGTAAATACTGAACGCTGTCGCCATGATAACGCTCAATATTCTTACAACATCAGGAGGCTCCAGCCTTGGACGTCGGTGAACGACTGCAATCGATCCGCAAGCTCAAAGGGCTTTCCCAGCGTGAACTCGCCAAGCGCGCGGGCGTCACCAACAGCACCATTTCGATGATCGAAAAGAACAGCGTCAGCCCTTCGATCAGTTCGCTGAGGAAGGTTCTGGGCGGCATTCCCATGTCGATGGTCGAATTCTTCTCCGAAGAAATCCTGCAGGAACAACCGACTCAGATCGTCTACAAGGCCAACGAGCTGATCGACATTTCCGACGGCGCCGTGACCATGAAACTGGTCGGCCGTGCACACCCGAGCCGGGCCATCGCATTCCTCAACGAAATCTACCCACCGGGCGCCGACACCGGCGAAGAAATGCTCACCCACGAGGGTGAGGAAACCGGGATTCTGGTGGAAGGTCGTCTGGAACTGGTGGTGGGCCTCGAAACTTTTATTCTCGAAGCTGGCGACAGCTACTATTTTGAAAGTACCAAGCCCCATCGTTTCCGCAATCCGTTCGACTTGCCCGCGCGACTAATCAGCGCAGCCACGCCGGCGAATTTTTAAATAAAGAGGCGCCAGGCCACTATGGCGAAGGCACCCGAACCGTTTTAGCGATGTGCAACAAGACCCCTTTAACTTTGGGGTTGTTTCAGTGTGGCGGGCTACCCGCTATACTTGCGCCCGCCTGCGAACCGTGGCCGCAGGCGTGAATAGCCACCATTGAGGGTGAACGCGTGAACCTAATTATGAAAATGCTGGCTGCACCAGCAACCGTACTGGCCCTCTGGGCTGTCAGCGCTCAAGCTGCGACGAATGACGACATTGCCAAGCGCCTGGAGCCCGTAGGCCAGGTGTGTGTACAAGGTCAGGAATGCAAAGGGATGGAAGTGGCAGCGACCGCCGGCGGTGGCGGCGGGGCGAAAACCCCGGACGAAGTGATTGCCAAACATTGCAACGCTTGCCATGGCACAGGTCTGCTGGGCGCACCGAAAATCGGTGACACCGCCGCCTGGAAAGAACGCGCCGATCACCAGGGCGGCCTCGACGGCATCCTGGCCAAAGCCATCACGGGCATTAACTCGATGCCGCCGAAAGGCACCTGCGCCGACTGCACGGATGACGAGCTCAAGGGCGCTATCCAGAAGATGTCCGGCCTGAAGTAAGGCGCTCTTTTGATGAAAAAAACCGTCTTCGGACGGTTTTTTTGTGCCCGCGATTCTGACCCTGGGCTGTTCATTGCAGCAAAGTAGCGGCAAGCTCGGTCTACCTCTATTCACGCAAAGGGCGGGAGGCTTCAGATGGTGCAGTTGTGTTCAATCGAACAGGCAGTGGACGACGTGCTCACGCGGTTGCCGGCGCATATTCAAATGGGTTTGCCGCTGGGGCTGGGCAAACCCAATCATTTCGTCAACGCGCTATACCGGCGAATCAAAGGGCTGCCCGAGCGGCAACTGACGATCTACACCGCCCTGTGCCTGGGGCGGCCGAGCCTTGGCGATGGCTTGCAGAAACGCTTCATCGAGCCCTTCGTAGACCGCGTCTTCGGCGATTACCCGGAATTCGATTTCCTCGCTGACCTGCACCGCGACAGCCTGCCCGCCAACATCCGCATCGAACAGTTTTTCATGCAGCCCGGCAGCCTGCTCAATAGTCCCCCGGCCCAGCAGGACTACGTCAGCAGTAATTACAGCCACGCCGCCCGCGACATCAACGCCGCCGGCCTGAACCTGGTCGCGCAGTTGCTCGCCAGCAGCAGTGAGCATCCCGACCGCTTGAGCCTGAGTTGCAACCCGGACATCACCCTCGACCTGTTGCCGATGATCGCCAAGCGTCGCGCGGCGGGGGAGACGATTTTGCTGGTCGGCCAAGTGCATACCGATTTGCCGTACATGCCCGGCGATGCCGAGGTTGATATCGATACCTTCGACTTTTTGATTGACGAGAAGGACAGCACCACGTTGTTTTCCACGCCGAACATGCCGGTTGGCTTTCAGGATCATTTCATCGGCCTGCATGCCAGTACGCTGGTGCGTGACGGCGGTACGTTGCAGGTAGGCATTGGTTCTATGGGCGATGCACTGACGGCTGCGTTGCTGGCACGCCAGGCGGATAACGCCGGATATCGGGCATTGCTGGCCGACGTGAATGTCAGCCAGTGGGCGCAATTGATCGAACGTGAGGGCGGCACCGCACCGTTCGCCAAAGGCCTTTACGGTTGCAGCGAAATGTTCGTCAACGGCTTGCTGGTGCTAGCGGATGCGGGGATTATCCGGCGCAAGGTCTACCCCGATGTCCACACGCAAGAGCAGGCCAACGCCGGCACCCTCGATGAGGCCGCGCAGCCTGACGGCATCTCGGTGCACGGCGGCTTCTTCCTTGGCCCGCGCAGTTTTTACCAGCGTCTGCGCGAGTTGCCGCAGAGCAAGCGCCTCGAATTCAACATGACCCGCATCAGCTACATCAACGAGTTGTATGGGCAGGAAGAACTCAAGCGTTTGCAGCGTCTTGATGCACGGTTTATCAACACCGTCTTCACCATGACCCTGCTTGGCGCCGGCGTGTCGGATCAGCTCGAAGACGGACGGGTGCTCAGCGGGGTCGGCGGGCAATACAATTTTGTCGCCCAGGCCCACGCGTTGCACGATGCACGCTCGATTCTGATCCTGCGCAGTTGGCGCGAATCCGGGGGCGACGTCAGCTCCAACATCGTCTGGGAATACGGCCACTGCACGATTCCACGGCATCTGCGCGATATCGTCGTCACCGAGTACGGCATTGCCGATCTGCGCGGCAAGACCGACGCAGCGGTGATCGAGGCGTTGCTCAATATCAGCGATTCGCGCTTCCAGGCGGGGCTGATCGAACAGGCGCAGACAGTCGGCAAACTGCCGAAGGATTTCCGCATTGATCCACGATTTGCCGATAACACGCCGCAACGCTTGCAGGCGATTGCCGCGCGACACCCGAACCTGTTTCCGGAGTATCCGTTGGGCTGTGATTTCACGATGATCGAGCGGGATCTGTTGCGGGCGCTGAACTGGTTGAAGAGCAAGTTCAAGCTGACTGAGATTCTGGAACTGGGCAAGGCCGCGCTGGATGCGCCAGACGCTTCAACATTCCCTGAACACCTGGAGCGGATGCAGCTCAAGAATCCGGAAGGGTTAAAGGATGACCTGTTCCAGCGCCTGCTGCTCACGGGCCTCAAAGCCACTGCGAACTAACGGCCTGCTGCAAAACCAACTGTGGGAGCGGGCTTGCTCGCGAAAGCGGTAAATCAGTCAACCAGGATCTCGACTGACACTACTCATTCGCGAGCAAGCCCGCTTGTATGGTAGGACTTGAAGGGAGGAGGAGGGACAAGGCTCGATTCTGACTGTTAGCGCAGTACAGACCGTGGGAGATTTCACCCTCCTCCTTTCACCCAAGCGCCGATAAAGAATGCATCTGG
>NZ_CAXAOQ010000040.1:0-61341 GCF_963970575.1 Pseudomonas sp. EA_65y_Pfl2_P74
GTCAGTATTTCGATGGGGAAAGCGGGCTGCATTACAACCGGCACCGGTATTACGACCCACGGCTGGGCAGGTATCTGACACCGGACCCGGTGAAGTTGGCGGGTGGGTTGAATCAGTATCGGTATGTGCCGAATCCGACGGGGTGGGTGGATCCGTTGGGGTTGAGTTCCAATTGTCCGCCGCCGAAACCGCCTCGTCGTCCAATGGAGTACAGCGCTGGTTGTGTGATAGTTGACGAAGGACATCCTCCACTGCCAGCGATGACTGCACAGGAGCGACGAGCGAGGATTGATGAGCTAGGCGAAGAAAATGCTTATAGGCGGTTACATGAGATGGAGGATCCAACAAATGGAGAGCATTTTCTGGAAAAGCATGGCACTCAAACCACTTTGAATTCTCAGTATGAAAGATCGACCTCAGCCAAAAACCCAACCACAGGAACCGTGGAAACTTACAATAGTGGGAGGAGGAGAGGACAGCCTATGATTCCAACGGCTGCAACACACTTCTTAAGTCATAGAGATCAGCTGAATGCTATTTACAGAGCACAACTGATTCTCCGATATACGAATCTACAAATATCAAAACGGCCAATTGATATGGGTAAGGTCATCGGTGAAGGATACAAGCGTGGAGGTCTTGACTATGGAAAGCAAACAAAGGCAGTTGTCATTCTTGAACCAAGTGGGCGAGTTAAAACCTCATATACGGATTTTGACTGATGAAAAATAAATATAAAATTGTAGATATAAAAAATTTGCTTTTTGTTTTTGATATAGAAAATACAAGGAATGATGAGAGGGAGAAAATTATAGTTTCTAAGGATGTGAACGATGATAAAGAGCTTGCTGATCTGTTTGATACTCTTTTGAAATCTGAGTTTTTAGATTATACCACTCAAGAACAGGTATCTCTAACGGAGACCGTCGCCCATTTTTTAAAAGAGGATGACAATTTTGATCGTGTATTTGGACGAATGACTACCTATTTTGATGAGGATGTTATAAATCAGCGGCGATTCATGCAGGTTTTACTTAATTGTTTGAAGCGGTATCAGCTTGAAAGCTCAAACATTGGGACTGATCAATGATTGAGGTCATTGAGGGAAGGTGGACATTCAACGACTTTAAGCGATGGACTCGCGGCGAATCGAATGCGGAGCTATTTGGCGATCAGTATAGTGAGGATCCCGATGCAGTGGATCTAAATGTTTTGAGCGAATGCGGAGACGCAGGTTTGCTGGAGCTAATATCAAATCCAAATTGTAGGGAGCGCTTGTATTTTACATGCATTTTGGTTCTTAGTCTTTGTGATGTTTTTAGGATGGGGCGAGGCTTACCGTTTCATTTTTCGAGATTGATCTGTCTTGAAAGTCGCGAAGTGTATTTGGAGAATGTGATGGTAGATGCGGGTCGCGTGTTCGAAAAGTGTAAAGTTATTGATTCAATGATTAAGTCTGATGATCCAGCCATCGAGTCTATTTATAAGCAGCTAATGGCTTTTCGACAAGACAGGATAAGTCTTGTCAGTGATTTCTATCATGGTTGTGTAGCGCGATTCGATTTGAAGCTGTTTGATGACCCACAAGGTAGTTTTGAAAAAATAGTCAGAAACTAATTGAGGATGTATGAAGTGCCCCTTCGCGAGCAAGCCCGCTCCCACAGGGAGGGGGGGCTGTGGGAATCAGCGTTGGCCGATTAGTTGTGGAGGATGTAGATCGGACGCAGTGAGGCTATCAATCACATGCACGCTATACCCCGGAACATTCTTCGCATGATGCTTGGCCTGCGATGCCATTTCCGCGAGTTGACTAGCATCGAGTTGTGCGCAGGCTTCGGGGTGTAGATGCACGACGCCGATGGACAGCGACAACAGCGGAAACTCCTGCCGCACCCCTTGGCGATTCGGTGCGATGAAACAGCCAGCTTCGAGGTGTTCGGGGCGATAGAAGCGCCGGCATTGGCTCTGGAAATCATCGAGCAGTTGATTGAGGCGTTTGCGCCAATCCTCGGGGCCAAGGACCAGGAGGAAGTCGTCGCCGCCAATATGGCCGACGAAGTCGCGCGACGGGTCGACGCGCTCGTTTAGGCATTGCGCCAGACACAGCAGGACTTCGTCACCGCGCCCATAGCCATAAATGTCGTTGAAGGGTTTGAAGCTGTCGATGTCGACGTAGCAGATGACCGACTCGCGGCCCTGTTGCAGCAGGCGCGTCAGGCATTGCTGGATCGGCACGTTGCCGGGCAGCAGGGTCAGCGGGTTGGCGTAGCGGGCTTGCTGGATTTTCAGTTCGGTGATCAGTTTGAGTACGTCGATCACGCGGCCGAGGCCGAGGTAGCTGCCGTTGAGCGTGATGATGAAGTCTTCTTCGATGCGCTGACGGGCACGGCTGGTGATCAGGCGGCTGACCTGTTGCAGCGACTGGCTCATCTCCACGGCCAGGAAGTCGTCGTTCATCAGTCGGCTGATGGGTTTGCGTGCGAACAGGTCGGTGGCGAACGGTTTGAGCAGAGCATCCGAGAGGGAATGACGATGGACGATGCCGCACGGTTGGCCTTGTTCGTCGAGTACTGCCAGTGAGTTGAGGTTGGCTTGGCGACGGAAGGCTTCCAGCACGGTGGCGGTGGGTGTGTCGCGCGGTACGGCCGATTGGTCGTTGAGCAGGGCGCTGAGGTCGCTGCCTTCGTCGTTCAGGGCCACGGCGCTGCTGTCGTGCTTGGGCATCAGGGCGCGGGCATCTCGGGGCGGGTGCTCCTGTGGACGTCCCAGCAAGTAACCCTGCACCAGATCGACCCCCATTTCGGTCAACACCGCCAACTCTTCCGGCAGTTCGATGCCTTCGGCAATGACCTGTGCCCGGGACGCTTTGGCGATTTGCAGGATCGAGCCGACAAACTCTCGCTTCAGCGCATCCTGATGAATGCCGTCGATAAAGTGTCGATCAATCTTCACGTAATCCGGACGCAGTTCCGACCATAGACGCAGGCTGGAATACCCGGCACCGAGGTCATCCAGCGCAATCGAAAACCCCATCGCCCGATAGTGATGCAAAGCGGTTTGCAGCAACTGGAAGTCATCGATCGGGGTTTGTTCAGTGAGTTCGATCACCACCTGACTCGGCGGGATCCCGAAGTCTTGCAGCAATTGCAGTGTCCGCCCTGGCTGATGCGCTGCTTCGAGCAAGGACTCCGGCGAGACATTGAGAAACAGCTTGCCCGGTAATTGCTGCTCGTTGAAGCGACGGCAAGCGCTTTGTCGGCAGGCGATTTCCAGTTCGCTTAGACGACCGGCCTGACGCGCCACCGCGAACAGCGCGATGGGCGAGTGAAGAGGGCTATTGGACGGACCACGGGTGAGGGCTTCGTAGCCAAGGATACGTCGCTCGGAGAGGCAAATGATCGGCTGGAACAGGCTGTTTAAACCGCTTTGAGTCAGGATCGAGCTCAAGGCACTCAGCTGTTCGGTCGTGGTCATGGCGATCTCTGGCGATAAAAAAAGGACTGGGAGCGTTCTCGTTGAAGAGAGTGGCTCCCAGTCCTTTATTGCACGACAGAATGATGACTGTTTGATGACGATCCGGGGATCGTCAGCATTAAATTGCCATCACCTTACTTCTTCGCCACCTGATTGCTCAGCTTCAAGTAATCCAGCAGAACCCGGCCGGTCTCGGCCAGATAGGCGTCGTCTTCCGGTTTGACTTTGTCCGGATCGGCTGCGGCGAGAGCGTCTTCGTCTTCTTTCTTCAGCTCTTTGAGCGGTTCTTCGCCCTTGGCCTTGCGACGGATGTTCTCCATCACCAGTTGCTTGGCATCGATGTCGGCATGCTGGGCGCGGCGCTCGGTCTCGTTGAGGCTGACGGTTTTCTCCTCCATCAGCTTCTGTGCCAGTGCCAGCTTGTCGCGGATGAACACGAACTCGGCGTCTTTTGCAGAGCGGGTATCATGCTCGGACTTGAGTCGCACCAGGTAGGGCTTGAACGGATCGGCCGCCGGTTTGATTGCTGCCTTGATGGTGTCCCATGGCATGGCTTCCGGCAGAGCACTCTCGCCGATTTCCTTGGTGTCGATCAGCGACGGGTAGTCGATGTCCGGCAGTACGCCCTGATGCTGGGTGCTCTGGCCGGAAACCCGGTAGAACTTGGCCAGGGTCAGTTTCAGTTCGCCGTGGTTGAGCGGCTGAATGGTCTGCACGGTGCCTTTGCCGAAGGTCTGGCCACCGATGATCAGCGCGCGGTGATAGTCCTGCATGGCACCAGCGAAGATCTCCGAAGCCGATGCGGACAGGCGGTTGACCAGCAGCGCCATCGGGCCTTTGTAGAAGGCACCCGGGTTTTCATCCTCAAGCACGTCGACGCGGCCATCGGCGTTACGCACGAGTACGGTCGGGCCCTTGTCGATGAACAGGCTGGTCAGCTCGGTGGCTTCCTGCAGAGAGCCGCCGCCGTTGTTGCGCAGGTCGATGACCACGCCGTCAACTTTGTCTTTCTGCAACTCGGTCAGCAGTTTCTTGACGTCGCGGGTGGTGCTCTTGTAGTCCGGATCACCGGCACGGAACGCCTTGAAGTCGAGGTAGAAGGCCGGGATCTCGATGACCCCAAGCTTGTAGTCCTTGCCGTCCTGTTTCAGATGGAGGATGGACTTCTTCACGGCCTGATCTTCGAGCTTCACCGCTTCACGGGTGATCGAGACGATCTTGGTGGTCTGGTCGTTCGGCGCATTGCTCGCCGGAATCACTTCCAGGCGCACCACGGTGCCTTTCGGGCCGCGGATCAGTTTGACCACTTCGTCCAGACGCCAGCCGACCACGTCGACCATCTCTTTGTTGCCCTGCGCAACGCCGATGATTTTGTCGGCCGGTGCGACTTGCTTGGTCTTGTCGGCAGGGCCTGCTGGCACCAGGCGCACGACTTTCACTTGATCGTTGTCGCTCTGCAACACTGCACCAATGCCCTCGAGGGACAGGCTCATGTTGATGTCGAAGTTTTCCGCGTTATCCGGCGACAGATAGTTGGTGTGCGGATCGTAAGACATGGCGAAGGTGTTGATGTACGCCTGGAAGATGTCTTCCGGACGGGTCTGGTCCAGGCGCGCCAACTGGTTCTTGTAGCGCTTGGTCAGGGTTTCCTGGATCTGCTTCGGCTCTTTGCCGGCGATCTTCATCCGCAGGACTTCGTCCTTGACCCGTTTGCGCCACAGGTCGTCGAGTTCTGCTGTGGATTTGAGCCAAGGGGCGTCCTTGCGATCGATCTGCAAGGTTTCCTTGGTGGTGAAGTCCATCTTGTCGACGCCTTTGTTCAGCTCGGCAAGCGCGAAGTCCAGACGCGCCTTGACGCGGTCCAGATAGCGCTTGTAGATGGTGAACCCGGCGTTGAGGTCGCCGCTTTTGAGGAAGTCGTCGAACTGGGTCTTCCACTTGTCGAATTCGGCGATGTCGCTGGCCATGAAGTAGCTGCGCGATGGGTCCAGCAGCTTGAGATAGCTCTCGTAGATGATCACCGAGCGCGCGTCGTCCAGCGGCGGCTTGCTGTAGTGGTGGCGCTTGAGCAACTCGACGACGTTCAGGCTGGCGATGACCTCATCGCGATCAGGCTGCAACTTGTCCCAGCTGTTGGCTGCGAAGGTATTGCCCGACACCGGCAACAGGCCGATACCGATAAAAAGAGCGAGGGCGGTGCTGGGGAGCAAATGCTTCATGCTGATTCGACGCGGGGACAATTGATAACGCATATTAGGCCGTCTTTGAAGTCGCCGGATCTACAAGAGCCGGTCGCATAATGCAAAAAGCCCGGCGCTACAGCTTCGGGCTCAGTCCAGACTCACTATGGAGGCACTGTGAAGGCATTGCAAGGCGTTGAAGGTCAAGTGGTATGGGTTGAAGAGGCGAGTCCTACGTGCGATGTAGGACAAGTTCGCATCCGAGTGGCGGCAGCCGGCCTTAATCGTGCCGACTTATTGCAAAAGGCAGGGCTTTATCCGCCGCCGCCAGGGGCCAGCCAAGTGCTGGGTCTTGAGTGCTCCGGGGTCATCAGCGAGGTCGGTGCGGGCAGTTCGTGGCAGGTCGGTGATCGTGTCTGCGCCTTGTTGGCTGGGGGCGGGATGGCCGAAGAGGTGGTGGTCGACGGGCGTCACGTATTGCCGGTACCTGAGGGTGTTTCGCTGGTCGAGGCTGCGGCATTGCCCGAGGTTTACGCAACCGTCTGGTTGAATGTGTTTCAACTTGCGGCGCTCAAACCGGGTGAGAAAGTTCTCTTGCACGCCGGGGCAAGTGGAATTGGTTCAGCCGCTATTCAGCTGTGCAAGGCGTTTGGCAACCCATGTTGGGTCAGCGTCGGCTCGACCGAGCGTTTGGCTTACTGTGAGGCGCTGGGGGCCCAGGGCGGGGTGGTGCGTACCGATGATCTGGAAAGCCTGCGCGACTTCGGTCCGTTCGATGTGATCCTCGATCCGGTGGGCGGCAATTACTCTGCGCTGAATCTCAAGTTGATGGCATTGGATGGGCGTTGGGTGTTGATCGGTTTGATGGGCGGCCGTGAGGCGAAGCTGGACCTGGCGCAGGTGTTGGCCAAGCGTGTCCAACTGCTGGGCTCGACATTGCGCAGTCGTGACGATCAGTTCAAGGCCGATCTGTTCAGTGACCTGAGCCAGCATGTATGGCCATTGTTCGCTGAAGGGCGGTTGAGCCCGCAGTTGGCCAAGGCCTTCCCGATCAAGGATGCCGAGGCGGCGTTTGCCGAGCTGGCGAGCAATACCGTGGCGGGGAAGGTGGTGTTGGTGATTGATGACAGTCTGAGCTGATACCACACAACCATTGTGGGAGCGGGCTTGCTCGCGAAAGCGCAGTGTCGGTCGATAGATTATTGACTGATCCACCGCCTTGGCGAGCAAGCCCGCTCCCACATTTGGATCTATGTTTACTTCCAGAGATGAATTGGCCAGCCGGCCTTTTCGGCGTGTTCAAGCAACACCGGATCCGGATTGACCACATGCGGGAAATCCACCTTCAGCAACAACGGCAGATCATTGCGTGAGTCGGAATAAAAACTCGCACCTTCCAGGTTCTCTTCCTCAGCATCCAGCCATTCCAGCAGGCGGGTGATCTTGCCTTCGCGGTAGGTCAGGGTGCCGACAGTCTGGCCGCTGTACACGCCGTGCGCCAGGTCCAGTTCGATGCCTAGAATCTCGTCGATGCCCAGTCGATCGGCAATCGGTTTGACCAGATGGGTGCCCGACGCCGAGATCACCAGAATCCGGTCGCCCGCCTTGCGATGGGCGGCGATGGTTTTGGTGGCGTCACTGAAAATGATCGGCTCGATGAAGTCTTCCACCCACGGGCCAACCAGATGTTCGACTTCTTCCGGCGAACGGCCGATCAACGGCTCCAGGCTGAACGCCATGTAGTCTTCCATGCGCAGTTTGCCATGGCTGTAGGCGTCCATCAGTTCGTTGTTCTTGCGCATGAACGACTCGGGATCGACCCAGCCCAAACGGCCCATCTGCTCACTCCAGAGGGTGGCGCAGTCGCCGTGGATCAGGGTTTCGTCCAGATCAAAAATTGCCAGGGCCATCAGTGCAGTTCTCTCTTCAACTTCAGCGAAGTCATCAGGCTACCTCACACAGGGCCGTCGGATCGATGGAAAGCGCCAGACGCTGACCGTCCGGGTGCAGATCGGCCGCCGAGCGGTTGAGTACATCCACCACCAGTTCGACGCCACGGGCTTCGATCCGATAACGGATGACATTGCCGAGCAGGCTGTGGCTGCGGATCTGTGCGTCGAGTTCGCCATTGAGGCTCAGTTCGATGGCTTCCGGGCGAATCGCGATGCGGTGGTGGATCGGCCGTTGCAGCAGTTTCGAGGCGCTGTCAGCATCGAGCAGATTGTAGTTGCCGATGAAGCCGGCGGCGAACAGATCGACCGGCGCGGTGTACAGGGTTTCGGCGTCGCCGCTCTGGACGATTTTCCCCTGGTTCATCAGGAAAATCCGGTCAGACATGGTCAGGGCTTCTTCCTGATCGTGGGTGACGAAGATCGTGGTCAGGCCGAGTTCGCGCTGGATCTGACGGATCTGTTCGCGCAGGTGTTTGCGAATGCGCGCATCAAGGGCTGACAGCGGTTCATCCAGCAGCAACAGGCGCGGGCGAGTGACCAGCGAGCGGGCGAGGGCGACACGCTGACATTGGCCTCCGGACAATTGATGCGGATAGCGGCGGGCAAAGTCGTTCAACTCAACAAGTTTCAACACTTCGGTGACGCGCTTGTGGCTGTCGTCGGCATTGACCTTTTGCATGCGCAAACCAAAAGCGACGTTTTGTTCCACGGTCATGTTGGGGAACAGCGCGTAGCTTTGAAACACCATGCCGATTCCGCGTTTCTGTGGGCTCAGCGGCACGATATCGACGCCATCGAGCAGGATCTTGCCGGCATCGACCGGCGTCAGGCCGGCGATGCAACGCAGCAGCGTGGATTTGCCGCAACCGGACGGGCCGAGCAGGGTGACGAATTCGCCCTTGTTGATTTCGCAGTTGATGTCGCTGAAAACCGTGGTGCCAGAATAGTTTTTCTGCAGATGTTGGACGCTGACATAGCTCATTGGCTTTTGTCCTTGTTCAAGATGTTGGCGATCCAGGTCAGGACCAGCACGAAAAAGAAATACGAGATGACCAGCGCACTGGTGAAGTGGCCGCTGCTGTTGCGCATGTTGTTGAGGTAAACCTGCAGGGTTTCGTAGCGCGTGCCGACGAGGATGTTGGCGAACACGAACTCGCCGAACAGGAACGAGAACGACAGCAACAAGGCCACCATCAGCCCTTTACGCAGATTGGGCAGCACCACCAGAAACGCCGCCTGAAAGGTGCTTGCACCGAGCAGTTGTGCGGCGTCCATCAGGTCGCGCAGGTTGATCGCTTGCAGGTTGTTGGTAATCGCCCGGTACATGAACGGCAGTGCCACGGTGAAGTAGCAACCGATCAGAATCCAGGGCGTGCCGACCATCGCCATCGGCCCGGAACCGTACAACTGCAACAAGCCGACCGAGGACACCACGGGAGGCACCGCGAAGGGCAGCAGGATCAGGATGTTCATCAGGGCATCGAGTTTCGGAAAGTGGTAATGCACCACAAACAGCAGCGGCAGAATCAGCACCACCGACAGCACCAGCGCGCCGACACACACCAGCAATGATTGACCGAACGCGTGCAGGAAACGCGGATCGCTCCACAACTGGATGTACCACTTGAAGGTGAAACCGCTGGGCAGGATCGTCGCCGACCAACTGCTGGCGATCGAGTAGACCAGCGTTCCGGCGAGCGGCAGCAACAGAATGGCAAACAACAGGTAGACCACGACGCGGTGGTAGAGACCGGCCGGGCCGGATTCAGCGCGAGACATGGTAGCTCCTCTTCAGCAGCAGTTGATGCACGACGGTGACGATGGTCATCAGCGCTATCAGCACCACGGCCAGCGCACTGGCCAGATTGGGATCGAGCGAAATATCGCCGGAGACCATCGCCGCGATGCGGATCGGCAGCACGTTGAAGTTACCGGTGGTCAGGGCGTAAACCGTGGCGTAGGCGCCAAGGGCATTGGCCAGCAGGATCACGAACGTGCCAAGCAGCGCCGGGGTCAGCACCGGCAGACCGATGTGTCGCCAGAACTGCCAGCCGTTGGCGCCCAGCAGCGAAGCCGACTCGCGCCAGTCTTCACGCAAGGCGTCGAAGGCTGGGTAGAGCAGCAGTACACCGAGAGGAATCTGGAAGTAGGTGTACAGGATGATCAGCCCGGTTTTCGAGTACAGATTGAAGTCTTGAATGATTCCGGTCTGCTTCAACATCAGGGTGATGCTGCCGTTGAAACCGAGCAGGATGATGAACGCGAAGGCCAGAGGCACGCCGGCAAAGTTGCTGGTCATGTTGGCAAAGGCATTGACGAAATTGCGCAGTTTCGAATCGACCTGGCGCAGGGAGTACGCTCCGAGCACGGCGATGATGATGCCGAATACGCTCGACCAGAAACTGATCTCAAGGCTGTACTGGATCGCCTGTCGATAGAACTTCGAACTGAAGATCTTGGTGAAGTTTTCCAGGCCCCAACCAAACTCTTCCGATTGCAGACTGTTGATCATCACCCAGACCAGCGGGGCGATTTCGAACACGATGAAGAACACTGCGAAAGGCACCAGGCACAGCACAGCAAGCCATTTACCACGATTCATCGCGTTCACTTGAGTAACTCCCGGCAGACGGGTTTGTCGTGTGGCACGCCGAGCAGTTCGCAGACGGTGCCACAGATGTCGGTCTGCTTTGGCGCGGCGTCAGCATTGAGGCTAAAGGCGTCGCCGAGGACGAACAGCGGCACTTGGCGTTCTTCCGCGAGCAAACCGTTGTGCGAGCGATCATTGTTCATGCCGTGGTCGGCGGTCACCAGCACTTGATAACCGGCATCGAGCCAAGCCTGTAGATAATCGGCGAGGATGATGTCCGCCGAGCGCGCGCTGTTGCGGTATTGCGGGGTGTCGAGGCCGTGCTTGTGGCCGGCGTCGTCAATGTTCATTGGATGGATCAGCAGGAAGTTCGGCGCATGGCGCAGGCGCAGGTTTTCGGCGTCGGCGAACAGGTGCGAATCCGGGTAGTGATCGTTCCAGTAGAAATGCCCATGCTGGATCGGCAGCGATGGATCGTCGGTGTGACGGTCGCGGGCGGCCTCGAACGGCGAGCGGTTATACAGTTCACTGACCCAGTGATAGGCCGCTGCGGCGGTTTTCAGGCCGGCGTCGCGAGCATAGTGATAGATGCTGCGCTGATTGGACAGGCGCGAGACGTTGTTGTGGACGATGCCGCTGTCGATGGGCGGCACGCCGGTGAGGATGCATTCATAAAGCGGTCGGGACAGGGCCGGCAACTCGCACTCCAACTGGTAGAGCGCGGCGCGTTCTGCGCCAACGTAAGCCTGCAGATGCCCCATGGCGTGACGTGCGACCTCGTAGTTGAGACCGTCGAGCACGACAAGGATGACGTTGTGCTTCATAGGGGCAAAAACTCCGCGAAATTTTCAAAAACTCTCAATCAACTCGATCCACTCCCACAGCTGGATCCCTGGTGGATCCAGTTGTGGTGAGCTACAGGGTTATTTCATCTCTACGATGACTTCTTCGTTCCACTTCTGTGGCAGAGATTTGGAGGTTTTTTCCCACGCATCGGCGTCTTTGATCGGGGTGACGTTTTTGTACTGCTCGTTCGGCAGCAGTTTGGCTTTCACGTCTTCCGGCAGTTGCAGGTGTTCGGCGCGGATTGGACGGGCGTTGCCGCGAGCAAGGTTGGTCTGGCCAGCGTCGCTGAAGATGTATTCGCGGGTCAGCTTGGCGGCGTTCGGGTTTTTCGCGTACTTGTTGATGATGGTTGTGTAGCCGGAAATCACCGAGCCGTCAGACGGGATCAGCACCACGTAGTCATCCGGGTTGGCCATCTTGGCCTTGTAGCTCAGGCCGTTGAAGTCCCAGACCACGCCGACTTCGATTTCGCCTTTTTCCATGGTGGCGATGGTCGGGTTGGCCATCGACAAACGACCTTGCTTGGCGATGTCTGCGAACATCAGCAGGGCAGGCTGGATGTTTTTCTCGTCGCCGCCGTTGGCCAGTGCCGCAGCCAGTACACCGTTGGCCGCTTGTGCAGCGGTGCTCACGTCGCCGATGGACACCTTGTATTTGCCGCCCTTGAGGTCAGCCCATTTGGTCGGCACTTCGGAGCCGTGCAGCAACTTCTTGTTGACGATAAACGCGATGGTGCCGGTGTAGGCCAGTGCCCAGTTGCCGTCCTTGTCCTTGGCCCATGCAGGCACTTGATCCCAGGTGCTTGGCTTGTAAGGTTGCACTACGCCTTGCTTGACCGCGATCGGGCCGAAGGCAGCACCGACGTCGCCGATGTCAGCGCTGGCGTTGTCTTTCTCGGCGGCGAATTTGGCGATTTCCTGGGCCGAGCTCATGTCGGTGTCGATGTGTTTCAGACCGTAGGTCTTGGCCAGGTCTTCCCAGGTGCCTTTCCAGTTGGCCCAGTCATCGGGCATGCCGACGCTGTTGACGGCGCCTTCCGCTTTCGCAGCGGCTTCGAGGGTTTTCAGGTCGGTGTCGGCCGCCATGGCGGCTGTACACATTGCGATGGTCGAGCCTAACAGTGTTGCCAGGAAAAGCTGTTTCATTACGAAGCTCCTTGGTCGTGTTCAACGCTGCGATTGCGGTTTGTGTTGGTCTAGGTCAGCAATACCTGAGCCAATTTAAGGGTGCTGGATGACACTTTGATGTCGATGGCCTTGCGCAAGACCCTTTATTTGCCCTGGATCGGCGAGTGCCAAGTAAGCGTAGACCATGCTCAAAGCCCCGCAGGGCAGGGAAACTGGCCGGTGTATTGCAAGTCGTGAGAGCGACCGCTGGGCAGTTTTGTCATCTCTCGGTCATCTGCACTGCCTAGGCTTGCTACACACTCAAACGGTTCATTGGCCGTTCGGTTTTGCCCCGAAACAGTGCTGGTCTAGTCCAGATAGGTAACGTTGATGCGCGATGAGGCAACAAAAGCGGTGACAGCCATTGGGCAAATCCTGCAGGAGCAGCTCGACCACGGGCTGTTGGCTCCCGGCAGCAAGTTGCCGGCCGAGCGCAAGCTTAGTGAGTTGTTCGGCACGACCCGCATTACGGTGCGTGAGGCCTTGTTGCAATTGGAGGCGCAGGGGCAGATTTATCGTGAGGAGCGGCGTGGCTGGTTCGTCTCGCCGCCGCGTCTGGCGTACAACCTGATGCAGCGCAGCCACTTTCACGCGATGGTCAGTGCGCAGGGGCGGGTGCCGTCGACCGAGGTGATTTCGGCACGACTGCAGCCGGCGTCGGCGGCGGTATGTGCGTGGTTGCAGTTACCGGCGCTGTCGAGCGTGATTCAGATTTGCCGGTCGCGGCGCATTGATGGGCGGTTGGTGCTTTATGTGGAGCACTATTTGAACCCGCGGTTTTTTCCGGGAATCCTTGAGTTCGATTTGAATCAGTCGATTACCGAGTTGTATGCGCGGCATTACGATTTGCACTATGGACGGGTGCGCTTCGAGATTGTGCCTACGTCGTTGTCTGTTGATGCGGCGGCGGCTTTGAAGGTGTCGGTGGGGAGCCCGGGACTGCGGATTGCTCGGGTCAATTATGACCAGCATGAGCGCTTGATTGATTGTGATCTGGAGTTTTGGCGCCATGATGCGATTCACGTCGGTGTTGATGTGGTTTGATCTTGGCGGCCTCTGGGCCGATCAGGTTCTTGTTGATGGGGTGAATATCCGCTGCTTAAGCGCTATTCCTTCGGCTGACCACCGCCGGCAGTGATCACTTGCACGCTCATCCGCGGCGTCGCCAGATCCAGTCCTGCCTCATCCAGATGTCGCTTGAGCGACAGGTTGAAGGCTCGGGAAACTTCCCACTGTTTGATCGGCGCGGTCTTGAAGCGGGCGCGCAGAATCGCGCTGCCGGATTCGAAACTTTCCACACCTTGAATTTCCAGTGGCGACCAGATGTTGCGGCGTTGCAGCGGGTCGGTGCGCATTTTCTGGCCGACTTCGCGCATCAGCTTGATCGCGTCGTCGATTTCCATGTTGTACGGCACTGCCACGCGGAAGATCGCGTAGCCGAATTCCCGCGAATAGTTCTTGATGCTTTTGATTTCGCTGAACGGGATGGTGTGGACGATGCCGTCAATGTCACGCAGGCGCACGGTGCGGATGGTCAGGCCTTCGACGGTGCCGAGGTGACCGCCGACATCCACGTAATCATCGATGGCCAGGGAGTCTTCGATGATGATGAACAGGCCGGTGATCAAATCTGCCACCAGCGACTGTGCACCGAAACCGATGGCCAGACCGATCACACCGGCACCGGCCAGCAGTGGCGTGACGTTCATGCCCATGTTCGCCAGGGCGACGATCAGCGCAATGATGAAAATCGTGATGAACAGGACGTTGCGGATCAGCGGCATCATGGTTTGCGCGCGTGCGTTGGCCAGACTTTTGCGCGAGCGCGTGAGGGCGTGGTGCACGGCGGTGTCGCTGAGTATCCAGATCAGCCAGGCGAAGATCAGCGTGCCGATCAGGCTGAACAGTTTGACGCTGATATCGTGACCTTCGCCCTCGGTGAAACCGATCAGCGACATGCCCCAGACGCGCAGCCCCAGCTCAATGAACACCAGCCACACGAGCAGGTGGGCGAGGGTGTAGAAAAAGCTCTTCAAGCGATCGGAATACAACGCATGGCGTTTCGGCCCGCGTGGGGGTTTGAGCGAATGGCGGCGCACCAGCCCGTTGATGACCATGCACAACACCAACAGCACGGTGCAGAGCAGCGACTGGCGCAGCGCGGTACTGGTGTCACCGGCGGAGACGAAAGTGGCGAACAGCGAGATGCCGACCAGCACCAGTGCTGGCACGTACCAGAAGGTACCGAGGATTTCGATGGTGTCGCTCAGGGCGCGGCGGGTCAGGCGGCGTGACAGCGGTTGGTTGCGAATCAGGTGCGCGATCGGCCGGCGGAAACGCAGGATGAATAACCCGGTAGAGAGTGCCGCAAGGACATTGGTAACCGTTGCAGCGGTATGCGCAAGATGCACGCCGAGACTCTCGATCAGGCGCGGATCGTTCAGCGCTTCGCCGAAGGCGGCGAAGCTGCCGATCAGCCACAGTGGGCGAAACGCCTGATGGCGCAGGATGTACAACGCGCGATGACGGTGCGGACCGTCGAGCACGGAAAAAGCGATCACGCAGATCGCCGAGAAACAGGTGCCGACCACCAGCGCATAGGCCAACACCATCGCCAGACTTTTGCCCAGTGACGATGGCAGGGCGTAGCTCATGTAGACGGTAATGACCAATGCAATCAGCCATGGCCCGAGTTTGCGCAGTGCGAAGCGCAGCATGTCGAGGGCCTTGGGATGCTGTGGCAGTTCTTCGGTGAGACCGAAACGCATGCGTACCCGATGACCGAGCCAGATCAGCGCGGCGGCGAGCAGACTCCAGAGCATCAGAATCACGGCGAAGCCGAAGATGATCGGCAGCCATTCACTGGCCGGCAGCATCAGGGCTTTGAGCTCATCCTTGGCCAGATCGAACTCGTTGGACCAGCGGTTGACCGGGCTGTCGGCACCGGAAAACTGCTTCTCGAAATTGGCCAGCGTGCCGCCGATCAACCCGAGTACGCCTTCTTCGGGAGAGGCTTGGGCTTTTTTCGTGGCATCGCGCAATTTCTTCAAATCGCTCAGCAACTGCGCACGTTGCTTGTCGTTTTCCAGCGACCTGATGACTTCGTCCAGCGACTGGTCGAGCGGTTCCTGAGCTTCGGGTTGGGCCTTGGTGGTGTTGAGCAGGCCCGGCAGACCGACCGCTTGCGCCGGTGCCATGGGCAGTAGCGTCATCAGGCAAATGAAGAACAGACTGGGCAAAGCAAAAAGACGAGCGAACACTAGGCGGTCAACCTCGCAAGGGGCGGATTCGCTGGAGTGTACGAGGGCGCATTACTCAATGCGAGCCGGACGCGGATTTATTCGTTGAGTTTGGCGAGGATCTTGTAAACCACGGTGGCGAGGATCATCAGCATGCCGACCCACATCGCGAACACACCCATGTTCTTGTCGCGGAAGTTGAAGCCGACGGCCAGCAGAATCATTGCGCACAGGATGGGAATGAGCATGGCGTGGAAGGAGGACATTGAGATCATGGTGACTGCCTTGTCGGAGGGGATGATTCAAGTCTAGGTCGGTTTTGTTTGAGTCGGGGTGATGTGAGTCAGAATTGAGTCGCAGCAAGGAAAAGTCGGTATTCCCCGAACTGGCGCTTTCGCGAGCAAGCCCGCTCCCGCATTTGAAATGCATTCCAGTGTGGGAGCGGGCTTGCTCGCGAAGCTTTTAACGCTGTTATGGCAATTCGCGGCAGGCGTAGAACGCGCTCAGCACTTTGACCAGGTGCGCCAGGTCGTGGCTGCCGCACAGTTCGCGGATCGAGTGCATGGCGAAGGTCGGCAGGCCGATATCGACCGTGCGTACGCCCAAGTGGCTGGCGGTGATCGGGCCGATAGTCGAGCCACAGCCCATGTCACTGCGCACCACGAAGCTTTGCACCGGCACTTCTTCGGCCATGCACAGATGGCGGAAGAACCCGGCGGTTTCGCTGTTGGTGGCGTAGCGCTGGTTGCTGTTGACCTTGATCACCGGGCCGGCGTTGAGTTTCGGGCCATGGTTGGCGTCGTGCTTGTCGGCATAGTTGGGGTGTACGCCGTGGGCATTATCGGCCGAGACCAGCAGGGATTTCTGAATGGTGCGAACGAACTCGTCACCTTCTGGCAACAGACGGCGCAGGGTCTGTTCCAGCATCGGGCCATCGGCGCCGCACGCCGAGCAGGAGCCGACTTCTTCGTGGTCGTTGCACACCAGCACGCAGGTTTCGTCGGTTTCGGCAGTCAGCAAGGCTTGCAGGCCGGCGTAGCACGACAACAGGTTGTCCAGGCGGGCGCCGGCAATGAAATCACCATTGAGGCCAATCACCGCAGCGCTTTGTGTGTCGTAGAAGCTCAGCTCGTAATCGAGCACCACATCGGCATTCAGACCATGTTCGCGGGTCAGTTGATCGGTCAGCACGGCGCGGAAGTCGACACGCTCGTCACCGGCAAACTGCGCGAGGATCGGCGGCAATTCGGTCTGGGCATTGATCGCCCAGCCTTGATTGGCTTCGCGGTTGAGGTGAATGGCCAGGTTGGGAATGATCGCGATCGGTGCTTTGAAGTCGATCAGCTGGCTTTCGACCTTGCCGTCGCGGCGGAAGGTCACGCGGCCGGCCAGCGACAGGTCACGGTCGAACCACGGGGCGAGCAGGGCGCCGCCGTAGACTTCGACACCCAGTTGCCAGAAACCCTGGCGCTGTAGTTCCGGTTGCGGCTTGACCCGCAGGCATGGGCTGTCGGTGTGCGCGCCGACCAGACGGATACCGCCATGCAAAGGCGAGTGGCGGCCCATTTTGATCGCGACGATCGAGGAGTCATTACGGGTGACGTAATAGCGACCGTTGGCTTCGGTGGTCCATGGCTCGCGCTCGTCGAGGCGCACAAAACCGGCGGCCTCCAGACGTTGAACAAGGCTGGCAGTGGCGTGGAACGGGGTAGGGGAGGCCTTGAGAAAGTCGATCAGGCCTTGGTTCAACTCTTCGCGCATAAGAAACTCCAGACAGCAGTGGGCGGGAGTTTAACGCATCGGCTCGGGAATTGGCGCGGACTGAAATCGATACCCGGGGGAGTAAGCCTGCTTGCAAAAGCGTCAGGTCAGTCGACGTCGATTCGACAGACACACTGCTGTCGCGAGCAAGCTTGCTCTCACAAGGGGAAGGTAGGGTTCACCGGGCGGCGGCCAGGCTGTTTTTCAGGTAGCTCATGATGATTTTTTCGTCTTCCGGTTTATTCGGACGCGGCAGCTCTTGCGGCCAGCGGTTGTGGCTCAGCAGTTTTTTCTGACGGCTTTCGTCCCAGCGCAGTATTTCCCGCGAGGCACATTCCCACCATTCGTGTCGGCATGCGCTGTAATACTGATACCTCGGGTATGGCGCTGCCATACAGCAGGTCGCGGCCGACCTTGCGCAGAGGGCCTTTGAGGTGGCGCAGTCTCCATTTGATTTTAAAGCGCTGCCAAGCGGACGGAAACGGTTTGACGCTCGGCACATCCGTACACAGATCCACCAGGCGTTGGCTGAACTGTTCACCATGTTGAGAGAAGAAGTACGCATGCATCCCATGGAAGAAGCGTTTTTCAGCGAAGTAGTGATAAACGTGTTGGCGCGCCTCCACCACCTGACGGCCACGCATGGCATACGACAGGGCGATCTATTCGATGGTGTGGATTTCGAAGCCATCGCGGGTCCATTCATCGATCAGGCGGATCGACTCTTCGAACAGCGCCGAATCACTACAGGTCACGCCACACAAACCACTGTTGTAGAGTTTGAAACCGTTGTCCGGCGTCACTCCGTGGCTGCGTAAGTCTCGGCCCAGTTTTTGATAGGCGGTGCGCTGGTGCACATCTTTCCAGTCGTATTCGAAGCGATCCATCACCGAGCGACTCGGCTCGATGAATTTGAACAGGCGGCTCGGGTGGCTGGTGAACAGCGTGTCGGTGTCGACGAACAGGGTCTTTTGCGCCCACTGCATACCGGCGGCGATGGCGCAGGCTTTGCGTCGGTGGTGATAGCCGTGAGTGCCTTGCCAGCGGGTCTGTGTCGCCTCGTCCAGCAGCACGGTGTCGACCGGCCAGTCGGCGTAGTCTTCGGGCCGATCGGTCAGAATCCTGATGGCTGGACGCTCGCCGTTTTTGGCATGGGACAGCGCGGTCAGGATGCTGAACTTGGCTTCGCGTCGGTACACATCCTGATTGCCATAGACCAGGTAAAGCAGTTGGTGGCGAACTTTTCTGAGGGAAGGCACCAAGGGATCAATGCAATTCATTCGAAACTAAATCCTTGTCTTAACTACAGCACTGGTACTCAAACAGTACTTAGAACGGTGCCGGGCACTCGAAGCGCAGACGTTCGCCCGTTTGCGGATGGGTGAAGCTGAGCATGCTGGCGTGCAGGCACAGGCGTGGCCAGGCGGCCAGGGCTTGCTCATGTGCGTAGAGGCCATCACCGAGCAGCGGGTGACCGATGGACAGCATGTGTACGCGCAATTGGTGCGAGCGGCCGGTGATTGGCGTCAGTTCGACGCGACACCAGTCGCCGCAACGTTCCAAAACGCGCCAGAAGGTCAGCGCATGTTTGCCGAATTCGTGGTCGACCACATGACGCGGCTTGGTCGGCGGGTCGTAGCGCAGCGGCAGGTCGATGCTGCCACTGTCCAGTTCCGGTTGACCCCACGCCAACGCGGTGTAGGCCTTTTCGGTTTCGCGGTCGTGAAACTGGCGCGACAGTTCGCGATGGGTGTCGGCGTCACGGGCCAGCAGAATGATGCCGGACGTTTCCCAATCCAGGCGATGGACGATGCGCGCTTCCGGGTAGCCGTTTTCCTGCAGGCGGGTAATCAGGCAGTCTTTGTTGTCATCGGCGCGACCGGGCACCGAGAGCAGCAGGGTTGGCTTGTCGACCACCAGTACGGCGGCGTCCTGATGGATGATGCGGATGTTGGACAACGGCATTAAAACAGCCTCGTAACAAATGCCAACGGCGGTTCAGGGCCATTCCACTGTCGGAATGGCCCTGAACCGCCGTCGTTCCTGCTGGATCGACTCAGCGATCAGGCAGGGTGATGTTGAGTTCCAGAATCGAGCAACTGCCCTGGTTTTCCAGCGCTACATGCACG
Source organism: Pseudomonas sp. EA_65y_Pfl2_P74 (assembly GCF_963970575.1). NCBI lineage: Bacteria > Pseudomonadati > Pseudomonadota > Gammaproteobacteria > Pseudomonadales > Pseudomonadaceae > Pseudomonas > Pseudomonas sp. EA_65y_Pfl2_P74. The sequence continues at coordinate 19,338 of NZ_CAXAOQ010000040.1, forward strand.
TCATCGGAGCCGATGTTGACGTACTTGCGGATCACTTCGACCAGCTCTTTCTGCAAGGCTGGCAAGTAGTCCGGCGTGCTGCGCTGGCCGCGCTCATGCGCCACGATGATCTGTAGACGCTCTTTCGCTACCGAGGCGGTACTTGGCTTTTTGTTGGCACGAAAGAAGTCAAAAAGGTTCATTACCTACCTCCAAAAAGTCGCTCGAAGAATCCCTTCTTCTCGACATCGAGGAAACGGTGGGCTTTTTCTTTGCCCAACAGGCGGTCGACGGTATCGCTATAGGCCTGACCGGCATCGCTCTGGTCGTCGAGAATCACCGGCACACCCTGGTTGGATGCCTTGAGCACCGCTTGGGATTCCGGGATCACGCCGAGCAGGGTGACCGAGAGGATTTCCTTGACGTCTTCGACGCCGAGCATTTCGCCCTTTTCAACTCGCTCCGGGTGATAGCGGGTAATGAGCAGGTGTTCCTTGATCGGGTCTTCGCCACGTTCGGCGCGTCGCGATTTGCTGGCCAGCAGGCCGAGCATGCGGTCCGAATCTCGTACCGAGGACACTTCCGGGTTGGTCACGACGATCGCTTCGTCGGCGAAGTACATCGCCAGGTGCGCGCCTTTCTCGATGCCCGCCGGGGAGTCGCAGACCACGAACTCGAATTGTTCCTTGAGCTCCATCAGGACTTTTTCCACGCCTTCGACAGTCAGCGCGTCTTTGTCGCGGGTCTGACTGGCGGCCAGTACGTAGAGGTTTTCCAGACGTTTGTCTTTGATCAGAGCCTGTTGCAGGTTGGCTTCGCCGTTGACCACGTTGACGAAGTCATACACCACGCGGCGCTCGCAACCCATGATCAGGTCAAGGTTACGCAAGCCCACGTCGAAGTCGACGATCACTGTTTTGTGGCCGCGCAGAGCGAGGCCGGTACCGATAGCGGCGCTGGTGGTGGTCTTACCCACACCACCCTTGCCGGATGTAACCACGAGAATCTTGGCCAAGGTGTTTCACCCCTAAGGAAGAAGGACTTTTTAGCCCCTGAAAAACATCTCTTGAAAACTACTGCAGTCGGACAGCCTTGGCTGGAATTCGGCTTTTGGCCTTTTTCCTACTTCGTTTGAGCCGTTTTCGCTACGTTTTAGAGATGCTTGGAAAATGCGGCAGTATCCGTTAAAGCCGAATGATGTTCAACACGTCGCCCGACAGGCTGACCTGGACGCCCGAGCCCCACATTGGATCGCGACGCAGGTCTTCGGAAACCTTGTAGTGGCCGGCGATGGAGATCAGTTCAGCGCTCAATTGCTGACAGAAAATCCGTGCCTTGGTGTCACCTTTGACGCCAGCCAGCGCACGACCGCGCATTGGGCCGTATACATGGATGTTGCCATCGGCCAGAAGTTCCGCCCCCGGACTGACGGAGGACACCACTACCAAATCGCCACCCTCGGCATATATCTGTTGGCCACCACGCACTGGCGTAGTGATGACGCGGGTCGGTTTGATGGTCGGCTCCGGCGGTTTTTCCGGTTTCTTTTTGACTTCGGCTTCAGTGGGTTCCAGCGGCCTTTCACGGGCGCCGGACGGCGGCAGTACCGGAATGTCGATGGCGATGGCAGCGGCGATGTCTTCGATGCGGCTGGCGCGAATCGCCAGGGTGCGCAGGCCATGCTGACGGCATACGCGCATCAGCCCCGGCAGATCGACCGCGCCTTCGCTCGGCGGCAGCTTGTCCAGTGCCAGAACCAGCGGTGCATTGCTGAAAAAATTCGGCGCCTGGGCGACTTTGGCGGCCAACTGCCGATCGAGGTTTTCGAGGTCGTTACGGGCCAGTTCCAGCACAGTGATGGCCAGCATGCTGCCCTTGAGCTGAAATACGGGATCTTGGTCTAACGGTTCGGTTTGGCTCATGTCGGCATACAACGGCTTGTCACTAAAAGTGCCGAGACTTATAACGAGAACGCCGACGAGCCGCAAGCCGGGTCGAACGATGTAGAATGCGCGGCCACTGTATTTACGGAAGCTTTAATGGATCGCCCGCGTTTTCGAACAGCATTTCTTTCTCCACGCTTCTGGCCGCTCTGGTGCGGTCTGGCGCTTTTGTGGCTGATCGTGCAATTGCCGTATCCGGCATTGCTGACCATCGGTCGAGTTCTGGGCGCGTTGATGTATCGCGTGGCGGGCGACCGGCGGCGTATCGCCAAGCGCAATCTTGAACTGTGCTTCCCGGAAAAATCCGCCGCCGAACGCAAGCGTCTGCTCAAGGAAAACTTCGCCTCCACCGGCATCGCCTTTTTTGAGATGGCGATGAGCTGGTGGTGGTCTCGTGAACGGCTGGCGAAACTGGCCCACGTCGAAGGCCTTGAGCATTTGCAAAAGGCTCATCGTGAGGGCAAGGGCGCGATCCTGATGGCCGCGCATTTCACCACGCTGGAAATCGGCGCGGCCTTGCTCGGCCAGCAGCACACCATCGATGGCATGTACCGCGAACACAAAAACCCGTTGTTCGACTTCGTTCAGCGTCGGGGCCGCGAGCGGCACAACCTCGATTCACTGGCGGTGGAGCGCGAGGACGTGCGCGGCATGCTCAAGCTGCTGCGCTCGGGTCGGGCGATCTGGTACGCACCGGATCAGGACTACGGTGCCAAACAGAGTATTTTTGTGCCGCTGTTCGGCATTCAAGCCGCGACCGTGACCGCGACCAGCAAATTTGCTCGGTTGGGCAAAGCGCTGGTGGTGCCGTTCACGCAGGAACGTCTGGCGGACGGCAGCGGTTATCGGTTGGTGATCCACCCGCCACTCGAAGACTTCCCCGGCGAGACTGAAGAAGCCGACTGTATTCGTATCAACCAGTGGGTCGAGAGTGCGTTGCGTGCCTGCCCCGAGCAATATCTGTGGGCGCATCGTCGCTTCAAGAGCCGCCCACCGGGCGAGCCGAAGTTGTACGCCAAACGCGGTTGAACCCATTTCTTTAAACACCATGGAGCGTTGCGATGAGCCTAGCTGAACCGGTCACAGGTTTGATTCTTTCCGGCGGCGGGGCTCGGGCGGCGTATCAGGTGGGCGTGCTGGCGGCGATTGCCGAATTGCTGCCGTTGGGCGCTGACAATCCGTTTCCGGTGATCGTCGGCACCTCGGCCGGGGCGATCAACGCCGTCAGCCTGGCCAGCGGCGCCACCGATTTTCGTGCCGCTATCGAACGCCTGACGCTGTTCTGGCAAGGCTTTCGCAGCCATCGCGTGTTGCGCAGTGACTGGCCTGGCGTGATTCGTCAGGCCAGTCGTTTCGTCAGCCACAGTTTGCTCGGCATGGGGCGGCACCTGCCGGTGGCTTTGCTCAACAGTTCGCCACTGCGCGAGCTGCTCAATGAAAAGCTGCACATGCCTGGCATTGCCGAGTCCATCGCTCGCAAGCAATTGCATGCTGTTGCAGTCACTGCGTTCGGCTACGAGTCGGGGCAGGCGGTGACGTTCTATCAGGGCGGCGGCGCCATTGATGCTTGGTTACGGCATCGACGGATCGGTGTGCCGACGCAGTTGTCGGTGGACCACTTGCTCGCGAGTTCGGCCATCCCCTTGTTGTTCGCACCGGTGAAAATCGGCGAAGAGTATTTCGGTGATGGCGCGGTACGGCAGTCCGCGCCGATCAGCCCGGCGCTGCACCTGGGGGCGAGTCGGGTGCTGGTGGTCGGCGTCAGCGGAAACCCGCGCGGTGTCGACCCGCAGCAGCCGCTGGAACGCGCTTACACGGGGCTGCAACCGACGCTGGCACAGATCGGCGGCCACATGCTCAACAGCACGTTCATCGACAGCCTGGAAAGCGATATCGAGTTGCTTGAACGCTTGAACCAGTTCAGCCATCTGATGCCCGATGGCACGCCAAAGCGCGCCTTGGGCGTGGCGCCCGTGGAGGTGCTGGTGATTTCCCCCAGTCAGCCGATCGATGAGATCGCGGCGCGGCATCGGCAGGAGTTACCCGCGGCGTTACGCCTGTTCTTGCGCGGCCCGGGTGCGACCAAGACCAGCGGGGCGGGGGTAATGAGTTATCTGCTGTTCGAGGCGGGGTATTGCAGCGAGTTGATTGATCTGGGGCGGCGCGATGCGTTGGCCAAGCGCGAGGCGTTGTGCCGTTTTCTCGGGTTGCCCGTTTAACAACCAACGTTCACAGCCGTCGACAGTCGGGTAGGCAGATGAAGCCGTCCCGGGCGTTGAATCACCAGGACGGCTGACCGTCGATTTTACTCAGCCAGATGGATCAACTCTCTCGAACAATATAGAACAGCGTTTGTTGGTCCGAGACTTTCTGCATGCCGCCTGCCAGATAGACAACCTTGTTGTAATCAAGCATCCGTTGCCATTTCGACGTTTCCAAACGGGCCCTGAGTTTCGGATCATTTATTTCAGCAGCAGGACCGACTGTTCGAAGTAACTCTCCACCAATCGCCGGGAAGGGGAATCTCAATACGAATACGGTATCCAGGTCTTTGCGTTCGAAGAGCAAAGCGTCCTCCCTGAACATGCGACTGGTGCGATCTACCTCATAACCGTTACTTTCGAGAAGGTTGCTGAATATGGAGCGCAAGCTGGAGTCCTGCGAGATCAGGAATCGGCTGGCATCGAAATCGAGTCGGCTGAAGGGCTCGGCAGACGGCGATGGCAATAAAAGCTTGTGGCCTGGCAGATTGTTGCCGGGGGATGGCAGCAGGGCGCGCAACATCAGCAGCGGGTCGGCCAGCTCCGGTCTTCGTGCACGGACGGTGGACCTGTTTTGCCAGTGATAAAGCGTGTCGAACAGAATGGTCAACCCATCGCCGTTGATGGTTTCAGACTGGTTCGCCTGATTGAACACGGCTTTGGCGATGGCGTTCGACGAATCACTCGACAAATACCGCATGGATTTGCCGACGTACTCGTTCAGCGAGACAGCAAACGGGTTTTGCTCCAGCACAGCCCATGCGCCAGCGGATTTGATGACCCACTTTGGTTGCAGTGATGGATCGGTTTTCAACATCTGCTCGAAGGCGTCGTAACGGCCGGGCGTGAAGAGGGGGTTCTGCAGGTACACAAGAACGGTATCGTCCTGAATCCGTTGCGGCACGATCACGTAGTGCAGGCCGTCTATTTCTATCGATTCACTGCCCTCGGGTTTGCTGGATTTGCCCCAGCTTTTCCAGACTCCGGCGGTGGGTTGCGTGCCCGTTAAGCGCGCCGTCGATGGCCCGACAAGTGGTGGTTGATCAGCGTCTGTCAAACGTTGGCGTTTGCTTGATCCCGGCAGTTGATCGTCGTTCGTTTTTATCCGCCAGCGTTTGGTTCCGGCAATAGGCTCAACCCGCGCGCCCAGCACGTTGCGGTCATGAGCAGCGGCTTGCTGATAACCGCCCTCCGAGTGTTTGCGTACCAGGAAAGTCGTCCCATCCTCCATGTCCACGTAGGATGCCCGGCGTTTGGTGTCGTAACGAATACCGTCCGGGCTCTCTTGCGCGCTGCTCAGGCTGGCGGCCTGCCTGGGGGAAAGGGGCGTTGGCGATCCTCCTGCTGTCTCGACGTTCGCCACAACATGCATGGCCGCAGAGGACGCTTCGGGGCGCCAGTAAGGCTGTCCTTCTACCTGCTTGATGAGTGGGCCCTGTTCGCCCAGTTGCTCTGGCCAATGCAAGCGGTAGCGGCCATCGGCTTGGCGTTCGGCGCGAAAATAGCCTTCGTTGGCGACGTGGGCATAGGTATTGCCCTCTGGACTTTCGAACAGCCCACTTTCGCCGCCGAGGGGGCGTAACTGGTCGATATTGTCAGCCGGCCAGGTAATTGCCTCCATGTTGGCTTGCAGCAACTCGGCAAAGGGGGACGGGTCGCTCACAATGACTGCTGGCGCAAGTTCGTTTGGGATTTGTGGGGTGTCTCGGGCATGAGATTCAAGTACATGACCCACTGATGTTGTCGGGTCGGAGCCGGCGATATGAGGAAGGTGGCCCACAGCCTCGTGAGGGAGCGTTTTCGGACTTGTCAGGTGTGTGTCGGTTGCAGGGGAGGAGGAGATTTTTTTCGGGGGTTTGGCCATATCGGATTTCTCTTCAACATGAGAGCTAAAGCGTTGTTGGAGAACGACGCAAGTGAACGCAGAGTCGACAGTCATCTCTTTTTGACAATCAACCGTTCGGACTCTGCGAGGGGGCATATGCTGGATAATCCGACGCCGTCTTGTGCGGTATATATGTATCGCGATCAAGGCAGTAAACGTTTCTTTCATGTTTTTTAACGGCCTCGAATCCAGCGCTGCGTTTATCAAGTTGAAATAGCAGCGGATTATTTATGCGACGGGTACTTGCGAAAGTTGATCTGAAACCGATAGAACCGGAGCGGTTGGTTTATGATCGCATCGAGCGGAAATCACCAGATCTGACCTGTTAATGGTGCTGGCTGTCGAAGGTCTGCTGAACCAGTGGCGTCCTGGAAAGCTGTAGAACACACGTTTGTCCGGGTGGTTGTACAACTGGGCATGAAGGACTGGAAGTTCATGGTCTCCAAGCAATGCTTGACTGTCGGGCAGCGTGGCGGGGTAAGCCGGTGGCTCGACAAAATAACGAGCATCAATGCCGGAGACTGCAATTTGGTCGAAGGAAAGATCGACTGTCCGGATGATGCCTTCTTCGGTCGTCACGTACACCCTGTCGATAATGTCCGCGCTGTCTTCATAGACGGGCAGATGAACAGTGCAACTTCCGATGTACAGTTTGTTGTTGGTCAGTTTTATCTCAATAGTGCCCAGCGCTGTAGCATCGATATACCAGGTGGAAGAGTGCGACAATCTCACACGGGCGCTGGCGAGACCGCCTGGCGTCGAAATCTTGATGGTCATGTTGGCTACCAGATGAAGGAAGTACGTACCGCCTTCACCTTCCAGGCTCTCCATCGCCGTTTGCGCGGGATGAGATGAAAATTTGGCGCAGGCCCTCCCTGAGCTCAGTTTATAAGGTTCGTTTTCAGGAAGTTCAAACGGGTATTTGCCTCTTCGGTACCGCAGCGGCAACTGAATGAGATGTTTCCAGCGCATGAATTCAGATGTTTTATAGTCCGAAGGTTCTTCTGTTGTGGTGAGTCCGGCATTGGCCATCAGGCCGTCGTTGAAAATAAACAAGTATTGTTGGTTGGGGTGTTCGCGCATGTGTTGCAAGGCGAACCCCATGTCTGCCGACAGTTTGAAGCTCGAAAAATTTCGAAGTGTTAGTGTTTTTTCATCGAATGTATAGATCAAGTCACATTGAATGTCGATCTCGCTTTCTTGACTCACAAAGGCACCGTAGGATACTTCTACTTTTGTCAGTTCGGTGCTCGCGTAATCCAGATAAAGCTTGATGGCTTCTTTGGGGCGTTTTACCGAGCGGAAGATGATGTTTTTATCGGTGTGTGGGAGGTAATAACCGGTGAATCTCTGGTGCTCGATAAAGCAATCGGGGGTGTAAAGAATAGTCGGTTCTATGGGGCTTCCTTGGCGGGTGATCACCGCTTTGACGTATTCGCGTTTAGAGTAGGTTATCGTTTCAGGGAGATCCGGGGTCAGGTGATAGCCGTCCTTGGTAACGAATGTCAGTGTCTTGTTTTTTAACTGACGTTTATTCGCTACTTCTTCATAAACGTCGTGTATGACTACACGGGTTTTCGGCGAATCGTCCATATCAAAATTCAACGTGACCCACAGAGAGTTATCGGCTCTCACCTCGAAACCATCTATCAGGTCCTTTCGGCAGCCCAGTTCAATAATGCTGTTCTCTTTACCGTCTTCGGTGATGGATAGTTGCCCGGGAACATGGGCAACGAAATATTCATCTGCGCCGGCATCACCCCAGGCTTCTGCACCCGAGGCCAGCAGTTGGATGATGTCGTTTCCTGCCCCCGCTCTGACGATGTCGGCGCCATGGGCCTTGATGACGTTGCGCTCCGGGGTTCCGGTCACGGTGCTGGACGCATGCGCTACGGTTTCGACATTTTCGATGCTCTCGACAACGCCGAGCGGGATACGGTTGTTCCCGCTTTCTGTAGCTGAGTCTGCAGTGATCGCATGGACCGTACCGGCCGGCAAGTCGACGTCATATCCGGCCTGTGGCTGCTTCTGGTGATGGTTTTTCAAATCAATCCTGCCCAGGATCAACGAGTCGTCGCCTGCCCCGCCCTTCAACGTCCAGCGATCAGAAAGTTCTAGAGTTGCCTGATGATTGATTTTTGCGCCCTGGAAGACGAAGAAGTCATCCTTCTCGCCGCCTGTCAGTTGTTTGTTTCCAGCGCCGTAGTAGAAAGCGTTCGGCTTCTTTTCTACCCCTTCAATGGAGTCATCACCACCGCCAATGAACCACAGGATGCTCTTTTCTGCTCCTGCTATACCCAGTTCAGCACCGGGCGTTTCGGCTGTCACCCCGTTTCGGCCGTCAATGATGTCGTTGCCGTCCTTTATTTTTGGCTTCATGACGGTATGCCGTTCCCACTTTCTGGTTAACCAGTGATGACGGCCTTCCAGGGTTGGTTCCAGTTCCACGTCGAAACTACCGTTAACGACGGCTTCGGTGGTGTCCTTCAATTGGACGTCGAGCAATGCCCTGGCCGTTTGCTTCAATTGTTTTGCGTGGTCGATCTTGGCTTTGGCGCTGAGAAAACGATTATGGACATCTTCGTCCGGATCCATGAAGCAGAATGCAAACCAGCCTGTGCGCCAGCGTTCTTCGACAGTGAGTTCGATGTAGTCATCGATGTCATCAACTATCCGTACAGCGGCATAGACCTGTGAGCCGAAAGCCATCAATGCTCCGGCAGCAAGGCCCACGGGACCTGCGGCCGAGAAACCGGCCATGGCTGCAGAGCCAAGGATGATCGTCATCGCGCCGCTGGCGACACTCAGGCCACCACTGACATAGAGATCCATCGCTGCCTTGCCAGTGGCATTTTCCGCTGCGATGAATGATCTGACGGCCGTGGTAATGTCGAACGGCAGGGTCAGTGCTCCTCCGACCAAACCACCGGAGCGGCTCAATCTGATTGCGGTACGAGTCTTGGCAAAATCCTTGAAGGCATTCTGGCCAGCCTTGAGCATTCTCGTGGCTTCTTGAGTAATTGTTACGTCGGTGATGATAGAGCCAACTTCTGCGAGAAGGCCGGCACCGTTGATTTTAAGTTCAGTAGAATCGTGGGCTTTGTACGCGTAGTACAAACCGCGAATTCCCATGAATATTCAGAATGCTTGAATGCCGACGCTAGAACCGAGCGTGAAATTGCTCCACGCCTTCGATATCCAATGAGGCGGATTTTTCGGTAAGTTGGCGTGCCGTAGATCCAGTTTGTGTGCTGAATTCAATAGCTTCTCTAATTTGCTGCGAAGTTTTCCTGCGTCATCAGTACGGTCGGTGTCCTCTCTGATCAATCGCGCAGAAGTGATCGGTCGCCGACTGGCCATTTCGAACAGCAGATCTGGCAACAAGTAACTGTCCCGGCCGGTTGCCGATTTCATAATGCTTTCTATATCGTTTAAACTGAACTGTAACGAGTTGATGAAAGATCGCTTCGGTACGCGGAAGAATGTGTTTGTTCCATTTAAAGGCTGGCCGTCAATACGTGCGCCCAATACTGCGAGGGATACTCGTGTTACGGATATAGGGCCGATTTCAATTGGGCCAAAGATACGGTCGTTTATTTTAAGTTGGCTTGTTTTTTCGCTGCTTTGCGCATTTTTCCCGTTAGCTGTCTCACTGTTCAGATCAAGAGTCGAATCAGTGTGTTGATTGGGGCCCAAAGGTTCCAGTTCGGTTATGATAACCGCATCATGATGTATCGAGGCGTCTTGGAAGGGGGTGGCCATTTGAATATCCTTATTCGAGTGGTCTTTATATTGAGCGTCGGGTGGCATGTTAGTGTTGGGTTTTTACTTCTGTATATCTTTGGTTTGTTGCCATGTATTGCACATGCGCAGAAGTTATTGTTGATGTTTTAGTTTGCCATTTTCAGGTTCGAGTGGGTGCAACCGGCCTTGACATTATTAAACCGGTTTTAGGGCCGGTCTGGTTTTGTTTGAACGCTGTATTGTCTTGGCGGGTATCATCGCGGGCGAACTCCCACAGGTTTTGTGAACGGCACGGATCACTGTGGGAGCTTGTTCGCGAAGGCGCCCCTGAGGACGCCGCGGGATCAGAAGTGGAACTTCACCAGGAAGCTGGTCACGTTCTGATTGGTGGTGAACGCACGGGTGTCGTCAATCCCGTACTTGTCTTTCCAGTAGTCGTACTCGACACCCACATACAACTGCTTCTCGCCGAAATTCAGCGCCTTGCCCAAGTCATATTTGACCTGAGGGTTGAAGTGCAGGTTGGCGTGGTATTCGCCACGGTGGTTGACATCGTTGTCGACCACCCAGTCCATGAAACCGTCGATCAGAATATTCGAATCGCCGACCGGGATGGTGTAAGACCAGACCGGCGTGATCTGCCAGACGTTGTCGCCCGGACGCGAACCTTCGGTGTGGCGCTGGTAGAAGTTCAACTGAAAGTAGTCGAAGCCCGGGATCGCCAGGTCAAAGCCAGGACCGATCAGATACGACTCGACGTCGCCTTCACCGAATTCATAAGTCATTGCCAACAGCACGTCTTTGACCGGGCCGAACTCGATTTTCTGGTCGAGAATCTTGCCAAGCGACAGGCGCGGGCTGAATTCGCCATAGTAGGTGTTGTTGCCGACACCGCCGTCTGGTTTGCCGTTATAGAAGATCTTGTCGACGAACAGGAAGTTGTCCCCATACTTCCAGCCGTCGGCGTGCTCGAAGGTCACGGTCTGCTGAATGGCAGGGTTGACCTTGAAGTCCTTGCCGTAGAGGTAGGTCAGGCTGTTGTTTTGCCACTGCAGCAGACCATCGGCCATGGCCTGGCCCCCGGCCAGCATGGATCCCGCGAGTATCAGGCTGGTGCACATACGTTTCATTCGGTTGCTCCCAAAGTAGGTGTTCCACGTTTATTTTTTTAAGATCGGCGCTCTGGTGTGGCGCCTTTTTTCTTCGTTGCAAAAGTCATCCAAACGGTCAGCTTTCATGCTGTTAGCAAAAGCTGAGCCAAGGCTTTCAAAAAGCAAAAAAACGCCCTTTCGTCTGCTGAAAAACAGTCGATTGAGTGTGTTTTCGGGATGCCTCGGCACTGACCGGGGCCGGGATAAGTTGGCTTTTGGGTCAGAAATTAAATCCGGGCTTTTTTTTAGACCGAATTCAAGAGGCCGCGGAGAATACTGACTCCTCGGCCAGCTCTCAAGTGCCCCGCAACAGAGCACTGGCAACAGGTATGGGGCACGGTTGCGGGTCATCTTAAAAGTGCACCTTCGCCGTACTCGTAGGTCATCGCCAGCAGGAACTCGATCTTCTGGCCGAAGTTCTTGCCGTACAAGTCGCTCAGGCTGTTGGTCTGCCACCGCCGTAAATCGCCGGCCATGGCTTGGGAGGCGGCGAGCAGGTCGCCACTCAATAGCGAGTTCGATTGCGTGGGAATCATCGGGTGCTCCCTCTTGTTTTTATTGTTTGAGGCGGGGGTGCTGTTAGTGCTGGTGTGCGTGGCAGTCGTTGATCACTGCGCGCTCTTTGCCGCCGAGGATGTTGAACAACAAGTTCAGCGTCAGTGCGCTGAGGGTTGCCATGGCGATACCGCTATGGGTGATCGGACTCATCCACATCGGCAGATGTGCGAAGAACTCCGGACGGACCACCGGGATCAGCCCCATGCCGATGCTCACCGCCACCAGCAACTGATTGCGACGGTCACCGATGTCGGCTTCTTGCAGAATCTTGATGCCGGTCGCCGCGACCATGCCGAACATCGCAATTGCCGCACCGCCGAGCACGGCCGGTGGAATCGACGCCACGAGGAACGCCGCTTTGGGCAGCAGGCTGAGAACGATCAGCAAGCCACCCGCAACGATCGTCACCGAGCGGCAGCGCACGCCCGTCATCTGTACCAGGCCGATGTTCTGCGCAAAGGAGGAGTGGGTGAAGGTGTTGAAGAACCCGGCGAAAAACGACGCCGCCGCGTCACACATCAAACCGCGACGCAGCATGCGCGGGCAGACGTCCTGGTCGGTGATCTTGCCCAGTGCCAAAAACATTCCGGTGGACTCGACGAAGATGATCACCACGACCAGGCACATCGAAAGGATCGGCGCGAGTTCGAATTTCGGCATGCCGAAATGCAGCGGGGTGACGAACTGAACCCATGGCGCGTTGGCCATGCCGCTCAGGTCGACCATGCCGATGGCGCCGCACAACACGTAGCCGAAGCACATGCCGATCAACACGGAAATATTCACCCAGAAGCCACGCATGAAACGGTGGATCAGCAAAATGGTGCCCAGCACCAGTGCGGCGATGGCCAGATAAATCGGTGAACCGAATTGCGCAGCAGCGGCACCGCCACCGGCCCAATTCACGGCCACGGGAAACAACGACAAACCGATCGAGGTGATGACCGTGCCGGTCACCAGCGGCGGGAAGAAGCGTACGACCTTGGACATGAACGGCGCGATGATCATGCCGAAGAATCCAGCGGCGATGGTTGCACCGAAGATCCCTTGCAGACCGATACCGGGCATGCCGGCCATGGCGACCATGCTGCCGACAGCGGCAAAACTGGCGCCCATCATCACGGGCATGCGGATGCCCATCGGGCCGATGCCGAGCGACTGCACGATGGTGGCGATGCCGGCGACCAGCAGGTCGGCGTTGATCAGGAAGGCGATTTCTTCACGACTCAGGCCAGCGGCCTGTCCGATGATCAGCGGCACCGCGATGGCGCCACCGTACATCAGCAGAACGTGTTGCAAACCGACCAGGATCAGTTGCAAAAAGGGCAAACGCTGAATGGCGGGTGCGTCGGGGATGCGCGCTTTGGACAGCTCGGACATGCAACACCTCGGATCTTTTTTATTCTTGTGATTGAACAGCTGTCGGGTTGCTCACAGCTGTTTCTTTGCATCAGGTAAACCTGTGGGAGCGGGCTTGCTCGCGAAGGGGCCATAACATTCAACATCACGTTGACTGCCCCGACGCTTTCGCGAGCAAGCCAGCTCCCACAGGGATAAAGGGTGTCCTTGTGGGAACGAGCCTGCTCGCGAAATTTTCAGGGCTTAGTTGGTCTGGGCTCCCTGCGCGATCCATGCACCGATCAGGTCACGTTCCTGCTGGGTCATCTGTGTGATGTTGCCCAGTGGCATGATCTGTGTGGTGATGGCTTGCGCTTGGATCCGCGCCGCGTTCTGGCGGATCTGCTCGGGGGTGTCGAACATCACACCCGCTGGCGCTGCGCTGAACAACGGGCTGGTTGGTTTGGCCGAATGGCAGACCGCGCAACGTTCCTGGATCACGTTGTGCACCTTGTCGAACGCAGGACCTGCATTGGACGCTTGCGCCGGTGCAGCAGGGGCAGCCGGAGCTGCAGGTGCCGCCGCTTCAGCCGGTTTCGCGCCACCACCCAGCGCCGTTTCCGGCAGCGGCTGGTATTCGATTTTCGCAGGCGCCTTGGCCACGTCCGGGCTGGTCATCGGTGCAGGGCCGGTGACGTAAGCCAGGCTGATCATGCCCACCGCTGCCACCGGCAGTGTCCAGGCAAACTTGTGGCTGTCGTGACGGGTGTTGAAGTAGTGACGCACCAACACTGCCAACACGGCGATCCCGGCCAGGATCAACCAGTTGTACTGGCTGCCATAAGTGCTCGGGAAGTGGTTGCTGATCATGATGAACAGCACCGGCAGGGTGAAGTAGTTGTTGTGACGCGAACGCAGCAAGCCTTTGGCGGGCAGCGCCGGGTCCGGGGTGCGGTTCTCGGCAATCGCGGCGACCAGTGCGCGCTGCGCCGGCATGATGATACGGAACACGTTACCGACCATGATGGTGCCGATGATCGCGCCGACGTGCAGGTAAGCACCACGACCGCTGAATACTTTGCTGAAGCCATACGCCGCGCCGATGATCAGCACGAAAAGAATGAAACCGAGCAGAGCAGGGCGTTTGCCCAGGGCCGAGTCGCACAGGAAGGAGTAGATGAACCAGCCCAGGAACAGCGAGCCAATACCGATGGCCACGCCTTCAGGGCCGCTCAGCGTGCTGCCCGGAGCCAGCAGATAGAGCGTCGGGTTGGAGTAGAACACCACGCACAGCAGCGCGATACCCGACATCCAGGTGAAGTAGGCTTCCCATTTGAACCAGTGCAGGTTTTCCGGCATTGCCGGTGGGGCCAGTTTGTATTTTTCCAGGTGATAGATACCGCCGCCGTGGATCGCCCACAGGTCACCGGCCAGACCGGTTTTCGGGTTGACGCGGTTGAGGTTGTTCTCCAGCCAGACGAAGTAGAACGACGCGCCGATCCAGGCCACGCCAGTAATCATGTGAACCCAGCGCACGCTCAGGTTCAGCCATTCCAACAGATGTGCTTCCACAGTCTTTACCTCTCGCCTGTCACTCTTGTTGTCGAGTGATCAGACCTTCTCTTATTGGTGGGGGGCGAGGATCAAACGCTCATCCTCTTTGAAAAAATGCTCATCGCAGTTATTGCCTGTGCCACTGCGATCAACCACCAGGAAGTCATCCCGCTTTTCGATCGTCAGCACCGGGTGGTGCCAGACGCCGCGATGGTAATTAATGCCCTGCCTGCCGTTGGTGACGAAGGCGCGGACCAAGCCTGATACAGGTTCATCGCCAAGTGGCGCGACCACGATCAGAAAGGGGTTGCCGAGCAGCGGAATGAAAGCCTGGCTGCCCAGCGGATGGCGTTCCAGCATGCAAACGGTCAGCGGCATGTCCTGCGCGTCGGCGCGGAAGATGCTGATGATCGCGTTGTCCTCAGGCTGGGCGGTTTCGACCGTCGCCAGTTTGTGGAAGCGCATGGTCGAACCGTTGTTGATCATGAAGTGATCGCTGCCGTCGGTTTCGATCACGTCACCGAAAGGGGCGAAGGCTTCTTTGGTCAGCGGTTCAATCGTCAGTGTGCGCATGCTGTTCTTCTTATCCGAATACTATGTTGACTGTTCTGACGCCTTTGCGAGCAGGCTCGCTCCCACATTTGGAATGCAATCCCCTGTGGGAGCGAGCGTGCTCGCGAATGGCTTCACTGCTTACTTAGCGACCTTGCCCAGTACGCGCAGGCGACTCACACCACCATCAGGGAACACGTTCAGACGAATGTGAGTGATCGGGCCCAGTGCCTTGATCTGCTCGGCGAAGGTGTGTTCGGCGTGCATTTCCAGCTTCTGGCTTGGCAGCAGTTCGCGCCAGAACAGCGACTGGGTTTCGATCTGGCTGTCGGTGCCGCCTTTCACGAATGCGCCCTGGATCGAGCAGGTGTCCGGGTAGTTGCCCTTGAAGTGCAGGGTGTCGACGATGATTTTTTCGATCTCGCCCGGGTGACCCAGCGCAACGATGACCCAGTCATTGCCCGGAGTACGACGACGTGCAGTTTCCCAGCCGTCGCCC
This sequence comes from Pseudomonas sp. EA_65y_Pfl2_P74, assembly GCF_963970575.1. Taxonomy (NCBI): domain Bacteria; kingdom Pseudomonadati; phylum Pseudomonadota; class Gammaproteobacteria; order Pseudomonadales; family Pseudomonadaceae; genus Pseudomonas; species Pseudomonas sp. EA_65y_Pfl2_P74. Next base: position 34,802 of record NZ_CAXAOQ010000040.1, read on the forward strand.
ATGTTGATGCCACGGCCCGGGTTGAGGATGTTGCTCATGCGGCCGAAGTGTTCATCGGAGCAGGCGAGGGCGCGGCCACCGTTGAGGGCTGCAGCAAGGTCGACTTGCTCGTTGTCGCCAACAGCAGACCAGTCGCGGAACGGCACGCCATACACGCGTAGACGGGCTACGCCGCCGTCCGGGTAGATGTTGAAGCGCAGGTGGCTGAACGCTTGGTCGTGGCTGATTTCGTGGTAGTGGTGGCTGTTGCCCTGCAGCTCGACGGCCGACAGCACTTCGGTCCACTGGGTGTTTTCGTCAGGCTCGCCCGAGGCCAGGAAGCACGCTTCCAGCGAGGCCGATGGCGGGAAGTTGCCGGTGAAGAATGAAGTGTCGATGTCCACGCCTTTGATCGAGCCCGGTACGCCCAAACGAATCACCGCGCTGTCGTAGCCTTCAAAGCGCTTGCGACGCGATTCCCAGCCGTCCATCCACTTGCCGTTGTCATCGAACACGCCCTCCTTCCACACGGCCGGGGTCGGTTGGAACAGACGATTGGCGTCTGCGAACCAGTCATCGGTGACCGAGATGATTTTGGTGCCCAGACGGGCATCGGCCAGGTTGACGAACTTCTCGAAAGGTACGGCGTAAGCTTTCATTCTTCTTGTCTGCCTTTAATAAGTTGGCTGGGGATGCTTGCGAGGCCCTGGGCATTCTCCGCGTCTGACATGCTCGGGCCAGGCTTGCTAAAGAGTCAGTAAACGGAACAGGGCGATCTTGTTGATCTGCGCCAGCGCGCATTTGAGTTCGGTGTCGACCGAGTTGTGAATGCGCGTTTCGAACGCTGCGAGGATCTGATGCCGGTTGCTGCCTTTTACCGCCATGATGAAGGGAAACTTGAACTTGGCTTTGTAGGCGTCGTTCAGCTCGGTGAAGCGCTGGAACTCTTCGGCCGTGCATTGGTGAATCCCCGCGCCCGACTGTTCTTCAGTACTGGCCGCGGTCAACTGGCCCTGAACGGCAGCTTTGCCGGCCAGGTCCGGGTGAGCGTTGATCAGTGCCAGTTGGCTGGCATGATCGGCGCTCAACAGGATGTCGCTCATGCGCTGGTGCAGGGTTTCGATCTCGTCGATCGAAGCGTCCGCGCCCAGGTCATAGGCCTTCTCGGCCACCCATGGCGAATGTTCGTAGATGTCGGCGAAGGCTTTGACGAAGGCGTCGCGGCTCAGGGTCGACGGTTGCAGGGTTTGAAAGCGGCTCATTGGGCGGCCTCTTGGTACGGGTGGGTTTCGTGCCAGTGACGTGCGATGTCGACGCGGCGGCTGAACCACACCTGTTCATGACTTTTGGCGTATTCGATAAAGCGTTTGAGCGATGCGAGGCGACCCGGACGGCCGATCAGACGGCAGTGCAGACCGATCGAGAGCATCTTCGGTGCTTCGGCGCCTTCGGCGTACAGCACATCGAACGCGTCTTTGAGGTATTCGAAGAAATCGTCACCCTTGTTGAAACCCTGCACTTGGGTGAAGCGCATGTCGTTGGTGTCGAGGGTGTACGGGATCACCAGATGCGGCTTGCCGGTCGGGTTGTTCGGTTCCCAGTAAGGCAGGTCGTCGTCGTAGGTGTCGCAGTCGTAGAGGAAACCACCTTCTTCCATCACCAGGCGACGGGTGTTCGGGCCGGTGCGACCGGTGTACCAACCCAGTGGGCGTTCGCCGGTGATTTCGGTGAGGACGCGGATCGCTTCGAGCATGTGCTCGCGTTCCTGCGCTTCATCCATGTACTGGTAGTCGATCCAGCGATAGCCGTGGCTGCAGATCTCGTGGCCGGCATCGACCATCGCACGGATCACATCCGGATGGCGCTGGGCGGCCATGGCAACGGCGAAGATGGTCAGCGGAATGTCGAATGCCTTGAACAGCTTGAGGATCCGCCAGACGCCGGCGCGGCTGCCATACTCGTAAAGCGATTCCATGCTCATGTTGCGCGCGCCTTGCAGCGGCTGAGCGGCAACCATTTCAGACAGGAAGGCTTCGGATTCTTTGTCGCCGTGCAGAATGTTGCGCTCGCCGCCTTCTTCGTAATTGAGTACGAACGACAGGGCGATGCGGGCATTGCCCGGCCAGTGTGGGTGAGGAGGGTTACTGCCGTAACCGATCAGGTCGCGTGGGTAGTCAGCGCTCACTGCAGTCTTCCTTCTTATTCGTTGACAGAGTTGTGTGGCGGCCTGGCAGGCTGGCGTCACAGCGATGGGCTGATTGTATACAACTTTATTCTCAATTTGTAAGCCTGATTTTTTGCATTTTTCACCGACTGTCATCTTTTACGGCCAATGGCGTGAGCCTGCAAGAAACCTGCCTGGTCAGTCAGCTAATGGATCGCAGGCTCAATAGATAAGTGCGTAGGGGGCAGATCCTGGGCAAACGCCCGAGTGTCGGGGGTGAAGTGAAAAATGTCGTTTTTATTGTGTACAATTTTTTTGAAAAGTGTCTTAATCAGTCGCTCGCCGCAACTTTTCGTGCTCCGAATCGGTGCGGTCTCCTTTTCACCTGACTTCGGGAGGCGCGAAGTCTGACTGCTCTTTGCGGCCAGGCGCGCAGAATCAATGGGACGTTTGACAACTCACGTATTGGACGCTGCACACGGTTGCCCGGGCAGCTCGATCAAGGTCGAGCTCTACCGCGTTGAAGGTTCGCACCTGGAATTGGTCGCCAGTGCACTCACCAACAGCGATGGCCGGGTTGATGCGCCGCTGCTGCAAGGCGATGACTATCGTAGCGGGGTTTATCAGGTCCAGTTCCATGCGGGCGACTACTACCGCGCCCGTGGCGTTCAGTTGCCTGAGCCGGCATTTCTGGACGTGGTCGTGCTGCGCTTCGGCATCTCAGCCGAGCAGGATCACTACCATGTGCCATTGTTGATTTCGCCTTACAGCTATTCCACCTATCGGGGCAGCTGACCCCCAAGCAGCTGCCCCTACCGGGAAGCGACTGCGCATATAGCTTCTTTGGTCTTTTGCCCGCTCACACTGCGGGCTTTTTTTCGCCAGGTGAGTGCAATCGTACCGCTCACCTGACAGCACCCTTTGAGATATTCTGAATGTTCTCCCAGCGACGCGCCGGAAGAACATCAGTATCAATGATCAGGCAGTGAAATCTTGAATAGATCTGGAGTCTGATGGGGGCATTGATTAAATACTTTCAGGTCGGAGTAACTTATTTTTCGAGACTTATTGCTGTCTAGAATCCACTTGCGCTCCGGTATGTTGAATTTTAGTTTTCCGGTACTGCCATCATTCATTGCAATGTGCTTGACCGGGAGTTCGCGTTGTTTAATGGCAGAAAGTTCCTTGGGAAGCTCGGTTTCAGCATCGACTGGTGGCACAAAAAAACGAGCGTCCAGACCGATAATGGAAAAATTTTCAAAAATGAGATTGACGGTATAAATGACGCCCATTGGCGCAATCACGAGGATTTCGTCAATAAGGTCTTCGGGATGCGAATATTGAGGTACATGAATCGTAGTCGTTCCAATATACAGTTTGTTATTTGCCAGGCTGATTGTGAATTCGCTGAGTTCAGTGGCATCAAGTTCCCAGGTCGTCGAGTTTCTCAACCTGTCTTTGGCGTTGGCCAGCCCGCCGGGAGTCGAAACTCGTAAAACTCTATTGTCAGACAGATGAAGAATATGGACGCCTCCCGCACCCTCTATGTTGTCGATGGCTATCTGTTCGCTCACAGGTAGTACCGTGGCGCAACGAACCAAACGGTCCACCTCCAGCGTCTCGGTTTCGGGAAGTTCAAAAACTGCATCGTCTTTCATTCGTAACGGAAAACGGTAGTCGTGGCTGGTAAGCGTATTTCCGCTGACGCTATGCTTATAGTGTTTCGGTGGGATGGCGTATTGTTTCTCAAGGTTAAGGGTGTGGGCTTTTTCATCCCTGAACACCAGCATGTATCCATGAATGGACACTTTTTCCATGGCTTGTTTGAGTGCGGCGTCGAGTGTGGTTTCCGTATATTGTCCAAATCCGGAAATCTGCAGCAGATTTTTTCCAAAGTAAAACAGGAAATCACATGAAACGTTGACTTTGTTTTTGTCGGCTGCCTTGTTCATCTCTATGGATGGTGTTGTCGCAAATGCCACATGGGCGCTCGTCAATTCGGAACTGTCATAGTCGAGGAATATACGAGTGCCGTAATAAGAGCTGGGGTTGCGTTCGGTTACGAATTGAGTGTGTGAGTTAAAACGCTGAACGTAATAGTGTGTGTTGCGGTCGGTAGGAACACTGCACAGGGATTTGTGGAGGATGACCGTGTTCTCCGGGCGGCCGGCTTTGATGATTTCGGCTTTGATTTCAATGGGGTTGTAGTGTTCTATTGTTTCAGGAAGGTCAGGCTTCAGATAATAACCATCCCTGGTAATAATGGTCAGTTTGTTGTTTTTCAGGGCTCGATGTTCGCCAGACTCTTTGTAAACGTCATCGATGCATACCTTGTAGCGGCGCCCATAATGAAAATCGAACTTTAATATGATAATGAGACGGTGCCTGCGCAATTCCCATTTCTCAATATGATCCATTCTCCAGCCCAGCGAGATAATACTTTCCTCAACACCATCTTCTGTAATGCCTACTGAGCCCTCCGCCAGCGCCACATAATAAAAATCCGCTCCGGATTGGCCGAATGCGGACCCACCACCCAGCAGGTAAATTTGGTCATTACCCGCACCGGCGTAGATTTTGTCATTGCCTCTGGACTTGATTACATTGGATTCATCCGTGCCAGTGACAATACTCGTTCCGCCTGGCAGGGTTTCCACATTTTCAATACTGTCGAGTTGTGCTTTCAAGGAATATTTTTTTGAGCCTTCAATCCACGGTTCCGGACCGGGTGTGAAGACCCGCAAGGTGCCCGCCGACAGGTCGACATCGATGCCCCGACCGGATGTACGAAACAACTGTTCGCCCTCAAGAATCAACGTGTCGCTGCCTGCACCACCCTTAAGTGTGGAAAACTCAGCACTTTCGATATTGCTTTCGAGCACTTGAGCCGCATTCTCGGCGACGAATTTGTCATCTTTATCACCCCCTGTCAGATTCTTTGTCCCCGATCCGTAACAAAAGTTATTGGGTTTTTTTTCGACCCCGATAATCGTGTCGTCTCCCTCACCCATCAGCCAGATAACACCTTTATTTTCCCCTGGGGAGCCGAGTACTGCGCCGGGCGTTTGCGCGGTGACGCCGTTTCGTGCATCAATCGTATCGGCCAGACCCACTACTTCAGGTACGTAGACGATCGGCATGATATCCAGCCCCCATTTTCTTGCTTGCACTCTTCTTTTCTTCAGTCTGTCTTCGTAGTTGCCATGTACGATGGCCTCAGTGGTGTCCTTATGTGTCTGGTCAAGCATGTTTCTGGCTGCCGTATGCAACCGCTTGGCAGTTTCGATTTTTGCTTTGGCAAGTTCGTAGCGATTCTTGATGTCTTGATCGATTTCCATCAACGGCACAAACGAGAACCATCCGGTACGCAAGCGCTCCTCAGCGGTCAGCTCAATGTAGTCGTCGATTTCGTCAACCACACGAACTGCCCCGTAGATTTGTGAGCCGATGGCCATGAATAGACCACATGCAAGGCCGACGGGGCCTGCGGCAGAGAAGCCGGCCATGGCGGCGGCCCCCAGAATGACGGTCATGGCAGCACTGGCAACATTCAAACCTCCGCTGACGTAATGATCCATGGCTTCTTTGCCGGTTTTATTGCTGGCGGCATTGAACTCTTTGACTGCGCTATAGATATCGAACGGTAACGTCAGCGCTCCCCCAGCAAGCCCGCCTGAGCGGCTCAATCTGATTCCGGATCTGGTTTTGACGAAGTCCTTCATCGCACCATTGCCAGCCTCAAGCATGCGCTGCCCGGCTTTGGTGAGGGCAATGTCCGTGACAATCGACCCGACTTCCACCCCGACACCGACACTGTTGAAAATGATTTCATCCTTCTCATTCTTCTGGACGGCATCGTAAATACCCCGAATGCCCATGAAGATGCCGAAGGCCTGAATACCTACGCTTGCGCCGACGGTGGAATGATTTTTGATGATGATCCAGCTTGGACTGCTTTTCTTTTTTGAGTAAGCCACTCGCAGATCAAGATTTTGGGCCGAGTTCAGAAGCCGAGACATTTTTTTGTGGTAGCCACCTTCCTCGACTTTCACACCGGCTTCTTCTCTTATTACCGGAGGAGCAGTGGGCGGGCGCAAGTTGGCCATCTCGAACAGCAGTGAGGGGAGTAGATAGTCACCGCCGAAAGTAGAAATTTTCATGCGTTTCTCGATTTCGGGGTAGCTCAGTTGCAGGGAGTTTACGAATGATCGAGGGGGTGTACGAAACTGAGTGTTATGGCCAGTCAGCGGTTGACCATCAATAGTCGCACCCAAAGCATCCAGGCCGCGTCGAGTTATTGTGTAGGGGCCTATTTTAAAAGGGCCGAACAGATCGTCGAGCATCTTGAGTTGACCGGGTTTACGTCGACTGTTCTCGGGCGCCGTATTATTACCATCGTTGTCGATGTCAGCTTCGAAGTCCATCGTCGAGGCGGTTCGTTCGTTGGCATGAATTCCCATATCGAAAACGGCGATAGCGTCATCTTGTGGGTAGGTTTTTTCAACCGGGATGGGCGTTGACATCTAAACTTCCTTGTTGGTGATGTTTAACTTGAAAAGTATCGCTGGGCGCTGCTGCGGTAAAGCTGGTATTTGATGCAATAAGTTTTTTTGTTTTTTGTTTTTTGTTTTTTGTTTTTCGCAGCAGCTGACGATCGTGCGCTGTTTTTCGCAAGCGTGGTCTGGAAGGATATGACGCAGAGTTAGTGTTATGTGTTTTCTGCCGGGCGGGTCGCTTAATCGTTCTGATCAGCGCTCTCTTATGATGAACAGCGTTGTTTGTCCCAGAGCATCAGTTTGAACACCTCCGAGCAGATAGACAATTTTGTTTGCATCCATGTAACTGGCCAGAGGGCGCTGTTGCTGATCGACCCGGGTCTGCAACATGGCAGAGGTCAGTGTCAACCCCGGGGCGATGGGGCGCTTTAGTCTCCCACCGATAATGTCGGGAAGGTTCAATACGAATACCGCGTCTATTGTTTCCCGGTGAAACAGCAAAACATCCTCGCTGTGCGGCTCAAATGTGGAACTGATGACATAACCGTCATCCTCCAGCACATGGCTGAACAGCAATCGCAAGCTGGATATTGCAGGCGCCTTTGCATACGCGTTCCAGTGGTGGGGGAATCGTCCTGGATCGAGATCCAGACGCTGCAGGCCCTCTCCCAATACCGAAGGAATTGCCAATGATGTACCGTGGCCTCTGCCTTGTTCGCTGAAGAGGTCGCGCAACATCAACAAGGGGTCAGCGAGTTCGCGTCGCGGGGGTTGCAGGAAGCTCCTGTCCGTCCAGTAGCTAAATGTCTGGTTCAAGACGGCCAACCCATGAGCGGTGATGATTTCGGATCGATTTGCCTGATTGAATATGGCCCGGGCAAGAAAACTTACAGACTGATCCGACAAGTATCTGAACGTCCGGGAAATATATTGAGTGATGGGCATTTCAAAAGGGAAACGCCGGTCCAGGACAATCCACCGATCATTTCTTTTGATCGCCCACTTTGGTTGCAAAGACGGATTGTCGCGGAGCATGTATTCGAAGGCGTCATACAACGCGGGCGAAAACAAAGGATGTTGCAAATAGGCGAGCCGCGAGTCGGAATTGAGCGTCTGCTGGACAATGCGATAATAAAGCTCGTCTATCTCGATGTGTTGGCCCAGTTGCGGTTGAATTCTTTTTCCCCAGTTGCGCCACAGCCCATAAGACAGATTAATGGCTTGCGGGTTGGCTGACAGCAGGCGCTCGGTCAACGTTTGTGTCTGGTGAGGGGCATCATCCAGGTGCGGTGGCTTACTTGGGCCCGGTATCGGTTCTTCAGTGTCGGTTGGAAGGCGACGCCTGTCTTGCTGCGAACGCTCTGGTACGGGATCGGTTTCAGGGGCTTTGCGACGCCAGATTTTCGTTCCGGGGATCTGTTCAAAATAGATATCCGGCGAGTAGGTTGTCGTCGCGAATGCTTGCTGATACTCATCGGCGGCGTTTTTACGCACCATGACCGTTCCGTCTACCGTGTCAACGTAGGTTTTGCGATGTTTGTCATGTCTGATTCCGTCCGGCGTGTTCTCTGCGGGAGAGAGTTGGGCCGCGTCCCAAGGGTTCAGGAATACCGGTGCTTCTGGCGGCCGGGGGGCATCAGCGGTGGTATGTGGTCTGTCCGCCTCGGAATCGTTGGTCAGCCAGTCCGGGCGTTCGAAGGTCCAGGTCGGCTGGCGCTCGGATTTGTTCAGGAAAGGGCCAGGCAGCGTCGGCATGAAGTCGAAAGGCACTTGATATCGGCCGTCGCCCTGGCGCTGGACAAGGATATGCCCCTCATTTTCGACGTGAGCATAGAGCTTGCCATCCGGACTGGTGAAAAGACCGCTGTCAGATCCGAGAGGATTCAACATGTGCAACCGATCGGCAGGCCACGTAATCGAGCGTAGAACGGTACTAACGGTTTTCGGGCGGGTATCAGGCATTTCGCTGACCCTTACAGAAGGCGGCGGCGAAGAGCTCCCGGTATAACCATGAGAGGGAATTGTGGGCGTTTGATTGTCCCCCGGCACTCTCCAGAACGCGCTATCGAAGTTCAGCCGATTACTTTCCAGAGTGCCCGGCGAAGGACTTCTGGGCGTTGGAGGTGTATGGGGCGCAGCTATACCGTGCACAGGCTTCGGTGGTTTGGCCATTAATATATTCTCTCTATTTAAATATAAGGTGCGTATTGTTCGATGCGGCGCTGAGGGCTAGCGCCATAAAGCGGCCACTAAAAAATAATCAAGACGTTTGGCCGATTGCAGTAAAGCATTCGCGCTAAATAGCGAGTTTCATCCCTCCCTCACGACAAAGAGCGTTGGTGTGTAAGGGGTTGATTCTTGTACGCCGCCGATTAAATAGACGATTTCGTTTTGTGCAAGATAACTGTCCAGTTTTTCTTTCTCCGGCGACTTTAGTTTGTTTCGAAACACTGGATTAGTGAGTTCTGAACCAGCAGTCGTGCTACGAGGAACAGTATCGCCGGTGAAGCGTGGAAGTTTTAATACGAACACCGCGGCAACACCTTGCCGGTGAAATATCAAAGCGTCTTCGCTGTGCTGCCGCGTGGACGGGTTGATGCTATAGCCGCTCTGTTGCAGGACGAAACTGAACAAGTTATGCAAACCGGCGCTGGTCGGTGCGGCCGTGTAGGTGCCCCATTCCTGGGGAAAGCGCTGTGGATCAAAGTCCAAGCGCTGCAGAAGATCGGAGCCTCGGGCAGGCAGAGTTAGCAATCCGCCCGGCACGAGAGGGGAGGGCTGTGTTTGCAGCTTTGGCAACATCACCAACGGATCGGAAAGACTGTGCAAGACTTTCTCGTTAGTGACCCGGTCTGTCCAGTGACGGAGTGTCAGGGCCATCACCGAGATTCCATGGGCGTTGATCCCTTCAGGTCGGCTGGCTCGCGTAAATACGGCTCGGGCGACAGCGCTGGCCGAATGTTCCGACAGATAGTTGAAAGCGTCGCAGACGTATTGCGTCAAGGGTTTGGTAAACGGCGGATGGTTATCCAGAACTTTCCATTGGCCATCCCGTTTCAGCGCCCATTTTGGTTGGCGCGAAGGCTCATCGCGCAACATGTTTTCGAATGCGTCGAAGTGATCAGGTACGAATGCTGGATGTTGCAAATAGACCAGTCCGGTCTCTGGGCGTAAACCTTGGCTTACGATCACATAGTGCTGACCGTCTATTTCGACAGACTCGCCTGTCTCCGGTCCTATGGATTTTCCCCAGTTTTTCCATTGGCCCAAGGACAAGTCCAGTGCGCTCGTTTGTTGATGAAAAAGATTCTGCACCAGTGCACCGGCATCGGTCGCGACATGGGTTTCATCCGACACACGGAAGCGTTTACTTGGGCCCGCCGTTACTTCGGGCGTGTCGGCAAGGGCTTGATCAATCTCAGGGAGAGGGCGTTTCGAGGGGGTGTTGACAGGTTCAATTTGGCGCCAGAGGGTTGTATCGGGAATTTGTTCAACCCATTCACCGGACGGGCTCGATTCCCCTGCGTGGGTCTGGCGGTAACCGCCCTTGTCTTTGCGCACCATGACGATTCCTCCTTCCATTTCGACATACGCCTTTTTGAACTTGTCGTAGCGGATGCCTTCCGATGTGGCTGGATTTCTTTTCAGTTGGGCGGCCGATTTGTCATCGATGAATACCGGATGCTTTGGCCTGTCGCCAAGCGATGTATCGACAACCGGAACCTGATGGGGGGGTGGTGTGTCCTGGGTTCGCGCCACGGTTGCAGTGTGCCGCGAGGGCTGTGGATCTGGCAGGCGATTGATGATGACACTGGCGCGCGGGATGGATGTCCCTGGCGAGGCGATGGATGAGTGGGCAGTCGATATCGGATCCCCACCTACAGCGCCTGAGACGGATAAGGTGGGGTCGCTGTGGGTACCTGTAAGCGGCGACGGGCTTCTTGGTGTTGTCGTAGACGTCTGCGGCGAAGGCGAGCCTGGCGTTTTCTTGGATGGCTTTAACATTGCGTTGCTCCGATGAATTGTGGATTCATTTATCCGAAAGGACGCGCCGGGTAATAGAAGCGCAACTGCGAGGTTGCCTGCGGCGAGTCTTCAAGGGAGCGATGTTCAGTAAAATGGCGTCAGCGCGTGCGGTATATATGTCTTGATCCAAAAACAATGATGCAAGGCATTACCGGTTTGTAGAGGGCCGATATGACGCTCCCCTCGCCGTTGGCGGGCGAGGGGAGAACGACAGTCAGCGCTCTCTAATAATGACCACCGCTACCGGATTCGACGCAACCTTCGCCACCCCGCCTACCAGCCAGACCACTTTGTTTTGGGCCTCGGCGGTCTGAAGAGCGAGCAAGGCGGCACTGCCGATTCTTTGTGGCAAATTCGGATCAGCGAGTTCGTTGCCCGGGGTATGCGATAGACCTGGATCTCCGACCGTTCCCAGTTTGAGATAAAAGACCTCTTGATGATTTGTGCGTCTGAATACCAACGTAGGACTGCGGTGTTCATATGTCAGGGGAAAGATGTCGTAGCCGCTGCGAACCAGCAATGCGCCGACGAGGCGTCTGAGATTGAGGTCGCTTGGATAGGTCAGGTAGTGACGCCATTCGACCGGAAAGTGTGTTGGATCGAAGGTCAGCCGTTGTAAATCTCCATCACCCTAGGGGCGCAGCGGAAGGATCCTTTTGTTTCCGATATCAACGGATGTCACCACGGGCAGCATGTTCATCGGATCTGCGTAAGCGGGTGCGGTGGGAAACGGTTTTTGGTTCCACTGGTGCAAGACAGCCTGAATGTTGATCAGTCCGGTGCCTGTGATGGTGGGCGAGTTATCGGAGAGTTCAAACAGTTTCCTGGCGACGGCCCGCGAAGTGAAATCAGAGAAGTCCGGAAATGTATCGGCTACGGATTGCGACAGGGGCTTTTCAAAAAAACGTTTACCGGGACGGATTTCCCCCGGCTCGGTACCGATACGAAACGTTGCCACCGGTTGGCGTTCGGGATTTGTTTGCAGCATCTGCTCAAAAGCATCGAAATGTGTCGGAACAAATTCGGGGTGCTGTAGAAAGTACACTTTGGGCAGGCTGTTGGGGGCAGAGCCGATGGGCACGATGGGATAATGGAGCCAGCCGAGCTGGATGGAATCTGCGGATGATGGTGGGTTCAGATCGCCCCATGGTAACCAGAAGTAGGGTGTCTGGACCGATGAGGCACTGTTGTCGTTCGCCGGCGGTGTAGAGTCCTCGGGCTCATTGAGTCGCGGTCGCTTGCTCGGGCCGGGCGAGGGTTCGTCAAATTCGGCGACGGCGCGAAGAGGGTCTGGTGCGAAGCTTTCGTCTGTTGTCGTGCTCTGCGCTTTTCGGCGCCAGAGTTTTGTCCCGGGAATGTGTTCAAAAAAAATGGCGGGTGAGTCACTTGTCGTGGCAAAGGCTTGCTGATATTCGCCATCGGCGTTTTGACGCACCATGACGGTTCCTTCTGCCGTATCGACATAGGTCTGTTTGAGCTTGTTGTAGCGGATTCCGTTCGCTGAGAGTTCAGCTTTGCTCAGCTTTGCTGCGTTTTCTGGTGAAAGGTAGGACGGTGTTTGCGGTTTTACGGCTTCAGCGCCCGAAGTCCGAGTAAGTTGCCAGCCCGGTTGTTCGATGCGCCAACTGGCCTGGCCTTGATTTTTCGTCAGAATCGGGCCTGGAACGCCCGGTGCAAAGGAGAGTGGAACGTAATATTGTCCTTGCCGATTCTGTTCTACAACGAACTGGCCCTCTGTTCCGATCTGGGCGTAGGTTCGCAGATCCGGCCCAGTGAACAATCCTGTGTTGTCTGCAAGCGGCACCAACTCGTTGAATCGGCTTTGAGGCCAGGCAATCTGGCTGCGAGCGGTGATGTAGCTATCAAGTTCGGCACCGGGCATCCTGCTCACTGTGACGTTGGCTACACGAGAGGTGGCGTCTTGAGAGATATTCGGAAAGTGCTGTGCGGACGTTGAATCGATGCCAGGCAGGTATACGTCCGGAAGGTGTGTTGTACCGCGGTTATCTGAGAGATAGTCCACAGATCGGGTCGTTGTACTTGTTGTACTCGTAGTACCGGATCCAGTTGTAGTAACAGGCGCTTTTTTTGTTGGCTTGATCATATAGGTTTATTCCATCCATTGGATTTTTTGAAAGCGGGAGAAACTGCCTTTTCGTGGCGTTCAGGCGCAGCCGATCAACGCGCGGTAATGCCTGAGCGCTTCAACCGCTGAGTGCGCAATAAGTTGTCGGTTTTAAATCGATTTTTGTGTGTTGGTGGGGCAGGCTAATTTATGGCGAAACCTGGCGTTGATAGACCCGGTGTCTGATGGGTGCAGCGATTCAAGACCTGCAGTTTCGCGTAATCAACAACTTCGCTGTCCAGCAGCCAACGGCGTCTGGCAAAGCTATAGCTGAGTATTCCGGCTCGATTGTCGATCACACTGATATGTCTGACCCTGATGTCCTTGTCGGCAATGGCGATGAATTCTTCGGGCAACGCTGTGGCCCAGTCGTCGGGGGCTTCGAAAAATCTGGCATCGAGGCCATCGAAATAAATTGTGTCGAAGGAGAGGTCGACAGTTTTGACAATGCCTTTCGCAGTGACGACACGCACTTGATCGACAAGATCTTCACTGTCGTAGTCTGGTAGATAGACCGTACACGTTCCAATCTGCAGTTGATTTTTCTCCAGTTTTATTTCGACATTGCCCAGTGCGCTGGCATCGAACTCCCACGTGGACGAAAAGCGCAATCTGTTGTTGGCCTTTGCCAGTGCGCCTGGCGTAGCGATTCTGATTATTAGGTCTGCCGCGAGATGGATCAGATATGTCGCCCCGTCACCTAGCAGACTTTCGATCGCGGTTTGTTCAGGATAAGACGTCAGCGTGGCGCAGGCGGATCTGGCGCTCAGTTGATAGGCTTCGTTCACGGGAAGTTCAAACAGGTACAGACCTGCGCGGTATTGCTCTGGAAGAGGGATCCGGGTTTTCCACTTCGTGAATGCGTACACCTTATAGTTTGCAGCCACGGGAGGCACGTCAGTTTTCAGTGTGAGATGAGCATTGAAAGCGACGCCGTCACTGAATGCAAAAACATATTGATGATCGGGGTAGAGCGCCATGGTTCTTAGCGTTTTCACGCTATTCATTGGATCGTTTCCACCCCTTGCCTGCGCGAACAACTTGATTGTTAATGTCTTTTTCCCAAAGTAATAGACCAGATCGCAACCCATTAACAGATCATGTTTTTTTGCCGATATTCTCGCCAGGAAGTGTGCTTCTGATTTAGTCAGTTCATCACTCGCGAAGTCCAGAAAAATTCTGGTGACAGCGTTGGTACGCTTTACTGCGTAAAACCGGGTGTGTTGTTGAGTTCTTGGAATGTAATAGCTGGCATCGTTGTTGTGCCGGATTATGCAATCGGATGTGTAAAGAATGACCGGACTTTGCGGTCGTCCTTTGCGGGTGATGACCACCTCGACGTCGATGGGTCTTTCGCTTTTGATTGATTCAGGAAGCTCAGGTACCAGATAAAAGCCGTCCTCGGTAATGAAGGTGAGTTTGTTGTTCTTTAATTGATAATCGTCACCGAGCCGTTTGTAGATGTCACGGATGATGACCTTGCTTCTGGGCCTGTCGTGGAAATCGAATTTCGAAGTGATGACCAGCGCGCTCTTCTCGATGATCCAGCTTTCAATCAGATCCATTCGCCAATTCAAGACAATGACGCTTTCTTGCTTACCGTCTTCGATGATGCAAATGCAGCCCGCTTCATGGGCAATGAAATACTCGTCTGCTCCGGATTCACCCGATGCCGTTGCACCTTTGTGAATCAAATGAATCTGGTCGTTTCCTGCACCAGCTCTGATGGTGTCGATGCCACGGGACTTGATGATGTTGCGTTGTGCTGTACCGGTGACGGTGCTTGTGGCATGCGCGACGGTTTCAACATTCTCGATACTTTCCAGAACGCTGTGGAGCGTACGTTTTTTTCCGCCTTCGGCCGATGGATCAGGGGTGATTACCTGGAGCCTCCCCGCCACCAGGTCGATGTCATACCCGGGTTGCTCCGCAGCACTAAGGTTATAAAGGCCGCCAAGGGACAAAGTGTCGTTGCCTGCTCCGCCCTTCAATGTCGAATAATGGTCATCCCTGGAAACATTCTTGAGTCGATCGGCAGCGCCTTCGAAGACGAATCGATCGTCTTTGTCCCCCCCTGTCAGCTCTTTTCTTCCGGTCTTGTAAAAAAAGGCGTTTGGTTTTTTTTCAACCCCTCGGATTGAGTCTTTACCGTCACTGATGAACCACAGGACCGCTTTGTGCTCTGCCGCGGAGCCCAGTTGCGCGCCCGGAGTGGCACCGCTAACACCTTCGCGGGCGTCAATGGTGTCATCGACTCCTGTTATTTGTGGAAGATTGACGGTTTGCCACCGGTCTTGTTTAGTCCACCAGTTACGTGCCCATATCCGAGTCGGCTTGAGGTTGACCTCAAAAGCACCATGAACGATGGCTTCGGTGGTGTCCTTCAGCTCGCCATCCAGCAGTTTCTTTGCCGCGTCCTTCATTTTCCTGGAGTGCTCGACCCTGGTTTTGGCAATGCTGTAGCGATCCTGCACATCGGCGTCAGGATCCATGAAACAGAACGAGAACCAGCCTGTGCGCCAGCGCTCATTGGTGGTGAGTTCGATGTAATCGTCAATATCGTCCACCAGTCTTACGGCAGCGTAAGCCTGAGCGCCAATGGCCAGAATCGCTCCCGCCGCGAGTCCGACCGGACCTGCAAAAGAAAAGCCTGCCATCGCTGCGCTGCCGAGTATCAGGGTCATGGCGGCACTCGTTAGGCTCAAACCGGCACTGATGTAATGATCCAGCGCTTCTTTCCCGGTTGCATTGTCTGCAGCGGTCAAGGATGTGACCGCGGCATGTAAATCGAAAGGCAGCGTCAGCGCTCCCCCGATCAACCCACCGGAACGACCCAATCTCACGGCGAATCGGGTTTTGGCGAAGTCCTTGTAGGCAAATTGGCCAACCTTGATCATTTGCGTGGCCATTTTAGTCACGGCCATGTCTACAGTTATGGAGCCCACTTCAGAGGTGATGCCCGCGCTATTGATTACGGCTTGCGCGGTGTCACTGTTTCTGACCGCATCGACCACCCCGCGCAAACCCATGAATATTCCAAAGGCTTGAATCCCGACACTTGAGCCGAGCAGGCAGTCGCTCTTGATCATTGACACCCAGCGAGGGCTGCTCTTGGACAGGTAGGCATGACGCAAATCGAGTTTTTGCGCGGAGCCTAGAAGTTTCGCAAGTGTGCTGTGGTATGTACCCTGATCAACATCGCTCGTGGGATTGTTTCCAAGCATCGGCGGGGCGTCTAATGGACGTCGGCTGGCAATTTCGAACAGCAGCGACGACAACAGGTAGCCCTCCGTGACCGTAGTTGATTTCATTCGGGTTTCTATATCGGGCGAGCTGAACTGTAACGAGTTGATGAAGGAGCGCTTGGGCGTTCGAAAGAAAGTGTTCTGACCATTCAGGTGTTGTCCGCCCGTCGTTGCGCCCAAAACGTCCAGGGAAACTCGTGTAATTGAAATAGAGCCGATATGAAGTGGACCGAACAGATCGTCGACGATTTTCAGCTGTTGTGTTTGGCGTTTGTTCGCGGTGGCGATTTCGCCATCAAAATCGATGGTCGAAGCTGTGCGCTCATTGGCATGGAAGCCTATATCGGTGATTACTACGGAGTCAGTTTGCTGGAACGAATCCGGTGTAAAAGTGGCCATTTGAACATCCTTGTTCTGCCCAATTATTTGTCGAATAGCGCGGTTATATTAGGTTTTGTTTTTTAGAGTTGTACATCCATGGGTTGTTGCGTTGTATTTCGCCCGACGCGGCAAGTTGAAATGCCCTTTAAATATCTCAGTGGCTGCTGAGTAACGATACGGCTCCTGCACTACCGAACAAACCGGCGCTGATCCGGTTGAACCAACTTTGTCCCTTGCCGCTGCGCAGATAGCGCGCAGCACCATGGGCGCCCAGTCCGTAGGCCAGTTTGCACAGCAGGTCCAGCAAGGTCCAGGTTGCAATCATCACCAGTAACTGCGGCAGGAAAGGCTGTTCGGCGCTGAGGAACTGTGGCAGAAACGCGGCGAAGAACAGAATGTCTTTCGGATTGCTCGCGCCCAGCACGAACGCGCGCCCGAACAGTGCACGAAAACGTGGGACAGCCGTCGCTTGTGGCACTTCGGCGCCTGTCGAAGGCTGGCGCGACTGCTGCCAGCTCTGCCAGGCAAGATAGAACAGGTAAAATGCGCCGATGATTTTCAGCGCGCTGAATAACTGTTCCGAAGCCAGTAGCAGGGCCCCCAAGCCAAGCGCGGATGCGCTGAGCAAACAGATCGAAGCAATCACGCCGCCGAGAAACGCCGGGTAAGAGCGCCGCAAACCGTAATTCAGGCTGTTGCTGATCATCAGCAACGACAGTGGCCCCGGAATCAGGATCACCACCAGTGCAGCGCCGCTGAACAGCAGCCAGGTTTCCAGACTCATCACTTTCCTCCTTTTTTGTTGTACTCAAGAATGTGCAAAAGCCCCACCCGCCAGGGTGAGGCTGTTTTGAAGCCAGAACCGCTTAACGCTTACAAGAAGATGAACTTGGCGATGAAGATCGCGCAGAGCACCCACAGGCTGACGGAAATTTCCTTGTACTTGCCGGTACCGGTCTTCAGCGCCACATAAGTGATGAAGCCCAGCGCGATACCATCGGCGACCGAGAAGGTCAGCGGCATCATGATCGCGGTGACGATGGCAGGAATCGCGTCAGTGGCTTCGTCCCATTCGATGTG
Organism: Pseudomonas sp. EA_65y_Pfl2_P74; assembly: GCF_963970575.1. Taxonomy (NCBI): domain Bacteria; kingdom Pseudomonadati; phylum Pseudomonadota; class Gammaproteobacteria; order Pseudomonadales; family Pseudomonadaceae; genus Pseudomonas; species Pseudomonas sp. EA_65y_Pfl2_P74. The sequence continues at coordinate 52,298 of NZ_CAXAOQ010000040.1, forward strand.
GGCCATGCCGCCCATCATCAGCATCGCAACGTAGATCAGTGCACCGGCGGTGGCGTAAGCGGGAATCATGCCAGCCAGTGGTGCGAAAAACATTGCCGCTATAAATAGCACACCTACGGTGACGGCGGTAAGACCAGTCCGACCGCCAGCGGCCACGCCGGCAGCACTTTCTACATAGCTGGTGACAGGCGGTACACCGACCACGGCACCGAAAACGCTGGAAGCACTGTCGGCTTTCATGGCGCGGGAGAGGTTTTCGATGCGACCGTCAGCGCCGACCAGATTGGCACGCTGGGCAACGCCCATCAGGGTACCGGCGGTGTCGAACATGTGCACAAAGAGGAAGGCCAGCACCACACTGATCATGCTGACGTTAAACACGCCAGCAACGTTCATCGCCATAAAGGTCGGCGCCAGGCTCGGCGGCGTCGACATGATGCCCTCGTAATGCACGATGCCCAGGCTCCAACCGGCCAGCGTCACGGTGATGATGCTGATGAGGATCGCGCCAAAAACTTTGTGGTAGCTGAGGATGGCGATCATCAGGAAGCAGATGGCGGCGAGCAGCGGGCCCGGTTCACGCAGGGAACCGAGTTTGATCAGCGTGGCCGGGCTGTCGACGACGATGCCTGCGGTTTTCAGGCCGATCAGGCCAAGGAAAAGACCGACCCCTGCGCCCATCGCAAAGCGCAGGCTCACAGGAATACTGTTGAGCAGCCATTCGCGAATCCGCGAGAAGGTCAGGATCATGAACAGCACGCCTGAGACGAACACTGCGCCCAGCGCCGTTTCCCAGTTGTAGCCCATGGTGCCGACCACGGTGTAGGTGAAGAAAGCGTTCAGGCCCATGCCCGGCGCCAGACCCACCGGCCAGTTGGCGTAAAGGCCCATCAACAGGCAGCCCAGCGCAGCGGCGATACAGGTGGCGACGAATGCCGCACCATGGTCAATCCCGGCATCGGCCATGATGTTCGGGTTGACGAAGATGATGTAAGCCATCGTGATGAAGGTTGTCAGACCGGCAATCAACTCGGTCTTCACCGTGGTGCCATGCAAGCTGAGTTTAAACAGGCGCTCCAGCAGGCCATTGCGTAACGGCGGCGAGAGATCCAGCGTCGATGCTTCGGATTTGCGGCTTTCCACAGCGAGTACTCCTCAAGAGTTTTATTGTTATTTCCAGGGCCGGACCCATGAGGGGTGGCAGCGGCCCTTTGAGGCATACGCGAATTTGTTGACCATAAGGTCAGGAACTCGCACGCTGTGGATTATGCTTTTGTGTACAAATAAAGCAAATATTGTTTTTGATTTTGTTTGCGAACGGTCCGACGATAGCGATATATCGCCACTGCGTGCCCTTCGCGAGCAAGCCAGACGATTCAATGGAGATGTGCCTGACTCTCACCCAAGGCCAGATTCACCGCCAACCACCCATTCACCGCTGTCTCCCCAGCCTCGGCGAACACCCGCTCCAGCAACTTCACCTGCTCACGGCGCAACGACTGTTCGAACTTCCTCCCTTCGGCCGTCAATTCCAGCAGGCGCTTACGCTTGTCAGCCTGCGATGCCACGCTGTCGACCAGATGCATTTCCTGCAACTGGCGCAGCGGCATGTTCAGCGCCTGCTTGCTCACCCCAAGCAAGGCCAGCAACTCCTTGACGCTCAAATTTGGATAACGAGCGATGAAAAACACAATCCGTTGATGCACCCGAGACAACCCGCGGCGCTCAAGCATTTCATCAGCCTTGGCGGTGAAGGCCTGATAACCGAAGAAGAACGCTTCCATGGCCTGTTGCTGACTGGTTGGGTTTTTAAGGTCAATCATGTTGACGTACTCGCTCGGGTTATCGTAATTTCAGTCAATAAGTTTGACTCATTTTTCACATGCCTCGCTACCGGTGACTTCCATGGCTTTTTCCGAACGTGTCTCGCGCCTTAAAAGTTCTTTGATCCGTGAAATCCTCGCCGCCGCTCAGCGTCCGGAAGTGATGTCATTCGCCGGCGGCCTGCCTGCCGAGGCCATGTTGCCGAAAGTCGAATGGGGTGACATGCCGCTGTCCCTCGGCCAATACGGTATGAGCGAGGGTGAGCCGGCGCTGCGCGAAGCCCTGGCCGCAGAGGCGAGGGCGCTAGGCTTGGCGTGTGAGGCGAGTCAGGTGCTGGTGGTCAGTGGCTCCCAGCAGACTCTTGATTTGGCGGCCAAGCTGTACATCGACAAGGGCACCGAGATTCTTCTGGAAGCACCGACTTATCTGGCCGCTTTGCAGATATTCCAATTGTTTGGCGCCGAATGCCTGACCGTGCCGCAGGAGTCCGATGGCCCGAACCTGGCGCAATTGCGCAGTCGTCTGGAGCAACACCGTCCGGCGTTCATCTACTTGATCCCGACGTTCCAGAACCCATCCGCCGTGCGCTACAGCGAGGCCAAGCGTGCAGCCGTCGCCGCATTGCTCGATGAATTCGGTGTGACATTGATCGAAGACGAACCCTACCGCGAACTGACGTTCGACGGCGCCAGCGCCAAGCCGATTGCCGCACGGCTGCGCAATTCCAGTTGGATTTACACCGGCACGGTCTCGAAGACCTTGCTACCCGGTTTGCGTGTCGGCTACCTGATCGCCAGCCCGGATCTGTTTGCGCCTCTGCTCAAGCTCAAGCAATCGGCGGATCTGCACACCAATCGCATCGGTCAGTGGCAAGCACTGCAATGGATCGGCACTGAGCAATACCAGCAGCACTTGAGTGAGTTGCGCGGTTTTTACCGAGAACGGCGCGATGCCTTTCAGTCAGCGCTGGAAACGCACTTTTCGGATCTGGCGGACTGGAACACGCCGCAGGGTGGGCTGTTTTTCTGGTTGACGCTGAAACAGCCGCTGGACACGCGCACGTTGCTTAACGAGGCGTTGGCCAATGATGTGGCGTTCATGCCAGGGGAGCCGTTCTTTCCCGATCCCGATAAAAATCTCGGACATTTGCGTCTTAACTTCAGCCACATTGACGCGGCACGGCTGGATGAAGGGCTCAAGCGATTGGCGGCGGTGGTGCGTCAGGCGCAACGAGACAGGGCGGCCTGAACATTTTTGTCTGGATTTTTGTGCTGACTGGGCGGTCTTTTTCGCGAGCAACCCCGACCCCAAAGGGGAAATACATTGAACGATGTGCGGGCTTGCTCGCGAAGGCGTCAGTCAGAACGGCACAAAAACTTCAGGCCGCAGCAAACCGCTTATCCAGATAATCAATGATCACCTTGGACTCATACATCCAGGTCGTCTGGCCATTCTCTTCAATCCGCAGGCACGGCACCTTGATTCGGCCACCCTGTTCCAGCAGTGTCTGGCGATCCTGCTCGTTGTTTTTCGCATCCTTGAGCGCCACCGGCACATTGAGGCGACGCAAAGTGCGACGGGTCTTCACGCAAAACGGGCAGGCGTGGAACTGATACAACGTCAGGTCCTTCGCAGCCGCTTCCACCTGTGCCTGAGCGGCGGCGGGGCGGTTTTTCTTGCCAGGGCGGGTGATGAAATCGATGAAAATGATCAGTTGGCCGAGGCCAACACGAAGTGCTTTAACGAACACGTTACAAGCCTCACAGAGATATTGAAGAAGGCGCGCAGCTTACCCGATTTTTCACGGGTGAAAAAAAACCGGCGATCAACGCCGGTTTTTTACTGTTGCCAATTACTTGATCAAGCTGAGGAATTCGCTGCGGGTGGCTGCGTTTTCACGGAACTCGCCGAGCATCACCGAAGTGATCATTGACGAATTCTGCTTCTCGACACCGCGCATCATCATGCACATGTGCTTGGCCTCGATCACCACGGCAACGCCCAGCGCGCCGGTGACTTGCTGCACCGCATCGGCGATCTGGCGGCTGAGGTTTTCCTGAATCTGCAGGCGGCGGGCGTACATGTCGACGATCCGTGCGACCTTCGACAAGCCCAGCACTTTGCCGCTCGGGATATAAGCAACATGCGCCTTGCCGATGAACGGCAGCAGGTGGTGTTCGCACAACGAGTACAACTCGATGTCCTTGACCAGCACCATTTCGCTGTTATCGGAGCTGAACAGGGCACCGTTGGTGACCTCTTCGAGCGTCTGTTCATAACCGCGGCAGAGGTACTGCATGGCTTTGGCGGCACGCTTTGGCGTGTCGAGCAGGCCCTCGCGGGAGACGTCCTCGCCCAGTTGGCCGAGAATCGCGGTGTAGTTCTGTTCCAGTGTCACAGAGGCTGATTCCATAAGGGTTTCAGGGGGGTACTGTTTCTGTCTGTACCAATTTTGTACCAATCAAGCTGATTTCGAGCTGTCCGAGTTAACCCCAGTCGGTGCTGGAGTTGATCCATCGGGCGCAGGTCGATAGCAACTACTGAACGCTATGACCGAGCTGAGTGGCAATAAACGCAGGGTTCATACCCGCCATGAGGCACATGGTAGCGTAAGTGTGTCGGCAGTTGTATTGCCGGCGGGCGCGAATCCTCAAATCGGCCGGTGTGAACCTGAAGCCTTTGCCGAGCCCCCGGGACTGTCAGGCAAATTCAAAGAGACGGAACCGATCGGCATCAAATCGCACAACGGGGCCGGTAGTTCGACGAATCGCCGTCAAACGGTTTTCCTAGCTTGCGACCGGTTTTCCAAACAGGACTATACCGATGGCGATCAGCAACCCCACGGCAAATAGCGCCGCTTTGCCAGGTTCTTTACGGTCCAGTGACGACAGCAGCGCCTGTAGCGATTGCAACGCGTAGAAAATCACAAACGCCTTTGATGCATACGTGATGATTTCGTAAATACCAGCACTCCAAGTGATGCCGATTGCCACAAGCGCAGTCACGAGGCTGCCCACATTCACAGACAGGCGCTTGTGCGTCGCTTCAGCGAGCAGTCCGCTAGCGCCATTCATATCGGCAACGGCTGCCGATGATTGGGACGCAAGGGCGGCCGCGATCAATAGTGGGGTGACGGCGGCACCGACAGGGGCAAGCATGTCGATAATCGCCGTTTCCCCGCCTTCGGCGGAGGGGCTGCCGTGAAATAAATGCGTCAGGAGAAAAACGAACCCGACGTAGATAAATGTTGATATCCACTGGGCATAGCGCATTGTCCGCAGCCGGGTTTGTGTGTCGTATTCGGCGCCCAAATAACGGGATGTTTCAAAGCCTTGGACCAGTACGATCAGTCCCAATAGAACCTGGAGTTTTCCGAGTCCTTCCTGTGGCTCAACAGGCGAAGAGATTGTATGGCCGGTGGTTGCGAACAAAATCAGCGCAGCGAAAATTCCGAGAATGACGCAGAGCTTGAGGCCGACGGCGTAGACCTCGATACGCTCAAGCGCCCTGAGCCCGCCAGATAGTCCAATCACGCCAACAGTGGCAATCGCGATTGAAGCGACAATTTGCACCGCCAGTCGGCTTTCTACCTCCACGATTCGCATGCCGAAGGCAGCGAACAGATTCAGGTAGTAAGCGACAGATACGAAATAGGCGAGTGACAATGCGAAATCAGAAGCTCGCTCAATGAAAACAGACGTTGGAGGCAACGACTTCAAACCGGGTTGCACATAACGAATGTTATGGCGCATCACCGCCCCGTAGAGGTAACCCAAAGAGCAAAGCGCCGCCATGGCGAGCCAGGCCGCGCTACCAAACGTGTTTGCCAGAATTGGACCTACGACCAGAAACCCAGATCCAATAATCGAGGCCAGAGGAGTGACCGTGGCACGCCACAGTCGCATTCTGAGTACGCGAGGGTGGAAGAAAACACAGGCGACCAGGATTGAAACAAGAATAAGGCCGGCATTGCTGATCACTAACGTTGCTCCAGAATGATCAAGTGCTCACTTGGAGCCTGATCGTCGTCATTTCCAGTGATGTCGATCGAATGAAGGGTAGCTCAAGGCGTTTTCAGGGCGGTCATGCCAGGCGTTGTTCTTATCCTTGCCTGGCTAGGTGACGACTTAAAAAATGCCAAGCGAAACAGGGTGTTTGATTGGCGTCAGCGAGGGAGCGAATGATCAGATGGTTTACTGATCTGGCTGGAGCGATGTCCCTTTCGATGAGCCGGTGTAACGGTTTTATTCGTCGCGACCTTCCATCATGGTGCGTTTAAGCATCACATAAACCGCGCCGGCCCCGCCGTGTCTGGCCTGGCACGAGCAGAAACCAAGCACTTGTGCGTGCTGGCGCAGCCAGGTGTTGACGTGGCTTTTGATCATCGGCCGCTTGCCGTCCAGGCGCACGGCCTTGCCGTGGGTGACGCGAACGCAGCGGATTTCGAATTTGGTCGCTTCGGCAAGAAACGCCCAGAGGGTTTCCCGGGCCTTTTCCACGTTCATGCCGTGCAGGTCGAGGCTGCCCTCGAACGGAATCTGCCCGACCTTGAGCTTGCGCATCTGACTTTCCTGTACCCCGTCGCGGGCCCACATCAACTCGTCTTCCGGGCCGACGTCAATCACGAACTGATCGGACAGGCCATCAACGGTGGTGGTGTCGGTGCGCACGGTAGCGGACTGGCGCAATTTGGCGATCTGCGCGCGGTCAGCTTTGGGTTTGCCGGTGTCGGCGCGGTCGTGCTTGATCGGCTTGACGCCTTGGATCGCACTTTTGAACAGGGAAAAATCGTCGTCTTGCATGTCAGCCTCCGCGAAGGGCGGCCAGTTTACCCAAGTCGAAACAAAACGGCCCGGCAAAAAGCCAGGCCATCGAGTCAGTCGTGTTTTTTCATCAGGTGCGGGGACATGTTCAATTCCCGCGATTGCCGTGCACGACGGCGGCAGCGACGCCACAGGGCGACACCGAAATACAGAAACAGCAAACCGACTGCCAGAATGATCGCGGAGCCCATTGGCGTGGCGTTCAAGTCGCCGAGCGCTGGCGGGCGCCCCAGCAGGCTGGCGGCCCCGGCCATTGCCAGCAGCACGCCGAATGTCGCCAGAATGGCTGCAATCGCCGCGCCGAATCGAAAACGCCAGTTGCTTTGGCCTTTGGGCCGCAAGCGGCGTGCGTCAAATCCATCGGATAACTTCATTCCGACCTTCCTCAATGGGTATCGGCCCTTCGACCGGGAGTTGACCGGGTTGTTCCTGAGGCTATGGCATTTGCGTCAAATGAGAGGCTTTTGTGGATGAGCGGCGGTGTGGGCCGCTCATCAGGGCGCGATCAGATGAGATCTTGTGTTTTGGCGAGGGTGGCAAAGTTGTCGGCCATGATCGCCATTTCCGCTTCTTGTACCACTTCGGCGCTGAGTACCCGGCCTTTGAACGGCAGGTCACGGGTGGCGCAAGCATCTTCAACGAGGGTGCAGCGAAAACCCAGGTTTTTCGCCGCACGCACGGTGGTGCTGACGCTGGAGTGGCTCATGAAACCGCAGACGATCAGGTCCAGCGAGCCAAGGTTTTGCAAGCGGTCGAGCAGTTCGGTGCCATGGAAGGCGCTCGGCAGCAGTTTGCCGATGATGGTTTCATCGCCCTGCGGTTCGAGGCCGGGGATGAATTCGCCGCGTTCGCCCTGTGGGTCGAACAGGCCACCGACGGTGCCGAGATGACGCACATGCACGATCGGCCGACCGGCTGCACGGGCCGCAGCGATCACTTGTTTGATGTTCGCGACGGCCGCATCCATGCCGCTCAGGGCCAGTGGGCCACTGAGATATTCTTTCTGGGCATCGATGATGACCACGGTGGCATGGCTCAGTGTGGCCGCTGCGTAACCGCGACCGCTGAGTTGAAACATCGTTTTTGGAACGGACATTCTGGGGCTCCTTGGGGTGGGGCTTTTGCGACATTGTCCTCTGGCTGAGCGGTTCTGTGAATCGCTACCATCGTAGGCACCGTCGTTGCTGGCTTGCAGCCTTGTCAAGTTACACGTTCTGTTCAATAGCTGATGCAAAAAACAGAAAACCCCTACCGCTGTGGCGGGATTTTTCCTGCGTCGTCGTGGCGCGTTTTGGCTGTTAGAATCGCCAGTCGTTTTTTCTGGAGTTCTGCCCCGTGATCACTTCCCGACTTCGTACCCTGCGCGACCACATCCGTTGGGCCGTCAGCCGCTTCCATGGGGAGGATCTGTTTTTCGGCCATGGCACCGACAATGCCTGGGACGAAGCCCGGCAACTGGTGCTGGGGGCATTGCATCTGCCGTGGGAAATCGCCGACAGCTATCTCGATTGCGCACTGGAAGATGACGAACTGGTCAATCTGCAACGCCTGCTCAAGCGTCGTATCGAAGAGCGTATCCCGACCGCTTACCTGTTGGGTGAGGCTTGGTTCTGCGGCATGTCGTTTATCGTCGACGAACGTGTATTGATCCCGCGTTCGCCGATTGGTGAGCTGATCGAAAACCATTTTGCGCCGTGGATTGGCAATGACCCTGCGCGAATTCTTGATCTGTGCACCGGTTCCGGTTGCATCGGCATTGCCTGCGCCTATGAGTTCCAGAACGCCGAAGTGGTGCTGGCGGATCTGTCGTTCGAAGCGCTGGAAGTGGCCAATCAGAACATCGAGCGCCATGGCGTCGATGAGCGTGTCTACACTGTGCAGGGCGATGGTTTCGAGGGGCTGCCGGGTCAGCGTTTCGACCTGATCGTGTCGAATCCGCCTTACGTCGATGCGCAAGATTTCGCCGACATGCCGGACGAATACCAGCACGAGCCGGAGCTGGCCCTGGCGTGCGGTGATGATGGTCTGAACCTGGTTCGGCGGATGCTCGCCGAAGCGGCGGATCACCTGACCGAGAAGGGGTTGCTGATTGTCGAAGTGGGTAACAGCCAGGTTCACGTCGAAGCGTTGTACCCGGAAGTCGACTTCGCCTGGCTCGAGTTCGAGCGCGGTGGGCATGGCGTGTTCATGTTGACGGCGCAGCAGTGCCGCGATCATCAAGCGCTATTCGCTTCTCGCGTCTGACCCCTGAACGCTTCGCGAGCAGGCTAGCTTGTATGGTAGGACTTGAAGGGAGGAGGAGGGACAAGGCTCGATTCTGACTGTTAGCGCAGTACAGACCGTGGGAGATTTCACCCTCCTCCTTTCACCCAAGCGCCGATAAAGAATGCATCTGGC
>NZ_CAXAOQ010000041.1:0-51094 GCF_963970575.1 Pseudomonas sp. EA_65y_Pfl2_P74
GTTTTGCTCAAGCAACTGCTGCTTGAGGCACTCAGTCGCCAAGAGGAATCGGCCCAGGCTTATCAGACCCACATCGTCGACCTGAAAGAACAGATCAAGCTGTTGCGCGACCGTCTGTTCGGGCGTAGGTCCGAGCAAACCATCGAGCCCAACACCCCGCAATTGGCCTTGTTCAACGAGCCCGAAAGCGAACCCATGCCGTTGGTTGGCGACGCTGATGAAGAAGTTGTTGCCGCGACACCGCGCCGAGGCAAGCGCAAGCCACTGTCGGCTGATCTGCCGCGTATCGAAGTCATCCACGAACTACCCGAACACGAACTGACCTGTGCCTGCGGTTGCCGCAAGCATGTGATCAGCGAAGAAACCAGCGAGCAGCTGGATATCGTGCCGATGCAGATCCGCGTCATCAAACATATCCGCAAGATCTACGGTTGCCGTGGTTGTGAACGTGCACCGGTCACCGCCGACAAACCGGCGCAATTGATCGAAAAGAGCATGGCCAGCCCGAGTGTTCTTGCCATGCTGCTGACCACCAAGTACGTCGACGGCTTGCCGTTGCACCGGTTTGAAACGGTACTGAGCCGACATGGCATTGATATTCCTCGTCAGACGCTGGCGCGCTGGATCATCCAGTGCAGCGAACACTTTCAGCCGCTGCTGAATTTGATGCGTGACCGGCTGCTGGAAAGTGCGGTGATCCACTGCGATGAAACTCGCGTTCAGGTCCTCAAGGAACCGGGTCGAGACCCGACCAGCCAATCCTGGATGTGGGTACAAGCCAGCGGCCCACCCGATCGTAAAGTCGTGTTGTTTGACTACACGTCCAGTCGTGCGCAGGAGGTGCCGTTACGGCTGCTGGAAAGTTATCGCGGTTATGTCATGACCGATGATTACGCCGGCTATAACGCCTTGGCGTTGCAATCGGGTGTGGAGCGCCTGGCGTGCATGGCCCATGCGCGCCGCAAATTCGTGGACGCGCAGAAGGTTCAGCCCAAGGGCAAGACCGGGCGGGCCGATATTGCACTGACGATGATCAACAAGCTGTACGGGATCGAGCGTGAACTTAAGGAAGCCGACGATGAACAGCGGTTTATCGCTCGCCAGGAAAAGAGCCTGCCGATCTTGGGGCAGCTGAAAGTCTGGCTGGATAAAACCCAATCCCAGGTGACACCGCAAAGTGCATTAGGCAAGGCGGTGCATTATCTGGCGAATAACTGGAGCCGACTGGAGCGTTATGTCGAAGCGGGTTATTTACCCATCGACAACAACGCGGCCGAAAGAGCGATCAAGCCGTTTGTCATCGGACGCAAGGCCTGGTTATTCAGCGATACCGTCAACGGCGCCACTGCCAGCGCAAAGATCTACAGTCTGGTCGAGACCGCCAAGGTCAACGGCCAAGAGCCCTATACGTGGCTGCGCCACGTACTGGAGCGGTTGCCGCATGCCTCGTCGGTCGAAGAGTACGAAGCGTTACTGCCGTGGAACTGCTCGCCGCAGATGCCACGGTAGACCGTTGCCCCACCACTGGGTAGGTGGGGTTTATGGATCGCATACATTGGGCTCTGGAAGCTGGGGCTGTAGCGTTTCTGTATGGCATTGACGACAGCAAAATTGATCACATGGTCTACCCCAAGGATCTCGTCGAGTACGCGAGATCGCAAGCCAAAAAGCCTTAAATCTAAACTACGATATTCGTCACGGACATGACACTTGAAAATACGGCAGAAATATCTTACTGAATTACATTACGAAAACTTCCTGACAAACTACGAAGAAGAATTCGAATTCTGGAAGGACAAACTATTCACAGCAGACTCTCCTGAACAAGAGAAGTCTCTACGAGCCAGGAATTTTAAAAACCTCCACTTGGAGCACGTCTTTATGCTCTACACCGCTGGAGAGGACATACAAAGTCTGGTTCAGCCTCTGAAATTGCTGATTGCCAGTTATGAAGAACTCCAAAAATATCAGGCCACTTATGAACAGATACCTAACATCACTCCTCTGATTATTGATGACTGGCCAGATGAATATGAAGAATGCCTGCAAGTCATAAGTTTGTGCATCTTGTTGCACCGCACTGATTTGCTAAAACGTTTTGTCTTTTTAATCGACAGTGCAGGATATGCCGGCACGGACACTCTTTACGAAGACTTGCTGATCAAGGTTTTACCTGAGCGGGCGGATATCGATCAGTGGTATCACGATGTTTCCACGCCGCTGATACAGGCCATTTACGCTGAAGATAGGAATGAGGCTTCCAGTTTTCTAAGCAATTACTGCGAGAACTGGTATTCCGCCTTTGAGCAGGCGCCATGGCATGACACGCACCACGACGGCGAGGAAGGCAGTTACGTCGGATATTGGGCTTTCGAAGCGGGTGCCATTGCTTACTTATACGGCATCGATGACAGCAAAATAGACCACATGATCTACCCTAAGGATTTGGTCGAATATGCCAGAAACCATCAACTTTCTAATAAGCCAGGGGCGTTCGTTTAGATGCTGGCCTACCCTGTAGTCATGACAGGAAATTGGTTTACGCCGGCGTAAGCCGACTAAAGCAAGCGGAGGTGTAGAGACGTGAAAAAGAGACAAAAATTCTTCAGCGATACTCATTACAAGAACTTCCTGAGAGAGCACGACGAAGTTATAGATTTCTTGAAAACAAACACCTTTGAGTCAGACTCCCCTGAGGAAGAGGCAGCACTTCGCTCTCGGCATTTGCAAAAACTCGCGCTTGACCGGCTTTTGGCAGCTTATACTGCGGGCGAAGAGATCACTTCACTACCTCCCCTCTTAAGTGACTTGATTGACAAGTACGAGACCAGACAAGCAAAACTTGCGATATTCGAAAACACTCCTGCAATATCACCACTCGCGATTGATGACTGGCCCTACCTCTATGAAGAGTGCGTACAAGTTATAGGCTTCTGTGTATTACTGCAGCGTACCGACCTTCTTAAGCGCTTTGTAAAGCTAATGGACGATGCGGGCTATATCGGCGGTGATACTTTATTTGAAGACCTGCTAATTAAATTATTACCCGACAGAATAGATGTGGACCAATGGTTTCACGATATCTATACCCCTTTAGTTCAGGCCATCTACGCAGACAGCAAAGAGGAAGCATCCTCGCGCCTAGAGCAATACTGCTGCCAATGGTATTCAGCATTTGAACAAGCCCCATGGCACAACTTACATCTGCAGGGAGAAAATGGAAACTACGTCGGTTACTGGGCTATAGAGGCTGGAGCTATTGCATTTCTATACGGTATAGACGACAACAAAATCGATCACATGATCTACCCCAAGGATCTGGTCGAATACGCTCGCAACCTGCAACCACAATGACCTTTTCGAATGCCGCGCTACTCCCCCCTCAGCCTGCCCTCTTTCCACGGCAGGCTTTTTTGAGGGTGAACTCAAGCAGGCGCTTTCCAGTTCAACATTTGCTGCTGCGCGACCTGGAGCAAGTCATTGCCATCCTGCGTCAGCAGGTAAAGCGCATGGGTAATGTGTGGGATGTCCTGCACGTCGGCGTGCTTGAAGCACAGGCAATGCATGGTTTCGAGCAGGTCGGCGGCGGCGCGGATGCGCTGGACGGCGGCTTCGAGGATGTCTTTCGGGTTGGCTTGGGTGTCGATGAGCAGTGCCGGGGTTTCGGTGACGTTGCTGCTGAGGGGGAGATAGCGGTTTTGTAGCATTTTAATTATTGGCATTCTGAGTTACTCAACTGTATTAGAAGGTAACCGCCATAGCCGTGACCAAACGGTGGGAGGCGGCCGTGTACAGGCTTGGTCAACCGAGAACAGTTCAAACTCAGCTCGCCCGAAGGCGTCCTGCACACAGCCGCCACAGCAATGCACTTCACGGATCGTGAAATCCGAACGGTGCAAATGATGGCACATATGCAATGAACTTTTCTCAGGTGACCAAACCCGAACCACTGATTTTGCAGCGGCAACCGACAATAACTGTCCCGCTCCAGCCGCCGAAAGCAGACAAGGCACCAGCCTTTGTAGGAATTCGCCAAACGTTCCTGAGAAAACCGCCGCACTCCCTGACAGCCGGCGTTCAGCTCGGTTAACCATCTCTTAACGCCGTGGTCAAAAACTCTACTGAACTGCACGCCCTCAGCCGTTTTGGCTGTCGCCCAGTGCGGCAGGTTCGGGTGCATCACGCCGAACTCTAGAACCGCCACTCGGGAGTCCTTTCATGAACATTTGTCCTTTATTGCTCACTGCCGCCCTCGCCTGCACCGCGTTTGCCGGGCTGGCCCAGGCCAATGACACCTCTGCCACTTCCAAAGCCGTGCCGTATGAGTACGGCATGCCGCTGCATGTGGCCAAAGTGGTGTCGTTGACCGAGCCGCCAACGCATCTGTGCAAAGTGGTCACGGCCGATATGAAGTACATCGACAATGCCGGTAAGCCTGAGGAAATCAGCTACCGGAAATTGTCTGACGCATGCAACTTCCAGAACTGACAGAAACGTCTGATTTGCGGGTTTGCGGTAGGCGTGGGGAGTTTCGGCGGGTATGCTCGGAGCCCTCCCCACTGCCGCAAGGATTCGCCATGCAGTTGTCGTTTCGCACGTTGTCGGGCTTCACGTGTTCGTTGTGTTTTTTGCTGGCGCTGGCCTGGGGCGTTTTCCCGCAGAGCCTGCTGGCGATCTGGAGCATCGAGTACTCCGAAGGTGCCGGATTTGTCGCACGGCGCAGCGCGGTGCTGTTTGCAGCGTTGGGCGTGATGTTTTATCTGGTGCGCAAAGCGCCGGTGTCACTCGCGCGTAATGCCCTGAGCAACGGGTTTATCGTCGGTTGTTTTGGTTTGGCGGTGCTGGGTTTTGCGGAATGGCTGAACGGTCATGCCGGCCCCGGGATTTTGCTCGCGGTGCTGGTCGAGTTCGCGCTGGGCCTTGGTTTTTTGCAGGCCCGGCGCGTGACGGTCGAACTGGGTGAAACAGTGCGTTAAACGGCTTTTGATCGAGGACTGTAATGATGTGGCGTCGCTTGTTGCGCCAGATCCGAGCGCAATCCGGCAATGAGGTCGTTGATTGCGCGAGCGCCATTGAGGTGGCTGGCATCGATGCCGCTGACGAGCAGGTCGACCTGATCGGTCTGGTGATCGCCGAAGACCTTGACGGTCATCGACAACTCCGGCGACAGCGTGCATTGGCAACGTTTCGGCAGAAAACTGCTTTCAATGATATTGCGTAGTTCCAAGGCAGACAGAAACATGGTGAAACTCTCCTTAATAATGAAACCGCCAATCAACGCTTCACGCTGACCGTTTTTACTGCCCCCTGCACGGGTGGATCCCCGCTATTTCCCTGGGCGCGGCAAACGGTTGTACGGCGAAATGCCTCTTGGAGTGTAGGCGCCCGAAGCCGGTGCGCCGCACCAAACAGAGGCATAAAACGTGCCTTTCATCGGATCGTTTTGCCCCTATAAAAATCAAGCACTTGGCGACGAGGCCAGTATTTGGCCAGTTGCAAAATGCAAGAAAAGGCCTGCCAGGCCCTGCAAATTGCAACTCGGCGTCGGTTTGCATTCGACGCGCGTGAGGGTAAGAATGCCGCTCAACCACACTACACCCGCAAGGAGGCTCCCATGGTTTCTTTCCGCGCCTGCGCGACCACCGGCCTGATCATCGCCAGTCTGTCCACGTTTGTTCACGCCGCCAAACTGGAAGATGTGGCGCCGTATCCCAAGGCAGAAACCGGCTTCACCCGCCAGGTCATTCATCTGCCCAAGCAGGATCAGGAAGAGAACTTTCAGGTCGAAATCCTCGCGGGTAAAACCCTTGAAGTGGACTGCAATCGTCAACACCTGGGCGGCGTGCTTGCCGAGAAAAACCTCGAAGGCTGGGGCTACCCGTTCTATCGACTGGAAAAGGTCAGCGGTCCGATGAGCACGATGATGGCCTGCCCTGCCGGGATCCCGAAGAAACGCGCGTTCGTGCCCGTCGTCGGTGACGGCTTCCTGCTGCGTTACAACAGTAAACTGCCGGTCGTGGTTTATGCGCCCTCGGACGTCGAAGTGCGCTATCGCATCTGGTCGGCTTCGGACAAAGTCGGCACTGCCATTCAGGAATGACCTGAGCAAGGAGCGACATCTGTGATTACCTGCCACGTCAGATACGTGATCGATCCTTACCAATTGACGGAGTTCGAGGCCTACGCCAAGGCTTGGCTCGGCATTGTCGAGCGACTGGGCGGCACCCATCACGGCTACTTCCTGCCGTCAGAGGGTGCGAGCAATATCGCTTACTGCCTGTTCAGTTTTCCGTCGCTGGCGGATTACGAAAGCTACCGGCATATCACCCTGACTGATCCGCAAAGCAGCGCGCTGGTGCAATCACTGCTCGAGAAGAAGTTCATCGTCAGCTACGAGCGCAGCTTTCTGCGCCCCTTGCTGGCTTGAGCGCTTACGCCGGAACGCCGCATGCAGCGGCGCGCTCGGCGACGTGGCGCAGGCTGTCGAAGTTGATGTTGGCACCTGAGTCGATCGCCACGAAGGTCTGATCCCGCACACCGCTTCGCGCCACGTACTGTTTGATCCCGGCCACCGCCAATGCACCGGAAGGTTCGGTGATCGAGCGGGTATCGTCGTAGATATTCTTGATTGCCGCACAGAGGTCGTCGTTGCTGACCGTGAGCACCTCATCCACGCAAAAGCGGCACACCTCAAACCCATACTCACCGATCTGCGCCACGGCCACACCGTCGGCGAAAGTACCGACATTGGGCAATACAACCCGCTCTCCGGCGTGCATGGCCGCTTTCAGGCACGCTGAATGTTCGGACTCGACGCCAATAATGCGCACTTGCGGGCGCAGGTATTTGACGTAGGCGGCGATCCCGGCGATCAAACCACCACCGCCTACCGGGATGAAGATCACGTCCAGCGCGCCTTGATGCTGACGGAGAATTTCCATCGCTACGGTGCCTTGCCCGGCAATCACCTCCGGATCGTCGAAGGGCGAAACAAAGGTGCGCCCGGTCTGCTCGGCCAGTTGCAGCGCATGGTCCAGGGCAAACGGGAAGCTTTCGCCATGCAGCAGCGCTTCGGCGCCGCGACTTCGCACACCCAGCACTTTCAACTCCGGCGTTGTCGACGGCATGACGATGATTGCTGCGATCCCTAACTCCCGCGCCGCCAGCGCCACACCTTGGGCATGATTGCCGGCCGATGCGGTGATCACCCCGCGCGCCTTTTGTTCGTCGCTTAGCTGCACCAGTTTGTTGTAGGCGCCGCGGATCTTGAAGGAGAACGTCGGTTGCAGGTCTTCACGCTTGAGCAGGATGCGGTTGCCCAGTGCTTCAGACAACGCCGGCGCGGCCTGCAACGGCGTGCGTATGGCAATGTCGTAGACCGGCGCGGCAAGGATCTTTTTCACGTATTGCTCAAGCAAGGCTTGCTGGTCGGGGCTGTGCGGCATGGTCGTCTCCTGACGTTTTGATCAGAACCCCGGAGACAGAAAGTAAAAACCCGCCTCTAGGGCGGGTTGGGTGCTGCAGTCGTGAGCTAACCCGCCAAATGAGGAATGGCGGTAATAATGCTTGGCTGGCAGCGCAATACGATGGAAATCATGGCCTGAAAATTAGCCCGGACGTTGCTCACAAGTCAATGGTCAATTCTGCGTGGCAACGCTAGGCTGTCGATTGCACTCATCACTTCAAGGAACGAACGCATGATGTCTATCGCCCTGCCCCTCACCGCTTTGCTTGCGTTTACCGGTTATACGGTTTCGGTGATGCTTCAGGCTGAACAGTCGTTGATCGACTTCGGGATCAGCCTGATGTCGCGCCCCGATACCGCGCAGGTGGTGATTGATTTGTACCTGCTGGCGACACTGGCCGGCGTCTGGATGGTCAAGGATGCCAAGGCCCGTGGGCAGTCAGGTTGGTCGGTGGTGCCTTACTTGCTGTTGACGGCGGTTTTCGTGTCCGTTGGGCCTTTATTGTATTTGGTGGTTCGTGGGGTTCGGGAGCGGAAGAAAATTGACGAGGCGGCTCAACTGAGCTGAACCGGATGTGGTGTTGATGCTCAATCAGCGTTCGCGGGCAATTCCCAAAGGTTTCAGTGTCAATTGCGGTGTTATGCCCATCAAGGCCCGCCGTCGCGGTCAGCCATTCACTGACTTGCCGCTTGCGGCGCAGTGATGGCCCTGATCTTTCCTGGCAACTCTCCTGCGCCAAAGCTTCGGATCAACGGCAGATGCCCATAAGCATAGCGCCCGAATTCAGGCCTGCCTTGAACAGTCACTGACAAAGCAATGAATAAAATTTCGCTCTGTGGTGTTCAAAGTCAGACACAACCCTCAGTGGAGCCTTGCCCATGACTATCCGTTCCGTTATGTTCGCCGCCCCGTTGCTGCTGGCCGCAGCCCTGTCCAGCCATTTGGCGTTTGCCAATGGCGATGAGGGCGAGCCGGTCAAGAAGCCCGAATGCCCCAAAGGCCAGGTCCGGGACAGCAAAACGCAGAAGTGTGTGTTGCAAACCAGCAGCCTGTTGCCCGACGCCGATCGTACCGATTACGCCTATCGTCTCGCCAAGGACGGTCGCTACGAGGAAGCACTGGCGCTGCTCGACACCCTGCAACAACCGAACACCGCCAAGGCTCTGAACTATCGCGGTTACGCCACACGCAAACTGGGCCGTACCGATGAAGGTATTGGCTATTACCTGCAATCGGTGAAACTCGATCCGCACTACGCGCAAGTGCGCGAATACCTCGGCGAGGCCTATGTGATCAAAGGTCGCGTCGATCTGGCGCAGGAACAGTTGCAGCAGATCAAATCGATTTGCGGCACGTCTTGCGAGGAGTACCAGGACTTGGCTGAAGCCATCAACGATTCATCGAAAACCTGAGCATCAACTAGCGGAGGCGATCATCGTCAGCGATCAGGCATTCAGAACAGAACTCGGGCAGCACCTGGCGCGATTGTGGCGTTACGGTTTGTTGCTGTCGCGCAATCGGCATGTGGCCGAGGATCTCGTGCAGGCCACATGCGTGCGGGCGCTTGAGCGTTCTGCGCAGTACGTGACCGGCACGCGGATGGATCGCTGGCTGCTGAGCATTCTGCATTCGATCTGGCTTAACGACGTGCGCGCCCGACGTGTGCGTCAGGGTTCGGGTCAGGTCGATGCCGATGGGCGATTGGCGTTCGATGGCGAGTACGCAGCGCAGACTCACGTCATGGCGGCGCAGGTGATCCGCCGGGTCGATGCGTTGCCGGAAACCCAGCGCGAGACGGTGTATCTGGCCTACGTCGAAGGCCTGTCGTATCGCGAAGTCGCCGAGATTCTACAAGTGCCAATCGGCACGGTGATGAGCCGCCTGGCGACCGCACGCCTGAAACTCGCCGAATACCCGCCGTTGCAATCAGTGCCGAAAACCACCGAAGGAGACCGCTCGTGAACACACCTTCGGATGAGCAACTGGTGGCGTATCTGGACGATGAACTCGACCCGGATTATCGCCGCCAACTCGACCACGCCATCGCCGACGATCCGTTGCTCAACCTGCGCGTGCAGTGGCTGAGCCGCAGCAGCCTGCCGTTCAGGAATGCTTACGATGAACTGGCGCAACAGGCGCCACTGGATCGACTGCAAGCGCGGCTCGACGCCATTGCTTCGCCGCAAAAGCCAGGGCTGAGCCGACGCTGGTTTACCGGCGCGGCAGCCGCTGCACTGGTCGCCGGTGGCGTGCTGGCGGATCGTTTGTTTCTCGGCTGGCAGACGCAGCAAGCGCATAACTGGCGCGGTGTGGTCGGCGACTATATGGCGCTTTACGTGGTGCAGACGCTGGAGCACTTACCCACTGATGAGGCCTCACAACGCGCGCAGTTGCGCAGTATTGATGCAAGGCTTGGTCTGAGCCTTTCGCCAGCCGCGTTGAAACTGCCCGGCGCTGAACTCAAACGCGCACAAATGCTTGAGTACGACGGTGTACCGATTGCGCAGATCGTTTATCTGGATGCGGAACATGGGCCGCTGGCGCTGTGTGCCACGCGTTCGAACAGCGGCGCCCGGCCGCTGGCACATGAACGTCGACATGAGATGAACGTGGTGTTTTGGACCGAGCAAGAACATGCGTGGATGCTGATCGGCCGCGAAAGTAGCGCAGGACTGGAAGACAAAGCAAATTTGTTGAGAAGTCGTTTAGCGGTATGAGAAAAACCGCTTCTATGCTGGAAAGTCATCTTCCAAGGAGTATTTAACCGATGCCGATTTCGTCTCGCACTGCGTTACTGGTGATCGACGTTCAAAACGACTTCATCCCCGGCGGTCAATTGCCGGTGCCTGAAGGCGGCCGGATTGTACCGCTGATCAATCGCATTGCCGGCAGTTTCAAACAGGTCGTCATTGCCCAGGACTGGCACCCGAAGGGTCATGTCTCGTTCGCCTCCAGCCATCCTGGCCATCAACCCTTCGAGGTCATTGAACTGCCTTACGGTGAGCAGACACTGTGGCCCGACCATTGTGTGCAAGCCACACCCGGTGCCGACTTCCACCCGGAACTGGACCTGCCCCACGCCCAATTGATCATCCGCAAGGGCTGCAATCCGGACATCGACAGTTATTCAGCGTTTCTCGAGGCAGACCGGCGCACCACCACGGGTTTGTCCGGTTATCTGAAAGAGCGCGGTATCGATACGGTGTACATGGTGGGCCTGGCGCTGGATTTTTGCGTGATGTTCTCGGCACTGGATGCGCGGGCGGCGGGGTTCAATACTTTTGTGGTGCTGGATGCCTGCCGGGCGATTGATCTGGATGGATCACTGGCGTCGGCGATGGATCGCATGAAAGGCGCCGGCGTCGGGTTGATTCAATCGACCGACCTGTTATGAACGGTAGGAGCTGCAGCACGCAGCGCCTACAGGCATTCGATGATCAGGCGTTGGTGGGTAGCCACAGGCGGAATCGCGCCCCACCCAACGGCGAAGTCTGGACGGTCAATGTGCCGCCCTGCGCTTCCAGTGCGCGGCGACTGATCGCCAGCCCAAGGCCGAAGCCACCTGTGGCCCGATCTCGGCTGCGATCGAGCCGATAGAACGGTTCGAAAACCCGCTCACGCTCATCGTCGGGAATACCGATGCCGTCGTCATCCACCCAGATCTCACAACCGGCAGCGCTAACCTGCACGCCGATCTGAATACGCTTTTCGCAATAACGCATGGCGTTGCGCAGCAGATTCTGAATGGCCCTTGCGGTCAATCGAGGATCGAGCGAAAAACGCTCCAACTGGCCGTGCAGCAACACATCGATGACGATATCCGGCGACTCCAGTTCTTCGTCGACGCTGCCCAAAATGCTGTCGATGAACTCATCCAGCGATACCTCGACCTGCTCGGGCAACTGCGCCGGGTTTTGCAGCCGACTGTAAGACAGCAACTCCAACACCAGCTCGTCCAGCTCACGAATGTGCGCAACCAATCCCTGCAAACGCTCGCGGCTCGTGGCTGGCAATTCGTCGGACAGCGCCAGCGCCAGGCCGAAATCCAGGCGCGTCAACGGCGTGCGTAATTCGTGGGAGACCGCATTGAGCAAATCGCGCTGCTGGTTGAGCAGGTTCTCGATGTCGCCGGCCATGGTGTCGAACACATTGGCCAAGCTGCCGATGTTCGAACTCGGGGCGATTTTTGTGCGTTCACTCAAATGGCCTTTACCAAAACGCTCAGCGGTACCTTTGAGGCGCTCCAGATCACGCCAGTGAGGGCGCAACCACATCAACAGGCAGGCGAGCAGCGTCGCGCCGACCAATACGTTGATGCTCCAATACAACAGATTGACGTCCAGTGGGTCCGGGGGCACGACCATTTGCACCACAGAGGTGTCGTCAAGCGGCGTGACGGCAAGCGTACGCCAGCCCCAGTCGCCGATGCGGACCACGTTCTCGCCGCGCTGCAATCGCTCTCGCTCAATGGCGGTGAAGTCGGCATCGTCGATGCGCGCCAGTACGATGTGCAGCGGCTGGAAATCTTTGTCCATGGATGCCGCCACAGCGGGCCATTGTTCCTTGGGCACCGCATGAAACTGTTTGGTGATCAGCGTTTGCAAACCACGGGAAAAATCAAGGTTATAGGTGACGAAGCGCTCCCTGAAAGCCATGACCACCAGGTCCGGCACCAGATAGATCGCTGCGCTGTACGAGACAATCGTCACCAGATAGAGACGAAACAGGATGCGAAACATCAGCTCAACATTCCCATTCAGAGCGACTGAACAAGTAACCCTTGCCCCACACGGTCTTGATCTTGCGGGCCTCACCGGCATGGTCATCGAACTTGCGTCGCAACTTGGAAATCGCCACGTCCACGGAGCGGTCAGTGCCGTTGAACTCTATGCCGCGCAGACGTTGCAGAATCTGGTCGCGGCTGAGCACTTCGCCGGCGTGTCGCGCCAGCACCACCAGCAAGTTGTACTCGCCGCTGGACAACTCGACGGGCTGCTCGCGCCAGGTCACGGTGCGTTCGGACAGGTCGATGCACAGGTTACCCATGAGGATGCGATCGTTGGCCGTCAACGGCTCGCCAAGGCTGCTGCGGCGCAATAACGTGCGCACCCGAGCCAACAGCACCCGTGGTTCACAGGGTTTGGTGACGTAATCGTCGGCGCCCATTTCCAGGCCCAGCACCTGATCGTGGCTGTCGTCGCGTGCGGTAAGCATCAGGATCGGTAGCGTCGCCGAGTCGGCGCGCAGCAAACGACAGACTTGCAAGCCGTCGAGCCCTGGCAGCATCAGATCGAGGATCACCAGATCCGGCGGATTGACCCGCGCCCGCTCGCGCACATGGTCGCCACGGCCAATGACGCTGACGGAATAACCGTTGCGCTCAAGGTAGCTGGAAATCAGTTCGGCGAGGGCGGTGTCGTCTTCGACCAGGAGGATGTTGGGCATGGGGTGTTCCAGAAAGTGCTGTGGCGACCGGGTGGGCCTCATCGCGAGTTTGCTCGCGAAAGCGGTTTATCTGTCGCAATAAATTTCAAGGCCTGAAGGATATACGCCCTCGCCCATTCCTGAGTAAAACCCTTACACAATTTCACACAGCGCCTACAAAGCTTCACCGCTACTCTCGGCAACTGCCCGTAGGATGCGGGCATCAATATTGGGGGTGGTAAATGTCGAACAAACTGCTGGCCGGTCTCGGCCTGATCGCGATAGCACTGACGCTGAGCGCCTGTGATTCTTCCTCGAACGCCGAAGAACAATCCCCGCCAGCCACCGTGCGCATCGAGACCATCGAAGCCCACCCCCTGTCGATCAGCAGCGAACTCAGCGGTCGAATCGCCGCGCCGCGTATTGCCGAGGTGCGCGCCCGGGTCGCCGGCGTGGTATTGCAACGCACCTACCGCGAAGGCAGCGACGTGAAAAAGGGCGACGTGCTGTTCCGCATCGATCCGGCACCGTTCAAGGCGGATCTGGACAGCGCTCAAGCCTCATTGCGCAAAGCGGAAGCCAATGCATTCCAAGCCAAACTGCAGGAGCAGCGCTACGCCCAGTTGATCGACGACAACGCCATCAGCGCTCAGGACTACGACAACGCCCGCGCCAACACCCGGCAAACGGCCGCCGATGTCGCCGCCAACAAGGCCGCGGTGGAGCGCGCGAAGCTGAACCTCGGCTACGCCACCGTCACCGCGCCGATTTCCGGACGTATCGGCCGCGCGCTGGTCACCGAAGGCGCGCTGGTCGGGCAGAACGAGACCACCCCCTTGGCGCTGATCCAGCAACTCAACCCGATCTACGCCGACCTCACCCAGTCGACCCGCGAGCTCAATGAATTGCGCCGCGCGTTCCGCTCCGGGCAATTACAGGAAGTCGGCCAAGACGAGGTCAAGGCCACGCTGATTCAGGATGACGGCAGTCTGTATCCATTGCCGGGGAAACTCTTGTTCAGCGACATCACCGTTGATCCGGGCACCGGCCAGATCATCCTGCGCAGCGAATTCCCCAATCCCGACCTCGACCTGTTGCCTGGCAGCTTCATTCGCGTGCGTCTGGAACAGGCAACCATCGCGAACGGCATCACCGTACCGCAACGCGCCGTGCAGCGTGACAGCGCCGGCATTGCTCAGGTGCTGACCGTCGATGAGCAGATGCGCGTCGCTGAGCAACCAGTGCAACTGGGCGCGGTGCAGAACAATCGCTGGATCGTCACCGGCGGCCTCAAGCCCGGCGACCGCATCGTCATCGAAGGCCTGCAACACGCCCGCCCCGGCGAGAAAGTACAGATCGACGACACCCCTCTTCCACTTGCCCAGACCTCTGGTCAGTAAGCAGGACGCTTCTATATGCCGCAGTTCTTTATCGATCGCCCGGTGTTTGCCTGGGTGGTTGCACTGTTCATCCTGTTGGCCGGCGCACTGGCCATCCCGCAGTTGCCGGTGGCGCAGTACCCCGACGTCGCCCCGCCACAAATCGAAATCTATGCCGTGTACCCCGGCGCGTCAGCGCAAACCGTCGATGAAAGCGTGGTCAGCCTGATCGAGGAAGAACTCAACGGCGCCGACCACCTGCTTTACTTTGAATCGCAAAGCAGCCTCGGTAGCGCGACGATCAAGGCCACGTTCCAACCGGGAACCAACCCGGAACTGGCGCAGGTCGACGTGCAAAACCGCCTCAAAGTCGTCGAATCGCGTCTGCCCCAAGCGGTAAACCAGCAAGGTTTGCAGGTGGAGAAAGTGTCCTCCGGCTTCCTGTTGCTGATCAGCCTGACGTCCAGCGACGGCAAGCTTGATGACGTCGCGCTGAGCGATTTTCTGGCGCGCAACGTGATGAACGAGATCAAGCGCCTGGACGGCGTCGGCAAGGCTCAGCTGTATGGTGCCGAGCGGGCCATGCGTATCTGGATCGATCCGCAGAAACTCATCGGTTTCAATCTGACCCCGGCCGACGTCAACGCTGCCATCGTTGCGCAGAACGCCCAGGTGTCGGCAGGCAGCATCGGCGATCTGCCGAACCCTTCCAGCCAGGAAATCACCGCAACGATTCTGGTCAAAGGTCAGTTGTCGACGCCTGAAGAATTCGCCGACATCGTGCTCAAGGCCAACCCCGACGGCTCCACCGTGCGCATCGCTGACGTCGCGCGGGTCGAGATCGGCAGTCAGGAATACCAGTTCGGTACGCGTCTCAACGGCAAGCCGTCCACGGCGGTGGGTGTGCAGTTGTCGCCG
This sequence comes from Pseudomonas sp. EA_65y_Pfl2_P74, assembly GCF_963970575.1. NCBI lineage: Bacteria > Pseudomonadati > Pseudomonadota > Gammaproteobacteria > Pseudomonadales > Pseudomonadaceae > Pseudomonas > Pseudomonas sp. EA_65y_Pfl2_P74. Next base: position 15,188 of record NZ_CAXAOQ010000041.1, read on the forward strand.
GGGGCCAACGCGCTGAGCACCGCGACCCTGGTGCGGGCGAAGATGGATGAGCTGTCGCGCTACTTCCCGGCCGGTGTGGAATACAAGATTCCGTACGACACCTCGCCGTTCGTCAAAGTCTCGATCACCAAAGTGATTTACACCTTGGGCGAAGCGATGCTGTTGGTGTTTGCGGTGATGTTCCTGTTCCTGCAGAACGTGCGCTACACGCTGATCCCGACACTGGTAGTGCCAGTGGCGCTGATGGGGACTTTCGCGACCATGCTGGCGCTGGGCTTCTCGATCAACGTGCTGACAATGTTCGGCATGGTCTTGGCCATCGGTATTCTGGTGGACGACGCCATCGTCGTGGTGGAGAACGTCGAGCGGATCATGGCCACCGAAGGCCTGTCGCCCAAGGAAGCCACACGCAAGGCGATGACGCAGATCACCGGCGCGATCATCGGCATCACGCTGGTGCTGGTCGCGGTGTTTATTCCGATGGCGTTCATGCAAGGCTCGGTCGGGGTGATTTACCAGCAGTTCTCGCTGTCGATGGCGACGTCGATTCTGTTCTCGGCGTTCCTCGCCCTGACCTTGACCCCGGCATTGTGCGCGACGCTGCTCAAGCCGATTGCCAAGGGTGAGCATCACGAGAAGTCCGGGTTTTTCGGCTGGTTCAACCGCCGCTTCGAGCGCCTGACTGATCGCTATCAGGGCTGGGTCGGCTATGCGTTGAAACGCAGCGGCCGTTACCTGCTGATCTACGCTGTGCTGCTGGTTGGACTGGGCCTGTGCTTTGCGCGTCTGCCCTCCTCGTTCCTGCCGGTGGAAGATCAGGGCTACACCATCACGGATATTCAACTGCCGCCCGGTGCGACCAAGAATCGTACGGTGGCCGTGGCTGAACAGCTTGAGGCACATAACGCCGGCGAGCCAGGGATCAGTGACACGGTGGTGATTCTCGGTTTCAGCTTCTCCGGTAGCGGCCAGAACGCAGCCTTGGCGTTCTCGACGCTGAAGGACTGGTCGCAGCGCAGCAGTGATGATGCCGCCAGCTCGATTGCCGATCGCGCCAATATCGCACTGACTGAAATCAAGGACGCCATGGCGTTCTCGGTGCTGCCACCGCCCGTGGATGGCCTCGGCACGTCCAGCGGTTTCGAGTTCCGTTTGCAGGATCGCGGCGGCCTCGGCCATGCGACCTTGATGCAAGCGCGCACCGAACTGCTCGCCGCCGCCGAGAAAAGCCCGGTACTGATGAACGTGCGAGAAAGCGCGCTGGCCGAAGCGCCGCAGGTGCAGTTGGTGGTCGACCGCAAGCAGGCCAATGCCCTTGGCGTATCGTTCGCCGATATCGGCAACGTGCTGTCGACTGCCGTCGGCTCCAGCTACATCAACGATTTCCCCAATCAGGGGCGCATGCAGCGTGTTGTCGTGCAAGCCGAAGGCGATCAACGCAGCCAGGTGGCCGATCTGCTGAAAATGCACGTACGCAACAACACCGGACACATGGTGCCGCTGTCAGCGTTCGTGCAGGCCAACTGGATTCAAGGCCCGGCGCAGTTGACTCGTTACAACGGCTATCCGGCGATTGCGATTTCCGGCGAACCGTCGCCGGGACACAGCACCGGTGAGGCCATGGCGGAGATTGAACGTCTGGTGGCGCAGGGGCCGAAAGGTCTGGGTCAGGAATGGACCGGGTTGTCGTTGCAGGAACGCTTGTCCGGCAATCAGGCGCCGATTCTGCTCGGTCTGTCGCTGCTGGTAGTGTTCCTGTGCCTGGCGGCGCTGTACGAGAGCTGGTCGATTCCGACTTCGGTGTTGCTGGTGGTGCCGCTGGGCGTGCTCGGCGCGGTGCTGGCGGTGACCTTGCGCGGCATGCCCAATGATGTGTTCTTCAAGGTTGGTCTGATTACCATCATCGGTCTGTCGGCGAAGAACGCGATCCTGATCATCGAATTTGCCAAGAGCTTGTACGACGAAGGTCACGATCTGATTGATGCGACGTTGCAGGCTGCTCGCTTGCGCTTGCGGCCGATCGTGATGACTTCGCTGGCATTCATTCTCGGCGTGGTGCCGCTCGCGATTGCCACTGGCGCAAGCTCGGCGAGCCAACAGGCGATCGGTACTGGTGTGATCGGTGGGATGATCACCGCCACGCTCGCAGTAATTTTCGTACCTGTCTTCTTCGTCGTCGTCATGAAGCTCGTACAACGATTCACCAAACCCCACTGATAGCAGGCTCGCGCCCATAGGAATTTTGCAAACATCCAACGTTGTGGTCACAACTGTCATCGCTGGGCTAAGGTGTCTGAACCACCCGGGCCCATCGAGTCCTCATGCGCTTCCTCGCCCGCACCCACCCTCGCCTGTCCGCCGCCGCCCTCCTCGGCCTCGCCAGCGGTTTGCTGGTCCCCGCCGATTCCATCGTCAGCAAAATCCTCATCGGCTGGAACGCCGGTGTCTGGACTTACCTGATCCTGATGTTCTGGCTGACCGTGCGCGCCAAGGCCCCGGACGTCAAACGCATTGCTGAAGTCGAAGACGAAAATGCCGGGCTGGTACTGTTTGTGGTGTGCATCGCCGCGCTGGCCAGTCTGGCGACCATCACCTTCGAACTGGCGGGCAGCAAGGATCTGGAAACCACGCGCAAACTCATGCATTACGGTTTTACCGCGCTGACGGTGATCGGTTCATGGCTGCTGATCGGGGTGATTTTCTGCGTGCACTACGCGAGGTTGTTTTACACCTGGGATGGAAAGGAGCCGGCACTGCGATTCTCCGAAGGACTTACTACCCCCAATTATTGGGACTTTCTGTACTTCTCGTTCACCATCGGGGTGGCTGTGCAAACGTCGGATGTGGGTGTTGCGACGCGGGAAATTCGAAAAATCGTGCTGGCGCAGTCGTTGATCGGTTTTGTGTTCAATACGGCGATCCTCGGGTTCTCGATCAACATTGCAGCAGGGTTGTTCGGCTGAAAAACACGGCAGGTTCCTGCCGTTCAAAGATCACAAAAAAGCACGCCTGTAAACTGTCAACACTGACAGTTTACAGGCGTGCTGTATTCAGGCTTCCATACAACATCCAGAAGTAGGACGGGTCAGTCTTTGGATGTCCCCCACCATATCGTATGGAGATAAAACTCATGAGCTATGCAGCCCGTGCCTACGCGACAATCTTTCCGGCTTCAGCGCATACCTATTTGTCAGCCACGATCAACGGCGATGCCAATCCACGCTACAGGTTTGTAAAAGTCCCTCAATTCATGGAGTTTCGATCTACCTCTGCGCCTACCTTCGGGCCGAAGCCCTACCCGGAAGGCACGCGTTACGTCCTGAGCGCTGGATACACGGTGAATGGTGTGACGCGAACGATTGATTTTGTGTTCCCTTCCAAACCCCAATCAATGAAATATGACCTGTCCGAAGATAGCGATGATGTCAGAAGCACCTACTATTCCAATCCCGCGACGGGTGATCTGCACATCTCTGTGAGCGGGAGCCTGACAGTGAGATATGACGACATTGAAAAAACACTGAGTGGCACCTGGTCCGGCGCCTTTGACCATGGTGGAGAGAACGGCAACGAAGAATTCCCGATCACAGGGGAGTTTGTCGCTGTCGCCGACCTGAGCAAAAGAAAAAACGCTTAATGACTACGGAAAAAGGAAGCTGCGAAGCTTCCTTTTTTTAATGCTGATGCGATCAGAAATTGAAGCTCAACCCGACACTCGCTCCTAGCTCCTGGTCAGCTTTGCTGCCCCTGCTAGTCCCTATCTCACCATACATCTGCCATTTGTTATTGGCTGGCACCCAGTTCAGGCCAGCGGTCAGCTCAAGACTGGTGCTGGACAAATCGTTGTTGAAGTCAGTGTCATTCACGCTGACACGATTGTTGTTGACGAATTCATGACTTACCGCCGCGTGCAGCCTGGGTTGCAGTTTGCCGCCATTGTTCAGCACCACCTCGCGGCCAACTGTCATTCCGACCTTGCCGAGCAATGAGCGGGTCTCGTTGCTGTCTACCTGCAGTCCATTGTCCAACTTGTAGTCTTTGCCTTTCACAGTCGCGACACCAAACTGAGCAGAGGGCTCGATGAAGTAACCTCGGTTCAAGACGATATGCTTACCCACTTCGACGGTTCCACTGATGCCGATATTATCGAAGTCTCCCTTTGTTCGAGTGTCATCGCTCAAGGTGACTTTGACGTCATTACTAAAACGGTTGATTTTGCCAACGGTATCCACGTAGTACCCGGTCATTTCGTCATACCACGACAGATACATCCCGCCATAGGTGCTGTCGATCGTGCCGGCGCTGCCACGGGCAAGGTTAAGTCGAGTGGTGCTGTATCCACCAAAAACTCCGATCAACCATTGGCCATCACCTATCGGTAGTGGCGTATCCACCCCCAACGAGACGCCAGTCTGATTTTGTTTATAACCATCACCGTAGGCATTCTTGACGTTGTACTGATTGGCATGTGTCCGTATCCACAGGCCGGATGTCGCGTTCTGATTATTTGAGTCCAGTGCAGCAACCGATCGCGACCGGGGTTGAGTGCCGGCCATGCGACGGTCGCCGAGGCGGGTATTGAGAGTGGTCATTTCCGAATAGATAACCGTCGGTGCGGTACCGGCAATAGCCAGTGCTGTTTGTGAACCTGTGCTCGGCGTTGTCCCATCCGTTCGTAGGAAAATACCTTCGCCCTCTCGCACCAGTTTGTACGCCAAAGCACCAAGATCAACCTGACCGTTTCTCAGATCGAACTGAGCATCCCCGCCAGCGATGTTAGCCACTTGAACGGGTGCACCAGTGACAGGTTCGCTGGCGCTTGCACCGACCACCAGCTCATGACGGCCACTGGCTGACTCCGTGACATTGAGAAAGTCGGTTTCACCGGTGGACACGTCAGCATCCAAAAAAAACCGGCCATTGCCTGACAAGTTGGCAACGTCCAGGCGGACGAACTCGGCGGGCGTGCCGAGTCTCACGTTCCCGCCATGCATTTGGACATTCGATAACGAATTGTTGCCAACCAGGTTCCATTCAGCACCACGCCCGATGGACATAGTACTGACGCCGGTAACCGAACCGTGCAGGATCGAGTCGTTGTCCAGCGTCACGACGCCAGTCCCCGAGCCCTGAATGTTACCGGTGAGTATGCTTCGGGTATCGAGCGAAACAGAGGCAACGTTGAGCAAATTGCCATCAAGGCTGGCATTGTTTTGCAAGAAAACGGCGGCGGTTCCACCGTCAGCAACCTCTACATTGCCCGTCAACTGGCTGTTGTCGACCTGAAATCGCGCCGCTGCGCCATCGATGACTTCGAGGATATTGCCGTTGCCGCCGATCAGGTTCGAACGGTTGGCTATTTCGATCAATACCGGTTGATCGTCCGGCGTCGCAAAATCGACTTTGATCGCTGCGCCGGTGCGGCCCTGCACGGTTGACCCATCAACCTTCAATACGCTCTGTGCGGTGACATCGCTCGGGTTCAAAACGGTGTCCTCGCCGAAGATGATCCCGTTCAGTTCTCCGATGACCCGGCTGTCTGCACTGATGTTGGCGTTGCCGCCATAAAGCTCGAGGCCAACACCACCTGCGTCGGTCCCTTCAACCCGGCTGTCCACCAGATTCAACGTACTGAGGGATGTCACCGCGGCACCCGAGAAACCTCCTGTCAGCGTACTGCCAGTGACGGTCGCTGTTGAGCCAACGGGTATGTTCAGGTCGCGCGCAAGCAACATAGCTCTGCCATCGCTGGACAGCGTACTGCCGGATACCACTGCCGAACTGTCGGTCAAGCTCAGCGCAGTGTCAAAATTGCTACCGGTCACCGTCGCCCCATCCAGAGTCACGAGGGCATCTGCGGAGGCTTCAATCTGTGAAGTGTTGGCGGAAATCGCGTTTAACGTCCCACCGCCGACAACGATGTTAAGCGCATCACCACCATTGAGGTTGAGCGTGGCAGTGGCAGGGATGAACCAGGCCTCTGGCGTAGCACCGACGGATACGGTTTCGACCTCGCCAGGGTTGAGATTTCGCGAAAAAGAAACCTCCGAGAACGCAACTAGCACTGCCGCGTACGAGAGCGTGCCAGTAATTTTTAAAACTGTCGGCCCCAGTCTTTTTTCAATCGTCATATTAACTTCTCATTGAGTTTAATCGGGACTGAAAAACGACGGCTCAGATAATCAAGCCCCTTCAGTCACCCGTGGTTGAGGGGGGGCAGAGGATACCTGCAGGCCCGAACCATCTCTGTAGGAACAATCCTCTTTGTTAGTGGGTTTAATCGTCCAGAATCGAGATGCAACGTACGTTTTTAGTCGTCAACGAGGTTGCATTGCCGGAGGAGTTTCGCTCTCCCGGCAATGCAATAACACCGATTGCCGATTAAGGAGCAGGCGCAGGATCCCAACCCGGTTCCGTCTCGCAGTACTTGAGGTCACCGTTGAGCAAGTAAACCACCATTTCTTCAACTTCCGATGTAGGCACAGTCGGCGTGGAGTACCAGATTTTCACATAGCCCGCATAAAAATCGGCTGGATCAGCTGGGGTAGCAGGAGGACGAGGAAGATTGCGAATATTAGGTGTATACGGAATGTCCCAGATCATGCCATCCGTTAGTTCTGTATCGGTGATAGCACGAGTCTCACTAAACACGGTATCGGCCGGCGCATCTATCGTATAAGCTTCGTCATGCCAGCCTTGCCAATTGAATGTGATTTGCATCCCATCGGTGAAATGATCATTTGGCTGGATCTTGAAGCTCGCAACGTGTTCATCTCCCGTCAAACTTCCGCAAATGATGTACGGGTATCCGGTGCCATCGGTCGGTGGACGTTGGAATTCCGGTTTATCGAGGACGATGACTACAGTATTGACAGTTACCGTCTCTTTTTCCGACTTTTGAGTATTATTTCGAGCCGGGTTTTCATATACCCACCAAGCGTCTTTAGATCCAATACCACCCGGGCCGACAACGCTATATGGCAAATCTACCTCAATGATTGTATTGATATTCGATATAGTCATTGGCATTGAATTAACGATAATTTCGCCTTGATCCCCGAGATACATCAGAGTGACCAGATCGCCCGGCTCGGGATCGGGAAATGTCGTCCCGACTGTGACAGGCGATACATCGATGTGAGCCTTGGCTGTTTGATTGACGTCATGAGGGCCGAGCACGTTGTCCGTAACAGGGGCCTGTCCGCGGACAATAAGTTTCTTGAACTCGGGATTAACCTCAAGGGGCGGGTTCGCCGGGTCGACGGTATAAGGCGGATGCGTCGAGAAATCTGTTTTGACAGTTATCGTTCCATCGTCGATCGATAAATTGCTACGCATCAAGTCAGCTTTGACGACCACGTCCAGCTCAAAATTCGTCCCCGTCTGGTTATCAAAGTATTGTTTGCTCAGACTCGCCCAAGGAATGGTGAACTCCAGCTCCTGGAGTGCATTGAATTGGAGATCCTGGGCAGGTTGAGTGCCATACGTCAGGCTCACTCCATCGGTGTCGAGCGTATCTACCAACCGGCTGACTTTTACCTTCACACCTGTACGCGCATCTTGTAAATCGATCAGACCATCTTCGTTTGCCGGGACGGTAATTACGCCCAATTTAGGAAGTGGCAGAAAACGTACGTTTCTGTAATACGCACCCCATGCGCTCTGGTTGCTGGCAGCGTCAGATATGATGAACCAGATGAACACCCGGCCGCTCGTTACCTTGCGCAGCTCTGCGGTCGGGATGGACAGCTTGCCATCGGTGGGCATTGGCCCTTCGAAAAAAGGCGGCACTTGCGGAGGGTTGGTACGTATACCTGCCACGTACAGGGTCAACGTGTCATCCGGCTGAGCGTTGGGGTAGGACGTATCAATTACTACCTGCAATCCCCCTGAGTTACCTGGCAGGTTCGCCCATGTGTCATCGAGATCGCCGGGGGCATTTGGAAACGTGGCTGGTGGAATTGTTTTGGCGCCAGGGATTTGCCCGGGATTTGTACCTGTTTGTGCAGGTTTAGCCTGCCAGGCACCGGTGCGGTCGATAAAAAACTGCATCACAGTGCCGACCAGCGGGTTGAGCCCCCGCTCATACAGCACGCTACGAACCCAGATCGGCGTCGGTCCGTCAGGGGTTGCATCTTCGCCCAGATATTCGGTAGGCACTGTGATCGGAATATCTACAGGGCGGCTGGCCAGGTTACCGAGTTTCACCCGTGGTAGCCGCGTGAAGTCTGTCGGCAACGGGGTGGCGGGAGGTTGGGTTCGCGTGACATCAAGGGTGATCTCATCCAAGTCGTGGGGGTTCAACCACACATTAGTCTTGACCATAAGTGTCAGCGGGCCGCCCACAGGAATCGCGGCTATCGGAATAATGTTCTTGTTTGGACCGCGCCCATCCGGTAACTCCGGGGTCGGCGCAGCCAAAATGCCCACTGGTGACCCTGACGCCGCTGTTTGAATACTTGTCATGTGCTTTCTCCATTGCGTAGAAAATGTCTTCAACCCATGCATCTTCGACAATGGCGAACGGCGCCAACTGCAGTCGTGATATCGCTGCCACTATTACGCTCTGATCAAGTCATCCAACTTGAGTCAGCGCAATATTCGGTTTCTCCCGGAATCACCCTGTCTACTTTCACCAGCCCGGGAAAAGAGCGAAATATAGCAACTCCATTTCGCAACAACTGGTAATTGACGGTCGCTGAATGCTTGTTTCGCATCGGCTCTATATGTGAGGCAAATGGTTTTATCACCAACTTTACCGGTTGCTTGCTTACAACATCAGTTACAACCTCAGTGAATTCGAACTCTGGCGTTAATGGTTCTACTAATTCTCCTGGTCCGTTTAGAGAGTTCCATGCTTGCCAATACACCATGAGAACATCTTTTGGTTCAAATAAATCATCAAAGGGGATCTCGACGCGAATCCCTTCCCAGATAAACAAGGACTCCGGATCGTCGGGATAATTTTTATGACAACCGATGTATCCCCAAAGGTCTGCGTCGGGAAAACCCGCCTCTTTCAAACGTTGCGGTGGCGCAACGATTGCGTAGGTGAGGCGTCGTTTATCCGACGTCGTAGGGTTGATCGAACGGACCGTATAAAACAACTCAAACGTCGCCACATCCGGTAGTTTCTCGGGAGCCACTGAAATACGAAATTCCACAGCGTCGTCCGCGGCCCCATATTCGCCCCAGGCGACAAAATCGGGATTACCGGCAATGAAGATCTCGACACGGTCTTTGCGCGCGCCAGAAACAGGAAAATTCAGCCAGCGGTCAATCACGCAGACGATGCCGACTTGTTTTGCGTCCGGCGGCAATGTTCCCGCCGGATCTTGGGGGTCAACTCCGTCCACTCGCGGAAGGCTCAGGAGCACAGCGGAATTCAATGTGCTGCTGGCAGTAATTGGCGCTTTGGTCGGCATGGAATTTCTCACTGGATGGTCACCTTGGCCTGAAGAAATTAAGCGCTGTTATCCAGAAACTGCCTACTGTCAGATCTGACAGGTCAAGTAACCGCCTGTCGGAAATCCGGCTTGCCATGAATGCTTTTGACGTATTTGAAGGTTGACGACCCAGGGTTTGATAGTGTCTTCTGAAACCGGTTTCAGTGGTATTTCATATTGAACCGCTACCCTCCAAAAATAAGGTCTACCGAATTGAACGTCCTTTCCGCCGCTCAGCACAGCCGCGTCACCATGCTTGATGTTGCCAGACGCGCAGGCGTGTCCAAGGCCAGCGTCTCGCGCTTCATCGGCGATGACCGCGCCCTGCTCTCGGATGCCATTGCCCTGCGCATAGAGCAGGCAATTGCCGAACTCGGCTATCGTCCCAATCAGATGGCTCGCGGTCTGAAACGCGGGCGTACGCGCCTGATCGGCATGCTGGTCGCCGATATCCGTAACCCTTATTCGATTGCCGTGATGCACGGGGTGGAAACCGCCTGCCGTGCGCACGGCTACAGCCTGGTGGTGTGCAACACCGACCGTGATGACGAGCAGGAACGCCAGCACCTGGCGCTGTTGCGCTCGTACAACATCGAAGGCCTGATCGTGAACACACTTGGCCATCACCGTGACGAGTTGCATGAGTTGCGCCGCGAGATACCGCTGGTGCTGGTGGATCGCAAGGTCGACGGTCTCGACAGCGACATGGTCGGGCTGAATAACCCGCAGGCTGTCGAGATGGCGCTTACCCATCTCGAGCAGCGCGGTTATCGGGATCTGGTGCTGGTCACTGAGCCGTATGACGGCACCAGTTCGCGGATCGAGCGGGTCAGCAGTTTTCAGGCGCAAATTGCTCAACGTTCCGATTTGACCGGGGCGGTGCTGGAAACCGGCAACGATCTGGCCACTCAGCTTCACATTTTTCTAAACACGCCAGATACCAGGCCGAAGGCGCTGTTCTGCGCCAACGGTGTGGCGGCGCTGGCGGCGACCCATGCGTTGCGGACGATCGGTTCGCGGCTGTTCGAGGATGTCGGGCTCATCGCCCTGGATGATCTGGATTGGTATCCATTGGTGGGCAGCGGGATCACTGCGCTCGCCCAACCGACCGAGGAGATTGGCGCGCGGGCGTTCGAGTGTTTGCTCAAGCGTTTGCGTGGGAATGATGAAGCGGCGCGGGTGCTGGATTTTGCGCCGGTGCTGGTTGAGCGGGGTTCGACCCTCGGGATTTTGCGGTGACTGATCTGGCCTCTTCGCGAGCAAGCCCGATCCCACAATGGGATCGCATTCCAGGGTGGCAGCGGGCTTGCTCGCGAAAGGGCCCGAAGGAACAACAGAGAAACATCTGAAAAAAAATTAAACAAAAATGAAACCGGTTTCAGAGGTACACAACAATGAATAGACCTGCTGTTTCCATCAGCCTGTCCAGCTACGGCGCCGAGCTTGTACGTCTGCGCGGGCAAGATTTTTTTATCGACGTATTGGCTGCCGCCGGAGCTGATCGCATCGAGTGGCGCGAGGAATTGCTGACCCGAGAAGTACCCGCGCAGTTGAGCGCCGCCACTCAGGCGCTGGGTTTGCAAAGCATCTATTCGTCGCCGACCGAACTGTGGCTGGCCGGCCAGTCCCATCCCAACCCGGAGTTGATTACTGCCCTGCAACACGCCGAGGCGTTCGGTTCGAAGTGGCTGAAGGTTTCACTCGGCTACTTCACCGACAACTGCGATCTGTCAGCCCTAAAGCCATTGCTCGGCAATATCGAGGTGCAGTTGCTGGTAGAGAACGACCAGACTCTGCACGGCGGGCGGATCGAGCCGTTTCAGCGGTTCTTCACTGCCATCGAAGCACACAACCTGCCGATCAAAATGACCTTCGACATCGGCAACTGGCAGTGGCAGGACCAGTCCGCCACCAACGCCGCGCGCCTGCTCGGTCGCCACGTCGGTTACGTGCATTGCAAAGCCGTGGCCCGCCGCGCCGACGGCAAACGGGTGGCAGTGCCGCCCGCCGCGAGTGATTTGCATCAGTGGGAACAACTGCTGAGGCACATGGCTCAAGGCGTTATGCGCGCGGCCGAGTATCCATTGCAGGGTGATGATCTGGTCGAGTTGACCCGCGAACACGTCGCCACCCTCGCCCGTCTCGGCCAATGCCGTCTGGAGCCTGCTCATGTCTGAGATCGATATTCTGTCGTTTGGCGAAACCATGGCGATGCTGGTGGCCGAGCAATGCGGTGATCTGGCGGCGGTCGAGCACTTCCATAAACGTATTGCCGGAGCCGATAGCAACGTGGCAATCGGGCTTTCGCGGCTGGGTTTCAATGTGGCTTGGCTGAGTCGGGTCGGCAACGATTCGCTCGGACGCTTTGTGGTCGAGACCTTGATCAAGGAAGGTCTGGATTGCAGCCATGTTGATGTCGACAAGGCGCACCCCACTGGTTTCCAGTTCAAGTCCCGCACCGACGATGGCAGCGACCCGCAAGTCGAATATTTCCGTCGAGGCTCGGCGGCCAGTCATTTGTCGCCACAGTCGATTACGACCCATCTGCTGAGCGCTCGCCATCTGCATGCGACGGGCATCCCTCCAGCGCTCTCGGCCTCGGCGCGGGAGATGTCCTCTGAGTTGATGACCCGCATGCGCAACGCCGGGCGCAGCGTATCGTTCGACCCCAATCTGCGCCCGAGCCTGTGGGCCAGCGAGCGCGAGATGATCAGCCAGATCAACCGCCTCGCCGCCCTCGCCCATTGGGTACTGCCGGGGTTGAGTGAAGGTCGTTTGCTCACCGGTTTCGACGACCCGGCGGACATTGCGGCGTTTTATCTGGACCAGGGTGCTGAGGCGGTGGCGATCAAGCTTGGCCCAGAGGGTGCCTATTACCGCACGCATCTGGATCAGGGATTTGTCGCCGGGGTGCCGGTGGCCAATGTCATCGACACGGTGGGTGCCGGCGATGGCTTCGCAGTGGGGATGATCAGTGCCCTGCTTGAGCACCAGAGTTTTGCCGAGGCGGTGCAGCGCGCGAACTGGATTGGTAGTCGGGCGGTACAGAGTCGCGGGGATATGGAAGGTTTGCCGACCCGCCAGGAGTTATCCGCTGAATTTGAAGCCGCCTTCGCGAGCAAGCCCCCTCCCACATATGAAACGCATTCCACTGCCGGAGCGGGCTTGCTCGCGAAGAGGCCCGCTTGATCAGCGTCAAAATTTGAACCTGCTGCGACAAAAACAACAAGCTCAGGAGCAAGACCCATGAAAACCGCAACCCTCGCCACCCGCCGCTGGTGGTACATCATGCCCATCGTGTTCATCACCTACAGCCTGGCGTATCTGGATCGCGCCAACTACGGTTTCGCCGCTGCGTCCGGCATGGCCGCCGACCTGATGATCACCCCGGGCCTGTCCTCGCTGCTCGGCGCGCTGTTCTTCCTCGGCTACTTTTTCTTCCAGGTCCCGGGCGCCATCTACGCGCAAAAACACAGCGTGAAGAAACTGATTTTCGTCAGCCTGATCCTTTGGGGTGGCCTCGCCACGTTGACCGGCGTGGTCTCCAACGCCTATTGGCTGATCGTCATCCGCTTCATGCTCGGCGTTGTCGAAGCGGCAGTCATGCCGGCGATGCTGGTGTACCTGTGCCATTGGTTCACCCGCGCCGAACGCTCGCGGGCCAATACCTTTCTGATCCTCGGCAACCCGGTGACCATGCTGTGGATGTCGGTGGTTTCCGGGTATCTGGTGCAGCATTTCAGTTGGCGCTGGATGTTCATCATCGAAGGCTTGCCGGCGGTGCTGTGGGCGTTTATCTGGTGGCGTCTGGCCGATGATCGTCCGGCCCAGGCCAAATGGCTCAACGACCAGGAAAAGCAGGATCTGGAAAGTGCCCTAGCCGCCGAACAGGTCGGGATCAAAGCGGTGAAAAACTATGCCGAGGCATTCCGCTCGCCGAAGGTGATCATTCTGGCCCTGCAGTTTTTCTGCTGGAGCATTGGCGTCTACGGCTTTGTGCTGTGGCTGCCGTCGATCCTCAAGGCCGGCGCGCAAATGGACATGATCGAGGCCGGCTGGCTGTCGGCGCTGCCGTATCTGGCGGCGGTGATCGGCATGCTCGTCGTTTCGTGGGGCTCGGACAAACTGCAAAAACGCAAACGCTTCGTCTGGCCGCCGCTGCTGATCGCCTCGATTGCGTTTTATGGCTCCTACGCGCTCGGCGCCGATCATTTCTGGTGGTCGTACACGCTGCTGGTGATTGCCGGCGCCTGCATGTACGCACCTTACGGGCCGTTCTTTGCCATCGTCCCGGAAATTCTGCCGGCCAACGTTGCCGGCGGCGCGATGGCGCTGATCAATAGCATGGGTGCGCTCGGTTCGTTCGGCGGCTCCTATCTGGTCGGTTATTTGAACAGCTCCACCGGCTCGCCTGGCGCTTCGTACCTGCTGATGAGTGGTGCGCTCATGCTGTCGGTGGTGCTGACGATTTTTCTCAAGCCCGGCGCCAGTGATCGCGTCGTCGCCAAAGCCGTCGCCAAGCGGGCCGTGCCAGCTCATTCCTGAAGAGACTTTTGCCATGAAAAAACAGGTCGTGTTGTACAAGAAACTTTCGCCCGCGCTAATGGCGCGTTTGCAAGAACAGTGCGAAGTGACGCTGATCGACAGCCTCGATGCCGACGGCCTCATGCAACTGCGCGATGCCCTGCCCCGCGCCCAAGGCTTGCTCGGCGCCAGCCTGAAACTCGATGCGCCGTTGCTCGATCTGGCGCCACAACTCGAAGCCATCGCCAGCGTTTCGGTGGGCGTCGACAACTACGACATCGACTACCTGACGCGGCGCAAGATCCTGCTGACCAACACCCCGGACGTACTCACCGAAACCACCGCCGACACCGGTTTCGCCTTGATCCTGGCGGCGGCCCGGCGCGTGGTGGAACTGGCCAACATGGTGCGCAGCGGCCAATGGCAGCGCAGCATCGGGCCGGCACATTTCGGCACCGATGTGCACGGCAAGACGCTGGGCATCATCGGCATGGGCCGCATTGGCGAAGCATTGGCCCAGCGCGGACATTTCGGCTTTGGCATGCCGGTGATCTATCACAGCCAGTCGCGTAAGCCGGCAGTAGAGGATCGCTTTGATGCGCAGTACCGCAGCCTTGAAGACTTGCTGAAGCAAGCCGATTTCATCTGCCTGACCTTGCCGCTGACCGCGCAAACCGAAGGGCTGATCGGCGCTGAGCAGTTCGCGCTGATGCGCCCGCAAAGCATCTTCATCAATATCTCCCGGGGCAAGGTTGTCGATGAGGAGGCGCTGATCGATGCACTGCGCCATAACCGGATTCGCGCGGCGGGCCTGGATGTGTTCGAGCGTGAGCCGTTGAATCAGGACTCGCCGTTGTTGCAGCTCAATAATGTGGTGGCGACGCCGCATATGGGATCGGCGACCCACGAGACACGCGAGGCGATGGCACGCTGTGCCGTGGAGAATCTGTTGCTGGCGTTGAGTGGGGAGAAGCCTTTGAATCTGGTCAATCCATTGGCCTGGCAAGGCTGAAAAACCGTCGCCTGACAGACCGTTCTCGCGAGCAAGCCCGCATTTGAAATGCACGCCACTGTGGGAGCGCGCTTGCTCGCGAAGGGGCCCGTTCAGGCAACACAAAACCCCTCAGGCACGGCGCATCTGTAACAACTGCGCCGCACACAGGGCAATCCGCGCACAGGCATCGGCCAGTTTCACCCGGTCCACCACCAACCCGATGCGAATATGCCCCGCCGCACTCGGCCCGAAGGCTTCACCGGCCAGCACCGACACGCCATAGCCCTCCAGCAACCGCTCGGCAAACGCCTGCGCGCCGAGCCCGGTCTGGCGGATATCGACCATCACGAACATCCCGCCATCCGGCCGGATCGGCTGCAAACCCGGACAGCCGCGCAACCGCTCGCACACCAGATCGCGACGCAGGCGATACTCCTCGCGCATCTGCGTCACTTCGGGCAAATCCGTTTCCAGCGCCACTTGCGCGGCTTTCTGGACGAAATCCGGCAAGCCGAACAACATGCTCAGCGACAGGTTTACCAAGTGCTCAGCCAATGATTTCGGCCCGATCATCCAGCCGATGCGCCAGCCGGTCATGGCGTGGGATTTGGACAGGCTATTGATCGTCGCGGTGCGCTCGGCCATGCCCGGCAGGCTCGCCGGGCTGACGTGCTCGCCCTCGTAAAGCAGTTCGCTGTAGACCTCATCGCTGATCAGCCACAAATCGTGACGAATGCACAAGGCCGCCAGTTCCTGCCAGATCAGCAGCGGCAAACTGGACCCGCTGGGATTGTTCGGACTGTTGAGCAGCATGGCGCGGGTCTTGGGGGTGATGCGCGCGGCGACATCGGCGGGGTCTACGCGAAAGCCGTTTTCCGGCCGTACCGGCACCGGCACCACCGTCGCGCCACAGGCGCCAAACACGCCTTCGTAGGTCACGTACATCGGCTCGGCGACAATCACCTCGTCACTCGGATCGAGCAGGCATTGCGCCACCGAATACACCGCGCATTGCGCGCCGGGCATGACAATCACATGGTCGGCATCGACCGTTTGACCACTGCGCCGCCGATGGCGTGCGGCAATCAACTGGCGCAGCGCCAAACGGCCGCGCACTTCGGAATAATGGGTATCACCTGCCAGCAAACTGTCGATGGCGCCGTGGATAATCGGCAGCGGCGTATCGAAATCCGGATCGCCCACGCTCAGCAGCAATATATCGACACCCTCGGCGCGCAACGCCAGCGCTCGGTCGTGAATCTGCCAGGCCGCTGCACCCTCCCCGGCGATTCGTTGGGTCAAGGCTGAATAGCGCATGTACGTCTCCTGATGGCGCGGTCTCCAGCCTTCACCCTATCTCAAATCACAAAACGCGCCACCATGGCGTTCAAATCCGCCGCCAGACGCGACAGTTCGTGGGTCGCGGCGCTGGTCTGGTTGGCGCCTGCGGCCGATTGCGTGGCCAGGTCGCGGATGTTGACGAGATTGCGGTCAACTTCACGGGATACCTGCGCCTGCTCTTCCGAGGCGCTGGCGATCACCAGGTTGCGCTCGTTGATCTGGTGGATCGACTGAGTGATTTGCTCCAGTGCCACACCGGCGGCGCGGGCCATTTCCAGCGTGGTTTGGGTGCGCTGGTTGCTTTGCTGCATCGACGAAACCGCTTCGCCAGTGCCGTTCTGGATGCCGGCAACCATTTTTTCGATTTCCTGCGTCGACTGCGCCGTGCGATGGGCCAGCGCTCGCACTTCGTCGGCAACCACGGCGAAACCGCGTCCGGCCTCACCGGCACGTGCCGCTTCGATGGCTGCGTTGAGAGCCAGCAGGTTGGTCTGTTCGGCGATGGCGCGGATCACGTCGAGCACTTTGCCGATGTCGCGCCCCTGCGCTGCGAGGCCTTCGACCATGTGCGCGGTGTTCTGCACGTCGTGGGTCATGGTCTGGATCGCGTCGACGGTTTTTACCACCTGATCACGACCTTCGCGCGCGGCGTGGGTCGATTGGTTCGAGGCTTCGGAGGTCGACACGGCATTGCGCGCCACTTCTTCAACAGCGGCGGTCATCTCGTTGACAGCGGTAGCCGCTTGTTCGATTTCGTTGTTCTGCTGTTGCAGGCCACGGGAGGCCTCTTCGGTCACGGCGCTGAGTTCCTCGGCGGCGGCCCCCAACTGTGTGGCGGAGCCGGCAATCTGCTCGATGGTTTTACGCAGGTTCGTTTGCATGGCCACAAGGGCTTCGAGCAGGCGCGCCGGTTCGTCCTTGCCATCGACTTCGATGAGGGTGGTGAGGTTGCCGCCTGCGATGGTTTGCGCGGCCGCCACTGCGCGGTTCAGCGGTGTGACGATGCTGCGGGTCAGCAGCCAGGCCAGCAACACGGTCGCCAGCGCGGCAACGACCGCGACGATGATGATGCCGGTGATGGCGCTGTCGTAATAGTCACTGGCCTGCTCGGAGGCTGCTTTCGCCCCTGCACCGTTGATCGCGATCAGTTTGTTGAGCTGCTCGCCCATCCGGTCGGTGCCGTCCTTGATCCGCGTGTTGATCAGCGTGCGCAACTCATCGAGCTTGTCCTGACGGGACAGCTCCAACATCTGGTTTTGCGCTTGCAGATAGTTGTCCAGCGTCGCCGTGAAGGTCTGATACAGCGCTCGCTCTTCTGTGCCTGCCGGCAGCGCAGCATAGGCGGCCTGGGCGCTGCGGACTTTATCGACCAGTGCAGCAATGCGGGTCTGTGCTTCCTGTAGACCGGCGGGTTCGCGATTGACCAGCACGCGAAACGACAGAATCCGCAGGCGCAGAACGTTTTCCGTCATGACACCAAGCTGCGTCACGCTCGGCAGTTGGTTGGTGTCCATGTCGATGGAGGCCTGGCGGATGGTCGACATGCGATTGACGGCGAACATGCCGAGCACAATTACCAGCAAGGCGATAAAGGCAAAACCGAGGAAAGCACGGGGCGCGATATTCAGGTTACGCAAGGACATAGTGGACTCTCGAAAGATAGAAACTACGAGCGTCCTTGCCGTGATCATTGGCCTGTGGAGCAGGCTTCAGTCCGGCGTCACGGGGGTTGATGTTCTTGTGCGCGCCTATTGGTTGTATCGGCCAGGCTTTAGGAAGTTTCTGGGTCAAGCGCAAATATTTTTCAGGGTGTTACACAATTGGAACAATGTGCACACCCTGATTGCGGAGCAGCCGAAGGTGGCTCCAGAGTGGGTCAGCGTTGGCTGGAGAGTTGCCAGACACGCGCGATATCAGTGGCGCGCTCACGCAACAGTCGAGGCGCTTCGGCGCAGGCCTGTTCCAGCGTCATCGGGCCACTGGTCACAGCGAATGCTGCATCGATGCCATGGGCGTAGAGCTCCTGATAACCCTCGCCCAATGTCCCGGCGATGACGATCACCGGCACCTTGTGCTGTTTGGCAATCCGCGCCACGCCGAACGGGGTCTTGCCGCGCAAGGTCTGCGCGTCGAAACGCCCTTCGCCAGTGATGACCAGATCGGCGCCTTTTACCGCTTCTGCCAGCCCCACCAACTCGGCGACCACCTCAACGCCCGCCTGAAATTGCGCGCCGAGAAATGCCTTGGCGGCAAAACCCAAGCCACCCGCCGCCCCGCTGCCCGGTTCATCACGAACGTCTTTGCCTAACGCCTGCGCGCACAGTTCGGCGTAGTGCCCAAGTGCCTGATCCAGTTGTTGAACCTGCGCAGGCGATGCACCTTTCTGCGGACCAAAGATCGCCGAAGCACCGTGGGGGCCGCACAGCGGGTTGTTGACGTCCGCCGCGATGTCAAAACGCACCTCGGCCAGACGCTCGTCCAGGCCAGTGAGATCCAGCCTTGCCAATTGCGCCAACGCCAGACCGCCCGGCATTAGCGTCTGCCCTTGTGCATCAAGCAGTTTGATCCCCAACGCCTGCAGTGCCCCGGCGCCGCCGTCATTGGTCGCACTGCCGCCAATCGCCAGGATCACCCGCTGTGCCCCGGCATCCAGCGCGGCGCGAATCAGCTCGCCGGTGCCGAAGGTGCTGCTGATACAGGCATCACGCTGCCCCGGCGGCACCAGTTGCAGGCCGCTGGCCTCGGCCATTTCGATGATCGCCGTGTGGTTGTGCGGCAACCAGCCCCACGCCGCGTCAACCGGTGCGCCCAACGGGCCACGCACGCGGGTGCGGCGCAACTCGCCTTCGCACGCGGCGAGAATCGACTCGACCGTACCTTCGCCGCCGTCAGCCATGGGGCATTTGACCAGCGTGGCGTGCGGCCAGACTTGCCCCAGCCCCAGCGCAATGGCCTCGGCGACGCCTTGGGCACTCAGGCTGTCCTTGAACGAATCGGGGGCGATGACGATCTTCATGTGAATTCTCCAGTTCCAATGCCCCTCATGCTGCCAGTCGGCATGAGCATTGACGCCTGTCCGTCGCACAATTGTTGCGGGCGTTTATTGTTCATTTCTACAAAAGCCATGAAGACGTGCTCGCGAAGGCGTCATTGAGATCAGCGACTAACCCGGGTCTGTCTGCGGCAAAAGCTGCACGCCAAGATACAGCGCCAGCATCCCCTCCAGCCGTAACGGGTCCACTCCACTGATCTCGGCAATCCGCTCCATCCGATAGCGCAGGCTATTGCGGTGAATCCCCAGCGCATCGGCACACGCCTGACTCTGCCCATCGTGTTCACACCAACTGCGCAGCGTCGCCAGTAATTGACCGTTACCGTCCTTGGCGATGACTTTGCGTAACGGTTTGAGCAACTCGTCCAGCGCATCATCGTTACGATGGCGCCACAACATGACCGGCAGCCGATAACGATTGAGGATCAGCAATCGCGAGTGCGGCAGCACCTCACGGCCATAAGCGAGCAAATCGCCTACCCGTCGATAACAACGGCGCAACCCGGCCAGCCCATCCGCCTGTCCGCCGACGGCGATGCGCAGAACATTCCAGCCCAGGCCATCGAGTTTCTCCAGCAAACGATCATGCTCCACGCTCTGACTCGCCGGCCGACACCAGAGCAGCGACGACTTCGCCGAACTGACGCACCAGCTATCCGGGTAACGCGACATCAACCAGGCACTCAGCGCCTCGACAGTTTGCCCCGGCCCGTGTTCCTGCCCCAACTCGAACAGATACGGCACGCGGGTCAATTGCGGCTTGAGTCCCATCTGCTGCGCTTCGTCGACCAAGCGCGGCGAATCCCCTGCTTCGCTCAGCAACAACGCCAACAGATCATCGCAACGCTGACGGCGCCATTGCTGTTCGGCCTGCTGATTGCGCTGGCCCACCAGCATTTCCGCCGTCATGCGTACCAGTTCGGCGTAGGTGCGCAATTGCTCCGGTTCGCCAGTGATGCCAAGCACGCCGATCAAGCGTTGATCGAGCAGCAGCGGCAGGTTGATGCCAGGCTGCACGCCTTTCAAATGCAGGGCAGTCGGGCCGTCGATCTCCACCACCCGACCATTGGCCAGCACCAGTTGCGCACCTTCATGACGGGTGTTGATGCGCTCCGGTTCGCCGCTGCCAAGGATCAACCCCTGGCTGTCCATGACGTTGACGTTGTAGGGCAAAATGGCCATGGCCCGGTCAACGATGTCTTGGGCGAGGTCGTGGTCGAGTTCGAACATAAGCGCTGAAATCCTTGAAAACAGGTGCGGACACGTTGTTCAGCCGCACAGGGTCTGGCGGTAAACCCTGTGCTCAGGCACAAAGACAATCCGGCCACAGGTGGCCGAGACTCTCGGGGCGATCAACGTTACCCGTTGCATCGCAAAAAATCATAATAAAGAGAGAGCCGCTATGTCGCAGAGCGCCGCAGCTACCCAGACCATCGATGACGTAAAAAATGCCGTTTATAAACGCGTCACCTTGCGTTTAATCCCCTTCATTTTCATCTGCTACTTGTTCAACTACCTCGACCGGGTCAACGTTGGATTCGCCAAACTGCAGATGCTCGATGCACTGAAGTTCAGCGAAACCGTGTACGGCCTCGGTGCCGGCATCTTCTTCATCGGCTACGTGCTGTGCGGCGTACCGAGCAACCTGGCGCTGAGCAAATTCGGGCCACGGCGCTGGATCGCGCTGATGATGATCACTTGGGGCGTCTTGTCGACCTGCCTGTTGTTCGTCACCACACCGACCGAGTTCTACACCTTACGTTTGTTTACCGGTGCGGCTGAAGCCGGGTTCTTCCCGGGCGTGGTGTTGTACCTCTCGCAGTGGTTCCCGACCTTGCGCCGTGGCCGGATCATGGCGCTGTTCATGTCGGCGATCCCGGTCTCCGGGTTGCTCGGCAGCCCATTTTCGGGTTGGATTCTCAACCATTTTGGCGCCGGACAAGCTGGTTTGGCCGGTTGGCAGTGGATGTTCCTGCTGCAAGGCATTCCGACCGTGGTGCTGGGCGCGCTGGCGTACTTCCTGCTCAGCGATAGCTTCGCAACGGCCAAATGGCTGACCGCGCATGAGCGCTCTGTACTGGAAGCGGATCAGGCCGAAGACCTGGCGAACAAGCCGAAAACCACTTCGGATTCGCTGATCGCCGTGTTCAAGAATCCGGCGATCTGGGCGTTTGGCCTGATCTATTTCTGCATCCAGAGCGGCGTCTACGCGATCAACTTCTGGCTGCCGTCAATCATCAAGAACCTCGGTTTCAGCGACAACCTGGTGATCGGCTGGCTGAGCGCGATCCCGTATCTGCTGGCAGCGGTGTTTATGCTGATGGTCGGTCGCTCGGCAGACTTGCACAAGGAACGTTGCTGGCATCTGGTGGTGCCGATGCTGATGGGGGCTAGCGGTCTGATCATCGCGGTGAATTTCGCCGCTAACCCGGCGATTGCGATTCTAGGGCTGACCATCGCGACCATGGGCGCCCTCACCGGCCTGCCGATGTTCTGGCCAGTGCCGACGGCGATGCTCAGTGCAGGCGAGGCGGCGGGTGGTCTGGCTTTGATCAACTCGATGGGGCAGATGGCCGGGTTCCTCAGTCCGTATCTGGTGGGTGGGGTCAAGGACAGCACCGGCTCGACCGATTTGGCGTTGTACCTGCTGGCGGGGGTGATTGTTGGCGGGAGTTTGCTGGCGCTGCGGATGACGCGCACGCTGCGGGCCTGATCACGTCAGAACGTTCCCCCGACTCAATTAAGTGAACACAGCGCCCTGCTCTACTTGCGTAATGGCGGGCCCTATAACACTTGGCACTTCAGTCGCGGCGATCAAGTGCTGGACGTCGATGTGGATGGTGATTACCTCAGCGACGACGGCGAAGTCGCCCGCCGCTGGGCATTGGCCGGCCATGGCATCGCCTACAAGGCGTGGCTCGACGTCGCCGAAGACGTGCGCGCCGGGCGACTGGTAACGCTGTTTGATGACTGGCAGGGTGAAAGCGTGCCGTTCAATTTACTGTGCCCGCATCGGCTGCAGGTATCGGAAAAGGTCAGGGTGTTGCAGGCGTTTTTGCGCGAGCGCTGCCTTGTGTTGAGTCGATAATTCACTTTGCCGCATCCGATGATTCTGGTATTTGATTAGCGCTTTCCCACTGACAAAAGGATTTCGGCATGAGCTATCGCACACTGGGTCATTCGGGGTTGCAGGTGTCCACCCTCACCCTCGGCACGATGATGTTTGGCGAACAGACCAGCACCGAGGAGTCGCTGCGCATCATCGACAAGGCGTGGGATCAGGGCATCAATTTTATCGACACCGCTGACGTCTACACCCAAGGTCGCTCGGAAGAAATCGTCGGCGAAGCGATTGCCCACCATCGGCATGAATGGGTAGTGGCGAGCAAGGTCGGTTTTGGCCCGGTGGACGGTGTGCCGAACCGCAGCGGTTTAAGCCGTAAACACATCTTCAACGGCCTCGATGCCAGCCTGACGCGGCTGGCCACTGACTATCTCGACATCTACTACCTGCACCGCGAAGACCACAACACGCCGCTGGAAGTCACCGTCTCGGCGATTGGCGATCTGATCCGTCAGGGCAAGATTCGTTACTGGGGCCTGTCGAACTACCGGGGCTGGCGGATTGCCGAGGTGATTCGCATCGCTGACAACCTCGGCGTCGATCGCCCGGTGATCAGCCAGCCGCTGTACAACATCGTCAACCGGCAGGCCGAGGCTGAGCAAATCACGGCTGCGCAAACCTATGGCCTGGGCGTGGTGCCCTATAGCCCGCTGGCCCGTGGCGTACTCAGCGGCAAATACGCGCCGGACGTGAAACCCGACGCCAACAGCCGCGCCGGGCGTCAGGACAAACGCATTCTGGAAACCGAATGGCGCGTGGAATCGCTGCGCATTGCCCAACAGATTCACCAGTACACCGAACAGCGCGGGGTCGGGATGGTTGAATTTGCCATTGCCTGGGTGTTGAACAACAGCGCCGTGACGTCGGCGATTGTCGGGCCGCGCACTGAAGCTCAGTGGGATGCGTACACCAAGGCGCAGTTGGTGAAGATCACGGCTGAAGATGAGGCGTTTATCGATTCGCTGGTGACGCCGGGGCATTCATCGACACCAGGCTTCAATGATGTGAGCCATTTTGTGTCGGGCCGTACACCGCGTCAGGCCTGAAAGCATCGCAGGCAAGCCAGTTCCCACCATGCTCTGTGTTGAAACGCAAGCTATCGTTCAACATGCAATCTGCGGGAACTGGCTTGCCAGCGATAGCATTCACGACCATGTCCTGAATATTGAACATCCGGCCAATATTCAGCACAAAAACCACGTATCCTTCGCGCCCCGTTCGATCACCCACCCGCGAGGACAGTTTGTCTAAAGGTATCGCTCTATCGGTTTCAGCCTCGGTGCTGTTTGCCGTCATGTATTACTACACTTCGCTGCTCACCCCGTTGAGTGGCGTGGAGATTTTTGGCTGGCGAATGCTGCTGACCGTGCCATGCATGACCGTGTTCATGCTGGTGTCCGGCGAATGGCGTCGGGTGCTGGAGCTGGTTCGCCTGATGGCATCGAAGCCGAAACTGATCACCGGGCTGTTCGTCTCGGCCGCCCTGCTCGGCGTGCAGTTGTGGCTGTTCATGTGGGCGCCGCTCAACGGCTACAGCCTCGACGTATCGCTGGGCTACTTCCTGCTGCCTCTGGCGATGGTGCTGACCGGCCGGATCGCCTACGGCGAGAGCCTGTCGTACCTGCAAAAGGTGGCGGTGTTCTTCGCAACACTCGGCGTGTTGAACGAGCTGTATCAGGTCGGCGGTTTTTCCTGGGCGACGCTGGTGGTCGTGGTCGGTTATCCGCTGTACTTCGTGCTACGCAAATACCTGAACACCGACAACCTCGGCGGGCTGTGGGTCGACATGAGCCTGATGCTGCCGGTTGCCTACTGGTTCGTGCACGGCGGCGAGCAGGGTTTTACTGTGTTCGATCAATACCCGGGGCTGCTGTGGCTGATTCCGTTGCTGGGCCTGATCAGTGCTTCGGCGTTGGTGGTGTACATCATCGCCAGCCGTTTGTTGCCTTTCAGTCTGTTTGGGTTGTTGAGTTATGTGGAGCCGGTGTTGCTGCTCGGTGTGGCGCTGTTGCTCGGTGAGAGCATCAAGTCGGGTGAGTGGCTGACGTACATTCCGATCTGGCTGGCTGTATTGGTGTTGATCTTCGAAGGCTTTAAACACCTGATGCGCCAACGCAGATCTTAAATCCAGCACAAAAAAAATTCCGGCCCTGCATCACTGCAGGCCGGGATTTTTCATTTCAGTTGCGTATTACTCAGTGGCGAGCACACCACGACGCACCTGATCACGCTCGATCGATTCGAACAGTGCCTTGAAGTTACCCTCGCCGAAACCATCGTCGCCTTTGCGCTGGATGAATTCGAAGAACACCGGGCCCATCAGGGTTTCCGAGAAGATCTGCAGCAGCAAACGCTTGTCGCCCTGCTCCGACGAACCGTCGAGCAGAATGCCGCGCGACTGCAATTGATCAACGGGTTCGCCGTGGTTCGGCAGACGGCCTTCGAGCATCTCGTAGTACGTTTGCGGCGGCGCGGTCATGAAGCGCATGCCGATTTTCTTCAGTTGATCCCAGGTCTTGATCAGGTCGTCGGTGAGGAACGCGACGTGCTGGATGCCCTCGCCGTTGAACTGCATCAGGAACTCTTCGATCTGCCCGGCGCCCTTGGACGACTCTTCGTTCAGCGGGATGCGGATCATGCCGTCCGGCGCGGTCATGGCTTTGGAGGTCAGGCCGGTGTATTCGCCCTTGATGTCGAAGTAGCGGATCTCGCGGAAGTTGAACAACTTCTCGTAGAAGTTCGCCCAGTAGGCCATGCGACCGCGATACACGTTGTGGGTCAAGTGGTCGATGATCTTCAGGCCTGCACCAACCGGGTTGCGATCAACGCCTTCGATAAACACAAAATCGATGTCATAGATCGAGCTGCCTTCGCCGAAACGGTCGATCAGGTACAGCGGCGCGCCGCCAATGCCTTTGATCGCAGGAAGGTTCAGCTCCATGGGACCTGTTTCGATGTGGATCGGCTGAGCGCCGAGTTCCAGTGC
This sequence comes from Pseudomonas sp. EA_65y_Pfl2_P74, assembly GCF_963970575.1. NCBI lineage: Bacteria > Pseudomonadati > Pseudomonadota > Gammaproteobacteria > Pseudomonadales > Pseudomonadaceae > Pseudomonas > Pseudomonas sp. EA_65y_Pfl2_P74. The sequence goes on from NZ_CAXAOQ010000041.1 coordinate 40,655, forward strand.
GCGGTTGTAGGCTTTTTGCGAATCCTTGACCCGGAATGCCATGCCGCACACCGACGGGCCGTGCTCGGCCGCGAAGTATGAAGCAACGCTGTTCGGTTCGTTGTTGAGGATCAGGTTGATCGCGCCCTGACGATACAGGTGCACGTTTTTGGAGCGGTGGGTCGCGACTTTGGTGAAGCCCATGATCTCGAAGATCGGCTCCAGGGTGCCGGGTACCGGCGACGCGAGCTCAATGAATTCAAAGCCCATCAGGCCCATTGGGTTTTCGTATAAATCTGCCATGGTGACGCCTCATCATTCTTATCAAATTAACCAGAGTTATTTGTCAGTAATGCTGAGAGCGGTGGGCGGAGCGCAGGAGATGCCACGCACGCTGCGGGCGAGGAAGTCACCGTAGATCAGTTGAAACCCGAATATCTTCATTGTCGACCCAAGGCTCTTGCGGGCGAGGCTTCTGCTGCCAGAAGACGATTATTATTGTATGCGTAAACCGATTCTACACAGCGTAAATAAGGTTGTCTGCCCTCTCTATAAAATCCGCTTTTCTGCGGGCGATGCAAGGGGTCTGTTGCGGCGCACAGAACAGCACTGGCTTTACCGGGCAGGCTACTGATCGGCTGCACAAGCGTTATCCGCCATCTATCATCCCCCTGAACGAACTGTTTGTAAGCGTTGCACCGGTGCCCGGTCTGCATTCGAGAGCCCCATTTTTCAGCCACAGGATGCGCCTATGCCGCTAACCGTCAGATCTCGCCGCAAACGTAGCACCCGTATTGCCGTGACATTGCTCTGCGGCCTGCTTCCAATGTTGCTGGGCAGTGTGATTCTTTACCTGCAGGCCGAACGTACTCTCCAGCAGAGCTCACAGCAGACAGCCGTGGAGGCATTGCGCCAGTTTGAACTGATGCTCGACAACACCGCCCAAGCGGCCCGCGAGTTATTGCCGCTGGCCGGCCAGCGTTGCGAGGACGTCAAACTGGCCCTGCGCGAGCAAGTCACCCGCCGGCCCTTCGTGCGCTCGACCAATCTGGTGTGGGATCACAACCTCTATTGCAGTTCGTTGTTCGGCAACTACAAGGAAGCCGTCAACGCTGGTGATTACACACAAGGCAAGTTGTGGTTGATGAACGGCAACCCGGTAACACCGAATACTGCGTTGCTGGTGTATCGACTCAGCGAAGGTCGTGGCAGTGCATTGACGACACTGGACGGCTATCACCTGAGCAACGTGCTGCGGTTGATTGGCCCGCAAAGGTTGCTCTTGCTGCAAGTGGGCGACAACTGGCTGTCCGCCAATGGCGAGGTACACAAAGGTGCCCTCCCCGTACTGCCGATAGCGCAGAGTACGCTCGACTCTTCGCGCTACGCATTCAGTGTGTCGGCGGGCTATCCCAAGGGTGAAGTCTGGCGCTACATGACCCACGAGTATCCGCCGCTGTTCAGCCTGCTGGTTTTCTTTGGCGTGGTCTCGGCCGCGATCAGCCATGTCCTGCAAAAACGCGCCACCTCGCCGAGCCACGAAATGCTCCGGGCCTTGGATGCCGGCGAATTCATTCCGTACTTCCAGCCGGTGGTTCATGGCGAGAGCAAAAAGTGGTCGGGCGCCGAGGTGCTGATGCGCTGGAACCATCCAAAAGAAGGCCTGGTGCGTCCGGACCTGTTTATTCCGTTCGCCGAACACTCAGGCTTGATCGTGCCAATGACCCGCGCCTTGATGCGACAGACAGCGGCGTTGCTGGGACCACCGTCATCGACCTTCACCACACCGTTTCACATCGGTATCAACATCACGGCAAGCCATTGTCAGGATCTGGAACTGGTGGAAGACTGCCGCGAATTTCTCACCGCCTTCGCACCCGGGAGCATCAACCTGGTGCTGGAGTTGACCGAACGCGAGCTGATCGAGCCCACCGAGACAACACGGCAACTGTTTGAACAACTGAACGCCATGGGCGTGATGATCGCCATCGACGATTTCGGCACCGGTCATTCAAGCCTGGGTTATTTGCGCAAATTCAATGTGGATTTCCTCAAGATCGATCAGAGCTTCGTCGCCATGATCGGCGTCGATGCGCTCTCACGGCATATTCTCGACACCATCATCGAACTCTCGGCCAAGCTGGATCTGGGCATTGTTGCCGAAGGTGTCGAAACTCAGGCGCAGGCCGACTATCTGACTGCCCACAACGTCAACTTCCTGCAGGGCTATCTTTACGGCAAACCCATGCCGGCGGCAGACTTCATTAGTGCATTAAGTCACCATTAACTAACCAGAGATTAAGCGTGGCGCGCCCACAAGGCGCACCAAATTGATACAAAAGACCACTGTTGTTACATAAGTACAACGTCAGGATTTACTCCTGAGGCATTAACAACTACAATTTTTCTTGCCTGTGCAAGATTGGCAGGTGAGCCAATTATCACCGAGTCGCTACAAGGCTCTTGGCTTTTAGCTTTGTTTGCGGTTGGTATCAGCCAAACACACTATTGGAGTAAAGATATTGTCCAGACTCGCTGAATTTCGTGCAGCTGAAAAGGCCCTTCAGGAACAGCTCAAGCAGCTGGAATCGCTGAAGAACGATGCCGGGCTCAAGAAAGAAATCGAATTCGAAGAAAAGCTCCAAGGGCTGATGAAAACCTACGGCAAAGGCCTGAGAGACATCATCGCCATTCTCGATCCGAATCCGGCAAAATCCGGTCTGCAAACTACTGCAGCCCCTAAAACCCGCCGCGCTCGCGTGGTCAAGGTCTATCAGAATCCGCACACCGGCGAACTGATTGAGACCAAGGGCGGCAACCACCGCGGCCTTAAAGCCTGGAAGGAACAATACGGTGCAGCCACCGTTGATTCCTGGTTGCGCGGTTAATCCCACGCCAACAAACAAGCCCTGCATCAAGCAGGGCTTTTTATTGACAATATCTAACAAATGAAATGAATTTCATCGTGCAAGTTGAGCGCTTTCTGTAGCCTCCCCGACTCGTGAGACCTAAACATTTTGCCGCGCAATGTTGCGGAAATGGCCATCATTAAACTTTGTGCTTAATCCCTTCAGGTATCTAACCATGCCTTGAAAAGTACAGGCACTTAAAGTTTCAAGCTGTTTCTCACCGCCACGATCTCCTCCGCGCTTGCTTTATAAACCTCGGCCTGGCCGGCATAGGAAAGTACATAAGCCTTATCCGCATCAACCGCCGCCACCAGCGTTTGCGATAACACATGCCGGCCGTTTTCGGTCACTGTGCAAGTCGTCTCCAGTGCAGACAAAGCACCAAGCATCGTCGGATGCACCTTATTGCAGACACTCTGATACCCCCCCTGGAAAAAGTCCTTTTGTATCGACTTGCGCATTTCCAGCAACACACCCTGCAAGTTAACCTGATGACCCGATTCGACCCGAGTCATCGTGAGTTCCATCACCATCACCTGATTGCCATCGGCATCGTTCTTGACCGCCCGCTGACGGGAAACCTGCGGCGCCACATCAGTCAGCGCTTCGACCTCCCAGCCTGCGGGCCAGGTGATATCGGGCTCGCCGGCGAACACGCTCATGGCGATTAGCGAAAAGACAAAGTAAACAAACAGGGATTTGAACAGTCGGATCATTGCCGCAGACACTCGCAGATTGATCGGCAAAGTCTGAGGCTCGCCCGCGTGGAGGGCAAGCCTGCCCTTTCGTTTGGCGATGCCGACAGGCATGCGTATCATTGCGTCCATTCACTCGCCCCATCGTTATTGGAGGGCCCATGAGCCTCAAAGAACTGAACACCTTCCCCGGCGTCACGGCCACGCCAGACAGCGCAACCCGCAACTTCGTGTTCAACCACACCATGCTGCGTGTAAAAGACATCACCCGGTCGCTGGACTTTTACACCCGCGTGCTGGGTTTTTCGCTGGTTGAAAAACGTGATTTCCCGGACGCCGAGTTCAGCCTGTATTTCCTCGCACTGGTCGACAAGGCGCAGATCCCTGCCGACGCCGCCGCCCGCACCGAATGGATGAAGTCGATCCCGGGTATTCTGGAGCTGACGCACAACCACGGCACCGAGAGCGACGCTGACTTTGCTTACCACAATGGCAACACTGATCCGCGTGGCTTCGGTCACATCTGCATCTCGGTGCCGGACATCGTTGCTGCCTGCGCGCGCTTCGAAGAACTGGGCTGCGACTTCCAGAAACGCCTGAGTGATGGCCGCATGAAAAGTCTGGCGTTCATCAAGGATCCGGACGGCTACTGGGTCGAGATCATTCAGCCAGCACCTATGTAATTCAACACTCCTACGCTGTTTTTGTGTAAGGCACAAAAAACCCCATGATCACTCATGGGGTTTTGTGTTTTCAGGCCGGACGTTTACGCCGGAGCCGAAGTGCGGATCAAGTGATCGAAAGCACTCAGCGAAGCCTTGGCGCCCTCGCCCACCGCTATCACGATCTGCTTGTACGGCACGGTGGTCACGTCGCCCGCAGCGAAGATGCCGGGAATCGAGGTTTCACCACGGTTATCGACAATGATCTCGCCACGCGGTGACAACTCGATGGTGCCTTTGAGCCAGTCGGTGTTGGGCAACAGACCGATCTGTACAAAGATCCCTTCCAGCTCGACAGTACGCAACGCGTCAGCCTGACGATCCTTGTAACGCAAGCCATTGACCTTCTGCCCATCGCCTGTCACTTCAGTGGTTTGCGCACTGGTTATGACGGTCACGTTCGACAGACTGTGAAGTTTGCGCTGCAACACAGCGTCAGCACGCAGTTGTACGTCGAACTCCAACAGCGTCACATGAGACACGATACCGGCCAGGTCGATGGCTGCCTCAACACCGGAGTTACCGCCACCGATTACCGCTACGCGCTTGCCTTTGAACAGAGGGCCATCGCAGTGCGGGCAATAAGCCACGCCTTTGTTTCGGTATTCCTGCTCGCCCGGTACGTTCATTTCACGCCACCGTGCGCCGGTCGCCAGGATCACACTCCTGGCTTTGAGCGTCGCACCGCTGGCGAAACGGACTTCATGCAGCTCGCCGTTTTTGCCGGCAAGCAACTTGTCGGCGCGTTGCAAGTTCATGATATCGACGTCGTACTGTTTGACGTGCTCTTCCAGGGCCGTTGCCAGTTTCGGGCCTTCAGTCTCCTGTACGGAAATGAAGTTCTCGATGGCCATGGTGTCCAGCACCTGACCGCCGAAACGCTCGGCGGCAACGCCGGTGCGAATACCTTTACGCGCAGCATAGATAGCCGCTGAAGCACCGGCCGGCCCACCGCCAACCACCAGCACATCAAAGGCTTGTTTGGCGCTGATTTTCTCGGCCTGACGCTCGATGGCTCCGGTGTCGAGTTTGGCGAGAATTTCTTCCAGGCCCATGCGGCCCTGACCAAAATTTTCACCGTTGAGATAGATGCTCGGCACCGCCATGATCTTGCGATCATTGACTTCATCCTGGAACAGCGCGCCGTCGATGGCGACGTGGCGGATATTCGGGTTGAGCACGGCCATCAGGTTCAGCGCCTGGACCACGTCCGGACAGTTCTGGCAGGACAGCGAGAAATAAGTCTCGAAGCTGAACTCGCCTTTGAGCGAACGGATTTGCTCGATCACTTCAACACTGGCTTTCGAAGGGTGGCCGCCGACTTGCAGCAAGGCCAGCACCAGCGAGGTGAATTCGTGGCCCATCGGGATGCCAGCGAAACGCAGACTGATGTCTGCACCCGGGCGGTTGATCGAGAACGACGGTTTGCGTGCGTCATCACCGCTGTCGATCAGGGTAATTTGGCTCGAAAGACTGGCAACGTCTTTGAGCAGTTCAAGCATTTCACGGGATTTCGCACCGTCATCGAGAGAAGCAACGATCTCGATCGGCTGGGTGACCCGTTCCAGGTACGATTTCAACTGGGCTTTAAGATTGGCGTCCAACATACGGGCGATTTCCTTTATTTAAGGCGAAAAAAAGCCCGAGCGAATCTCGCCCGGGCTTTTCTATTGGGCGGTGCAGCTTACTTAAGTAGGTGCGGAGTCCCGCCCTGAGTTGCGTGTCACAGACTTAGATCTTGCCGACCAGGTCCAGGGACGGAGCCAGAGTGGCCTCGCCTTCTTTCCATTTGGCTGGGCAAACTTCGCCTGGGTGAGCAGCAACGTACTGCGCAGCCTTGATTTTGCGCAGCAGCTCGGAAGCGTCACGGCCAACGCCGCCATCGTTCAGCTCAACGATTTTGATCTGGCCTTCAGGGTTGATCACGAAGGTGCCACGGTCAGCCAGGCCAGCTTCTTCGATCAACACGTCGAAGTTGCGGGAGATAACCTGAGTCGGGTCGCCGATCATGGTGTATTGGATTTTGCCGATGGCTGGCGAGGTGTTGTGCCAGGCCGCGTGGGCAAAGTGGGTGTCGGTGGAAACGCTGTAGATCTCTACGCCCAGTTTCTGGAAGGCAGCGTAGTTGTCAGCCAGGTCTTCCAGCTCGGTTGGGCAAACGAAGGTGAAGTCGGCTGGGTAGAAGAACACGACCGACCACTTGCCTTTCAGATCAGCGTCCGAGACTTGAACGAAGTCGCCGTTTTTGAACGCGGTAGCTTTGAACGGTTTTACTTGGCTGTTGATGATAGGCATTGATGACTCTCCGTCAGGGGTTATGAAGTTGATGGGGTGAATCCTACCCACTCACTCGACGGATGGCTCATTGGCAAACCTGATGCTGCTGATTTGTTTTCGCTATTAGCGGGCTGTATTAATAGAAGAAAACGATATCTAGGGCGACAGCGGCTTATCCGTAATCCGGGCCATCCCTTGAAAGGGGCTGGCTTCAACATAGCGCATGGCTGACTTCATGTCCTTCCAGCCGACGTAACTCATCAGAGACTTCAGATCCCAACCACTTTGGTGAGCCCAGGTCGCAAAACCGCGACGCAGCGAGTGACTGGTGTACCCCTCGGCAGCGATACCGGCGCGCTCAAGCGCCTGACGCAACAGCGGTATCACACTGTTGGCGTGCAAGCCCTCCTCGCACAGATTGCCCCAGCGGTCGATGCCACGGAAAACCGGGCCGCGCACCAGAGCGGCTTCGTTGAGCCAATCGATGTATGCCTGAACCGGGCACAACTTCAAAAGTGCCGGGGTTTGATACGTTTGCCCGAGGTTTTCCCGATCACTCTTGCTGCGTGGCAGATACAGCGTAATGCCGCTGCCGGCCTGCGCCTGCACATGTTCAATCTGCAAGCGGCACAATTCATCACTGCGAAAACCACGCCAGAAGCCAAGCAGAATCAACGCGCGATCGCGGGATGCCTTGAGCAACTGCGGTCGATCCTGTTTTTCCTTCGCGGCTTTAGCCTCCTGCTCCAGCCAATCAACGACTCGCTCCAGATCCCGTAACTGCAGAGGTTCGGCTTGCTTCTCCTGGACCGGGTGCAAAGCGCGGATGCCCTTAAACACCTTACGCACTACGGGTGCTTTGGTCGGGTCGGCAAAACCTTGGCTGTTGTGCCACTGCGCCAGCGCCGACAACCGCAGCTTGAGCGTATTGATCGACAGCACGCCTGCATGCTCGACCAGATACCGCGCAACGTTGTCGGCCGTGGCCGGCAGAAATCCGCCCCAGCTCACTTCGAAATGTTCGATAGCCGCACGATAGCTGCGGCGGGTGTTGTCACGGGTGGCGGCTTGCAGATAGCGATCCATATCGCTCATGGGCTGTTTTCTCGCTGGCGTACTGATTCGCAGATCAAAAAGCGGATTTAATCACCTGACACTGGGTAATACCAGAATATCCCGCGTCTTAAATATCAAAGATTTATCTTTATTTTTGACATGGTACACTGCGTACTTTAGTGGCATGTACCACAGTACATAACCGTAGGAGCTCACATGGCCCGTGGCGGCATTACCAAAGCGCTGGTTCAGATCGCGCGCACAGCGATTCTGGCCCGAGGCGAACACCCGAGCATCGATGCCGTACGCATTGAAATGGGTAACACCGGCTCGAAAACCACGATCCATCGCTATTTGAAGGAGCTGGATGACGGCGCCCAGCCGATCGAGGCATCGGCGCAACCGATTGATGACGAGCTCACAGCACTGGTTTCACGCCTGGCGCAACGCCTGAAAGAGCAAGCCCAAGAGCCCATCGAGCAGGCCCGCGAGGCGTTTGGGCAGCAGCGTGAGGCATTGGAGTCGGAGCTTAAGCAGACCCGCCAGGCGCTCGAGCAGTTGGAGCAACAGCACGACATTCAGGGCGCTGCACTGGAGCGCGAATCCGAAGCACTGAACAACACCCGCTCGATGCTGCAAACCGAGCAAACCCGCAATGCCGGTCTGAATCAGGCATTGGCCGACTTTGAATTGCGCTTGCAGGACAAGGACGAGCAGATTCGCTCGCTAGAAGAAAAACACCTGCATGCCCGCGACGCGCTGGAGCATTACCGCAACGCCAGCAAAGAACAGCGTGAGCAGGAACAGAGCCGCCACGAAGGCCAGGTGCAGCAGCTGCAGGCGGAGTTGCGCCAAGCACAGCAAAGCGCACTGGTTCGACAGGATGAAATCACTCAGCTGCATCGCGACAACGAGCGCCTGCTCACCGAGAACCGTGGCACCCAGCGCGAATTGAGCCTGATGCAGGAGCAGCTCAAACAGAGCAATCAGCGTCAGGACCAATTGCTGGAGCAGGCCACCCGGGTCGACAGCGAACGCACCCTCCTCCAGGAACGCTTGCGTGTGGCATCACTGGAAAGTCAGACACTCAAGCAGAGCGTCGAAGAACAGACGTTGCTTAATCAGTCACTGGAAAAGGAGTTGACCAAGACTCAGGCGAGCCTGGAAGACAGCCTGCGCCTGGCGGCTACCGTTGCGGCAGCGCCAGACCCGGCCAAACCGAAAGACGCTTAAGCGCCGACCGGTGTACGCATGGTGACAAACTCTTCGGCGGCCGTCGGGTGAACCCCGATCGTGTCGTCGAAATCACGCTTGGTGGCGCCAGCCTTCAACGCAATCGCCAGCCCCTGCACGATTTCCCCGGCATCCGGGCCAACCATATGGCAACCGAGCACTTTGTCGGTCTTGCCGTCGACCACCAGCTTCATCAGCGTACGCTCCTGACACTCGGTCAGGGTCAGCTTCATCGGCCGGAAGCGGCTTTCGTAAATCACCACAACGTGCCCCGCCTCTCGGGCCTCCTCCTCGGTCAAGCCGACCGTACCGATGTTCGGCAGGCTGAACACCGCCGTCGGGATCATCTTGTAATCCACCGGACGGTATTGCTCCGGCTTGAACAGACGACGCGCCACTGCCATACCTTCGGCCAACGCCACGGGCGTGAGTTGCACGCGACCAATCACGTCGCCCAGCGCCAGGATCGAAGGCTCAGTGGTCTGGTACTGCTCATCGACCTTGATGAAACCCTTGTCATTGAGCTGCACGCCGGTGTTTTCCAGTCCCAGATTGTCCAGCATCGGACGGCGACCGGTGGCGTAGAAAATACAATCTGCTTCAAGGACTCGCCCATCCTTGAGGGTGGCTTTCAAGCTGCCATCAGCCTGTTTTTCGATGCTCGCGATATCGGTATTGAATTGCAGATCCAGCCCACGCTTGGTCAGTTCTTCCTGCAAATGCTTGCGCACCGCACCATCGAAACCACGCAAGAACAGATCGCCGCGATACAGCAGCGTCGTGTCTGCACCGAGGCCATGGAAGATGCCAGCGAACTCGACCGCGATATAACCGCCGCCCACCACCAATACGCGTCTAGGTAACGCTTTGAGGAAGAACGCCTCATTGGAGCCAATCGCATGTTCGTGCCCCGGAATCTGCGGGATGTGCGGCCAGCCGCCCGTGGCAATCAGGATATTTTTTGCAGTAAAGCGCTTTCCGTCGACTTCAACCTCATGCGGCCCCACGATCCTGGCATGAGCTTCATGCAGGGTCACACCGCTGTTGACCAGTAAATTGCGATAAATGCCGTTCAGGCGATTGATCTCGCGATCCTTGTTGGCAATCAGCGTTGCCCAATCGAAACCGGCCTCCCCCAGACTCCAGCCGAAACCGGATGCCTGCTCGAAGTCTTCGGCGAAATGCGCCCCGTACACCAACAGCTTTTTCGGCACGCAGCCGACGTTGACACAAGTACCGCCCAGATAACGGCTCTCGGCCACGGCCACTTTTGCACCAAAACCGGCCGCAAACCGCGCAGCCCGCACACCACCGGAACCGGCACCAATCACATAAAGGTCAAAATCGTAGGCCATTTCTATCTCCTCGGCAGGCGATCAGCATACCTGTAGGCACCCATCGGGCAAGCATTGCATTGATATAAGGGCGCAAAATGAAAAAGCCACCCGAACAGACTGTGTGAAAACACACTGATGAAGGCCCAACAAAACGCCCCGACTTGTTCGGGGCGTTTGTTTTTGTGCGGGCAACAGACGAAAAAAGGCCTTTCAGCCCATTAGCGCCATCAAC
>NZ_CAXAOQ010000042.1:0-41160 GCF_963970575.1 Pseudomonas sp. EA_65y_Pfl2_P74
CGCATACAACCCCAATTCATCAATCGTCGAGCGTCCCAGCGCCTGCTCGAATGCCTGTCGGTTGGAATGTTCGCCATAGTGGGCCTGCGCTGCATCCCCAAGGTTCGATTGAAAGATCCCCGCCGCACTGACTGGCAGGAAATCTTCGTACACCAGCGGTTCAGCTTTCACATAACCGTCGCGTAACAAATCCTCCAAAGAAGCGGCATTTAGGCTACCCGCCGCCACGCCTTTTTCCGTGGCGAAATAGCGAAAGTACGCCAGGCCCTGTTCGCGCATGCCCTCGACGCTGTCAGGAAATTCGCCAAAGTGTTGAGTCATCAGCGCGTTGTAGCGTGCGGCGTTGGCTTCATTGGGGAAGTCGCCGAGTTCGTCGCGGGCGGCATTCAGTAAACGGTCATACAGCGCCCGGCCCTTGGGCGTCAGCGCTGCGCCGCGTTGTTCGATTTCGCCGAAACGGGCGCTGTGGCTGCCGCGGGTTTCACGCTGGTCGGTGAAGGCGATTGGTTCGTCCAACGCTTTGAAACTGGTCTGACGCAGCAAGATCGGGCACTGCCGGCGTGGTGGGCCTTCGATCACCGCTTTTGGGGTGATGCCGTGGGTTGGCATCTGCGCCTGCACGCTGTCGATATCCAGTGTGCGCGGTGTCAGGTGGTTGATGTGCGGGCCTTTGAACGCGACGACGTCAGCGATCAAACGATGCTGGGCGCTGAGCGTCTGGTACTGCGCGGCGGTGACGGTTGCGCTGTGATGCCAGCGAAAGGTCTCCAGTGCCTGTAGGACAAACTCCGCGGCGTCTGCCTCATTCAGTCCTCCGGCCGTCTCAGCCTGTGCGATCAAACGTAATGCCGCCTCAGTAAAGATTGAACGCTTGGCCAGCACCGATTCGGCAAAGGCGCGCAGTTCAGGATCGTCAATCAACTCCAGGCGTAACAACGAGGTAAACACGCGAAATGGGCTGATTTGCAGCGCCTCTTCATGCACCGCACGAAACGCGGTGGAATGCACCGGTACGCCCGCCGGCGTCAGGTCGTAATAACCCACCGGTTGCATGCCCATCACGGCGAACAGGCGGGCGAGGGTGGCCAGTTCAGTCGCGGTGCCGACGCGGATCGCGCCATGGCGCTCCATGTCCAGCCGTTCGATTTCACCCGTGCTGTTGAGCTGTCGGGCGATGTCTGGCTGACGTGCGAGCACATCGCGGTTGGTCTGCTCCACCAGTGCCAGCAGTGCGCCGTACAGCGGCACTTCTTCGCGGTACATGTCGGACATCGCTTTGGAGAAGCGTTGGCGAATCAGGTCGGGGCTGACGAAAGGCTGCACTGTCATGAAAAAAATTCCTGCCACGGTCACGTAATGGATGGAGGAAAAGATCGCAGCCTTCGCCTGCGCGGGCAAACGAAGAATCCTACGGACTTCATTCTGCCAACGACTGATCCACCCATTCGACCCAGTGCAAAACCTGTGTGCGTCCAGCACTGGCCAGGTGGCTCTGACAACCGATGTTTGAAGTGACGATCAGTTGCGGGCGGCCGCTTTCCAGCGCGTTGAGGCGGTTATCACGCAGTTGCCGGGCCAGCACCGGTTGCGTCAGCGAGTAGGTGCCTGCCGAACCGCAGCACAAATGCCCGTCCGGCACGGCCGTGAGGTTGAAACCCAAACGCGTCAGCACGGCTTCCACCGCGCCGCCGAGTTTCAGTGCGTGTTGCAACGTACACGGGCAATGCACGGCGATCCGTCGTTCGCTGGCGGCACAGACCTGCTCCAGCGGTTCTTGCGCAAGCACTTGCACCAGATCCAAGGTCAGCTCGCTGATCCGCCGTGCCTTGTCGGCATAGCGCGGATCGTCCCTGAGCAAATGCCCGTAATCCTTGATGAACGCGCCGCAACCGCTGGTGGTCTGCACAATGGCTTCAGCGCCGTTTTGCAGATGCGGCCACCACGCGTCGATGTTTTGCCGGGCGCGGTCGAGGCCCTTGGCCTGGGCGTCGAGGTGATAGTCCAGCGCGCCGCAGCAGCCGGCTTCGGCCACCGGGGTGATGCTGATCCCCAGGCGATCCAGCACCCGCGCCGTTGCGTCATTGGTATTGGGCGACAAACCTGGTTGCACGCAGCCTTCCAGCAGCAGAACCCGGCGCGCATGCCGTGGGGACGGGCGCACACCCGAGCTCGGCAGGTGCTGCGGCAGTTTGCTTTCAATCATGCGCGGCAACAGCGGCCGGAATGTCGTGCCCACTCGCAACAAACCTTTAAACAAACCGGGATTCGGCGCGAGTGCCCGCAACCCTTCACGCAGCATGCGTTGCGCCACCGGGCGCGGCACCGCCTGATCGACCACTGCCCGGCCGATGTCGAGCAAGTTGTGATAATCGACGCCGGACGGGCAGGTGGTTTCGCAGTTGCGGCACGACAGGCAGCGATCCAGATGCAGTTGTGTCTGCGCAGTCGCCGGCGCGCCCTCAAGCACTTGCTTGATCAGGTAGATACGCCCACGCGGGCCATCGAGTTCATCGCCGAGCAGTTGATAAGTCGGGCACGTTGCGTTGCAAAAACCGCAATGCACGCAGGTACGCAGGATTTTTTCCGCCTCGGCGGCGCGGGGCAGTTGGCGGGATTGCTCGCTGAGGGTGGTTTGCATGGCTAGAACTCTGCGTACATTCGACCGGGGTTGAACAGCCCTTGCGGGTCGAGTTGCGTTTTGAGTTGCCGGTGATAGCGCAGCAGTGCCGGCGCCAAGGGCTGAAACGGCGTGTCGTGGCCGTGGGTGAAGCAAGTGGCGTGGCCGCCAAGGCCCTCGGCGAGGGCGTGAATGCCTTCGTTGGCAGATTTGAGCCAGCGTTGCGCGCCGGCCCAGTCGATCAATTGCTTGCCGGACAAGTCCAGTGGCCCGAGATTGTTCGGCAATGACAGGCGCCATAACGGCAGGCCTTCGTCGAAAAACGGCAAACGGTGCTCGTTCAAATCGCGCCAGAACACCGAGTCCAGCGGCTCTCCGCCCAAGCGTTGATGCGCCGCCGTCACCGAGCCTTCGCCTCCCTCAAGACGCAGGTACAGACTGTCGCCATCGTGACACGCCGCGCTGATGGGCAGCGGTTGCTGGCCCCATTCGGCCAGATTGGCCAAGGCGCGGGCGCAGTCGATGTCGAGGCGGATGCTCAGGCATTGCCGAGGTTTGGGCAGGACTTTGAGCGAGACTTCAGTCAGTACGCCGAGGCAACCGAAACTGCCGGTCATCAGCCGCGACAGGTCATAACCGGCGACGTTTTTCATCACTTCACCGCCAAAACGCAGGTGCTGGCCGAGCCCGGTGATCACCCGAGTGCCGAGGACGAAATCGCGCACCGAGCCCGACCATGGCCGCCGGGGCCCGGACAGGCCTGTGGCGATCATGCCGCCGACCGTGGCGCTTTCAGCAAACGCCGGCGGCTCGCACGGCAACATTTGCCCGGCAGCGTCCAGCGTCGCGAGCAGTTCGGCTAATGGCGTGCCGGCACGAACCGTGATCACCAGGTCGGTCGGCTCATAGTGAACAATGCCGCGATGCTCACGGGTGTCGAGTACCTCGCCGGCCACCTCGCGCCCCAGAAACGCTTTGCTGTTGCCGCCCTGGATTTTCAGTGGCGTGGCACTGTTCCGCGCCTCGTTGACCTGATCGAGCAGGGCGCTGGCGGCATCGAATTCGGCCATCAGAAACGCTCCAGCTCGGGGAATGGCAGTTGCCCGGCATGAATGTGCATGGCGCCGAATTCGGCGCAGCGGTGCAGGGTTGGAATGTTTTTGCCGGGGTTGAGCAAGCCTTGCGGGTCGAACGCGGCTTTTACGGCGTGGAACAGGCTCAGTTCAGCGCTGTTGAACTGCGCGCACATCTGATTGATCTTCTCGCGGCCGACCCCGTGTTCGCCGGTGATGCTGCCGCCCACCTGCACGCACAATTCGAGGATCTTGCCGCCCAAGGCCTCGGCGCGGTGCAGCTCGCCGGGCTGATTGGCGTCGAACAGGATCAGCGGGTGCATGTTGCCGTCGCCGGCATGAAATACGTTGGCCACGCGCAAACCATATTCGGTGCCGAGGCGGGCGATGCCTTGCAGCACACCGGGCAGTTCGCGGCGCGGTATGGTGCCGTCCATGCAGTAATAATCCGGCGACAATCGGCCAATGGCCGGGAACGCGTTCTTGCGTCCTGCCCACAAGCGCACGCGCTCGGCTTCGTCGCGTGCCTGGCGTACTTCGGTGGCGCCGGCCTTACTCATGACCTCACGCACGCGCAGGCAATCGTCGTGGACATCGGCTTCGACGCCGTCGAGTTCACACAACAGAATGGCCTCGGCGTCGACCGGGTAACCGGCGTGGATGAAGTCTTCGGCGGCACGGATGGCGAGGTTGTCCATCATCTCCAGACCGCCGGGAATGATTCCCGCCGCGATGATGTCGGCCACCGCCCGGCCAGCCTTTTCCACGGAATCGAAACTGGCCAGCAGCACTTTCGCCACTTGAGGTTTTGGCAGCAGTTTGACCGTGACTTCGGTGATGATCCCCAGCAAACCTTCGGAGCCGGTGAACAGCGCGAGCAGGTCGAAACCCGCTGCATCGAGGGCGTCAGAGCCCAGGGTCAGGCGTTCGCCCTCGATGGTCAGGACTTCGATTTTCAGCACGTTGTGTACGGTCAAACCGTACTTGAGGCAGTGCACGCCCCCGGCGTTTTCGGCAACATTGCCGCCAATCGAGCAGGCGATTTGCGACGATGGGTCCGGCGCGTAATACAACCCGAACGGTGCGCCAGCCTGGGAGATCGCCTGATTACGCACGCCCGGTTGGACTCGTGCGGTGCGCGCGGCCGGGTCGATGTGCAGGATGTTGTTGAAGCGCGCCATCACCAGCAACAGCCCTTTTGCCAGTGGCAAGGCCCCGCCGGACAAACCGGTGCCAGCGCCACGGGCAACAACGGGGACGTTTTGTTGATGGCAGAGTTTGAGCAGCGCCTGCACCTGATCAAGACGACGGGGCAGGGCAACCAGCATGGGCGTGGTGCGGTAAGCCGACAAACCATCGCATTCGTAAGGCTTGAGCTCTTCATCGCGCCACAAGACGTCGAGATCCGGGATGGCTTGCTGCAAGGCCTTGAGCAATTGAGCTTTGTTCACCTCAGGCAACGGGCCGTCGAGGCGCTCGTCGTAGAGGATGTTCATCGCTGATTTCCCAAGAACTCCCGGTACAACCGTGCGGTATTCCCCGGCTGCTCGACCATCGGCATGTGCCCCACGTTATCCCACACGTCCACCCGCAAATTGGCGATGCCCTTGCTCCAGACCGGCACGCTGCTGACGTCGATCAAGCGATCCTTGCGCCCCCACAGCAGCAGGGCGGGGCATTTGATGTCGGCCAGTTTCGGCTCCATCGGCGGGCTGGCGCGCAAGTCGCGGAAGATCTCTTCCAGTTCATCGCGTTGCTGCTCGTAGCGCTGGGCGATGGCATCCAGCACCAGGTTCGGCACCCACGGCGGCGAAGCCATGGTCATGGCATAAAACTGGCGGAATTCTTCCCGGGAGTTGATCAAAAACGGGTTATGCCCTCGGGCCAGATGACGCTCCATGTCGCTGGCCTGCGGTGCCGTCACACCGGCCGGGTCGATCAGCGCCACCGAGGCAATGCGATCCGGATACGTCGCCGCCAGCCACGCAGCAATGTAGCCCCCCATTGAATTGCCGATCACATGGACCTTCTCCACGCCGCAGACGTCGAGCAACTGGATCATGCGTTTGGCCTGCAGCGCAATGTCGTAACCGCCTCCTGCCTTGAAGCCGGTTTCACCGTGGCCGGCCAGGTCCGGAATGATCACCCGATACTGACGCACAAAATGCCGGGAGAAGCGCAGCCACAGGTTCTTGTCGCCACTGTAGCCGTGCAGCATCAGGATCGCGCTGGCGGCCTCATACGGCCCGCCCTGCCAGGTCGACACCGTCATCTCGGCGATGGGCACTTCAATTTTGTGCAGCTTGTACCACTTGGCCTCGATGGCCATGTTCAAGTCATAGAGCCAATGACCGACCGCCGGATAACTCAACCAGCTCCAGGCCACGAAAACCGCGAGGGCGACAAACAGCAAAAGCATCGACGTCTTCCTTTTACGTGTTCAGGACAGAATGTGGTCGGCCGGTTTCAGCGACCGGGTCAACCGGTAATAGCTGAAACTGAAGCCGGGAAACATCGCGATCACATGACCGCTCTTGCTTTGATACCAACTGTGGCAGCCGCCGGACTTCCAGACGGTGCGCTCCATCTCCCGGTGGATCATCTCAGTGTAGGTACGTTCCGCTTCGGGGCGTACTTCGATGCTGCGCAAACCATTGGCTTGCACGGTGCGGATGCAGTCGAGGATGTAATTCATCTGCGACTCGATAATAAACAGCGCCGAAGTGTGGCCGATGCCCGTGTTGGGGCCGGTGACGATAAACAGATTGGGGAAGTCCGGCAGGCTGGTGCCGAGGTAGGCGCGGGGATACTCGGCCCAGACATCTCTGAGTCGCACGGCGTTTTTTCCGCTGGCCGAGTAGGAAATAACGCCATCGGTGGCGTCGTAACCGGTCGACCAGACAATCAGGTCGACATCAAGATGCTGGCCGTCCTGGGTGTTGATCCCGGTTTCATCGATGGAGGCGATACCTTGCTCACGGGTGTGCAGCGTGACGTTGGGTCGGGTCAGTGCCGGGTAGTAGGTGCTCGAAACCAGTACCCGCTTGCAGCCGATGATGAAGTCGGGAGTGAGTTTTTCTTGCAGCTCTGGATCCGCTACCTGGCGTTTGAGAAAGCGCAGCGCTTGCTTTTGCCCCAGGTGAATCGCCGGTTTCGAGTATTTGAAGGCGATGACCCGGGTTTCGAATTGCCAGTAGATCAGCCAGCGCAGGAGTTTGTAAGCCGGTTTCAAACCCAGTAGCCAACGCTGAACCGGCCCGAAGATGCGATCAGCGCGAGGCAACACCCAGTGCGGCGTGCGCTGGAACACATGCAGTCGCTCGACGTGCGCCGCAATGGCCGGAATCACCTGTGCCGCGCTGGCACCGCTGCCGACGATGGCCACGCGTTTACCGCGATAGTCGTAGCTGTGATCCCAATGGTTTGTATGAAACGTCTTGCCTTCAAAGCGCTCCTGCCCGGGGAAGTGCGGGATCACCGGTTGGCTCAAGGGGCCGGTGGCGTTGATCAGGAACCGCGCGTAGAACGTGCCCTTGGTGCCGGTGTGGACCGCCCAGTGCTTTTCAGTGTCGTCCCATTCGATGCGTTCGACATTGGCTTGCAGTTCCACCCGCTCGCGCAGGCCGAACTCGTCGATCACATGCTCGGTGTAACGGTGCAACTCCGCTTGTCCGGCAAACATCTGCGACCAGCGGTACGGCGCGAACGACAGTGAATACAGTGGCGACGGCACGTCCACTGCAGCGCCCGGGTAGGTGTTCTGGCACCAGGTGCCGCCGAAGAAGTCGCGCCGTTCCAGCAGGCGAAAATCGTCGATCCCGGCCTTGAGCAGATTGACTGCCGCGCACTGGCCACCAAAACCGCTGCCGATGATCAACACTTGGCAGATCTGCATGGGCCTCCTTCTTATAGTTGTTTTTCCGTTTTCCTCCTTTCATGTATAGCCAAATATTTGCTTTGTGGGAGCGGGTTTGTGTACCGGGTCGAGCTCGCGGGCCGGCGATGGCTATTTAACGTCGCCCTGATAGACTCCAGACACATCCGTCTGACGGTGCGCCAAGGTTCTTTTAAACGAACGAGGCCCTTATGAGAAACACCGGGGGAAAGGGACTTTCATTGGCCAGGAGGCTTTATACATCGCGAATCCTCGGTCTGGCGTTGGGGTTGTTATGCGTGAGCATGGCGATGTACCCGCTCGATCCGTCGCTGTGGGTTTGGGCCCTGATGCTGTTCAACGGCTTGCTCTGGCCACATCTGGCGTTTCAGTGGGCGCGTCGGGCCAAAGTGCCTTACTACGCCGAACACCGAAACCTGTTGATCGACGCGTTTCTCGGCGGTTTCTGGGTTGCGGCGATGCAGTTCAATCCGCTACCCAGCGCCACGACCATTTCGATGATGGCGATGAATAACGTCGCCATCGGCGGTTTGCGTTTTTTGCTGGCCGGCACGGCGGCGCAGATTCTCGGTGTGTGTGTCGGTCTGGTGGTGTTTGCCCCGGTGTTCATTCCCCAGACAACGCCCTTGCAGTTATATGCCTGCCTGCCATTGCTGATGCTGTATCCGTTGGCGCTGGGCTGGATCTGCTTTCGTCAGGCCTACACGCTGGGCCTGCATAAACGCGAATTGCTGGCCCTGAGCCGCACCGACAGCCTCACCGGATTGCTCAACCACGGCGCGTGGAAGGATCAACTGGAGATTGCCTTTCAGCGCTGCAAACGGCAGCAGCAGGGCGCGGCGATCGCGTTGATCGACATTGACCATTTCAAGGCGATCAACGACACCTACGGCCATGTGGCCGGCGACATCGTGCTACGGCAGTTGAGCAAAATGCTCAAGCAAAACCTGCGCGTGACCGACATTGCAGGGCGTTACGGGGGCGATGAATTCTGCGTGATCCTCCCGGAGTTGCCGCTGTTCAACGCCGCCCAGGCCATGGAGGCGTTGCGTGAGCGCTTCGCGACGCTGGGTTACGAGCAGAATCCGGCGTTGAAGGTCAGTTTGAGTATTGGCCTGGCGGCGTACGAACCGGCCCATGCCGATGCGACGCGCTGGCTCAATGATGCCGATCAGGCGTTGTACGAAGCCAAGGCCGGCGGGCGGAATCGGGTGATCTGCAATTGCGACAACCTGCCCAGGCAGCCATTGCTCGACTCGGTCTGAGTCCCTCTATGTTGCATCCGCGATAGAGCGAATTCTGACGCGGGCGATGCAGCGGGAGGTGGCGTACAAGGCGCCGGTTTAGCGGCTGACGTCAGTCCGGCCACCGCGTTACTCCTTGACGCTCATGTATTCCTTCGCCCAGAGAATGTACTCCTCCGGCTGGGTATAGGTGTGCGTCAGTTCGGTCGCGCTCAAGTCCGAAGCCTGGGTGAAAATCTGCCGCTGTTCGCGCAGGCTGTCGTAGGTGGCCTTGATGGCCGCGAAGTAAGCGCCATGGCCATCGATGGTCACGCGCACGCCCAGTTCGGCCAGACGCTTGTCGTCACGCAGCGCCGGGTTGCCGTAGGTGACCAGCATCAGCGGCACGGTCAGGTGTTCGGCGATTTGTTCCAACTGATCGAAATCCTGCACCCCGACCATGCAGATACCATCGGCGCCTGCGGCCTGATACTGACGGGTGCGGCTGATGATTTCCTGGTTCGGCAGGATGCCGGCGTTGGTGCGGGCGATGATGGCCATTTCCGAATCGACCCGGGCTTCGAGTGCGGCGCGGATCTTGCCGACGCCTTCGGCGACCGTGATCAGGTCGGTGGATTTGCGCCCGAATTGCGCGGGCAGCAAGGTGTCTTCGATGGTCAGGGCGGCGACGCCGGCGCGTTCCAGTTCGACGATGGTGCGCATCACGTTGAGGGCGTTGCCGTAGCCGTGGTCGGCGTCGGCGATGACCGGCAATTGGGCGACGCGGCCAATGCGGGTGGCCTGTTCGGCAAACTCGCTGAGGGTGATCAGGGCAAAGTCCGGGGCGCCGAGCACCTGCAACGAGGCCACCGAACCACCGAGAATCCCCACTTCAAAACCCAGGTCAGCGGCAATGCGGGCCGACATCGGGTCGAACACCGAAGCCGTGTGGTAGCAGGTATCGGATGCCAGCAGTTGACGGAAATTACGGCGCAAATCTTGATGAGAAAGCCTGGTCATACGAGTTCCACCAATACAAAGGAATGGAAGGGCTTGAGCAAAGGTGTCAACGCCGAAGGATGAAAAGGCTATCACGCGAATGGGTCAAGGATCATGACGAATTTGCGGGGCTGGGGTTAAACATGCGCCTTTGGCTGAAAGGATTCATCTTTGGCGGCAGATTTCCATGGCCGGTTCATGCCGCCACGGCATGCCGCTGTTGATTGGGCAGCATCACCGCCCGTACCGAGTTGCCTGGTTGCAGTTGCAGGCGTTTGGCCGTGAGGCGGTCGATCACTAGGCTGCTGCCGACGCAACGGGCGCGGGCGACGGTGATGCGGCAGTTTTCCAGGCGACGGTTGTGGATCAGCCACAAGGGGGCCTGCTCGTCGGGGCTGCCGAGGCTCAAGGTCAGCTCAAGGCTGTCGCGCACCGTGCGGATGTTTCGGATCGGTGCTTCGATCACCGGGCCACCATCGAAAATGTCGATATAGCCTTTGTGCGCAAAACCTTCGGCCTGAAGGATTTTAAGCGCCGGCTCGGTATTGGGATGCGCCTGACCGATAGCGGCCTGGGCCTGCTCAGTGAGCAGGCAGGTGTAGAGCGGCTGGCGTGGCATCAGCTCGGCGATGAACGATTTGTTGCCCAGCCCCGACAGGTGATCGGCGTGGCTGAAGTCCATCTGGAAGAAATGCCGGCCCAGGCTGTCCCAAAACGGCGAACACCCCAGTTCATCGGCGCTGCCGCGCAGTTCGGCGATCATCTTTTCGCCAAACAGATGCGGAAATTCGGCGACGAACAGCAAGCGCCCCAGCGACAAAAGCCGACCGTTACTGCCATGGCGCTGGTCATGCCGCAGGAACAGCGAGCACAGTTCCGATTGGCCGGTCAATTCGTTGTTCAGGAACAGCGTGGGAATCTGGCGTTGAATGCCCAGATCCGGCGCCGAACTCACCGTCAAACCGACCCGATAGTTGTACCAGGGCTCGCGCAGGCCGACCGCTCCGGCCATTGCGCTGACACCGACCACGCGCTGGTCATCGTCTTCGAGCACAAACAGATAGTCGGCATCGGCACGTTCCACTTGCTCGGCGAATGCACGTTGCGCCCAACGCACGCGGTGGGCCAGGCGATCTTCGTTGACCGGCAGGGTGGTGAACCCCGGGCCGGCCTGTTGTACCAGCGCCATCAAGGCGGGCAGGTCACTGACTTTAACCGGGCGGACAATCATGCTGTAACTCCTTCTGCGCGCCTGTTCGGGCACTGTCGTTGGGTGCGGAGCCGGGCGCGGTTCACAGGGCTATCAGCCGGATCGGGTTGCCATCGGTCACATTCAGCGCCGCACACATTGCAGGGGTGAGAGACAGCGGTTGATCGGGGTGGTAATCGAGTTCGGCGACGATGCACCGAAAACCGTGCAACGCATCGTTGCTCAGCAGATAACGGCCACGCGCATCGATTTGCGACTGTTGCCGCACGTGTACCGTCTGGCTGCGGGCGATCGAGCGGATAGTCGCTGTGCGTGCATACAGGGTCGGGCCGGCGTCGAACAGATCGATGTAGCTGTTGGTTTCAAAGCCTTCACGCTCAAGAATGTCGAAGGCTTCCTGACCGTCCGGGTGGATGCGGCCAATGCAGTCTTGTGCGGCCTGCGGCAGCATCGGCACGTAGATCGGGTATTGCGGCATCAGTTCAGCCAGAAACGTACGGTTCTGCAATCCGCACAGACGCTCGGCTTCGGCATAGGGCAGGTCGAAGAAGTGCTTGCCCAGCGCGTCCCAGAAGGGCGAATGGCCGTTTTCATCGCTGTAGCCGACGATTTCGGTAATCACGGCTTCGGCGAACCGTTGCGCATGGGCCGCGATGAACAGCAGGCGCGCCCGCGAGAGCAATTCGGAAAACGGCGTCCCCACCAGCGCAGCGTTGATGTGGAAACCGCGCAGCAGCGTGTGGTCGTTCAGGTCGTGGCACAACGAAAGCGCCGGCACGCCGTGTTCGATGTTCAGCTCTCGCGAGGCGCTGGTGAAATGGCGATTGCGCAGGCTGTAGAACGGTTCGTCGAAACCGGCAGTGGCGAGGATTTCGGAGCAACCGAGCAGTTGTTGGCTGTCGAGGTCTTCCAGCACGAAGAAGTAGTTCTCCGGGCCATGGGCGGTGGCGTCTGCGGCAAACGAAGCGCAGGAACCGGCGATTTTTTCACGCAAACGGTCGCTGTCGTCCGGCAGGGACGTCACGCCCACCAAACTGTCGCGGGCCAGTTGTTGTAGCTGGGGCAGGTCAGTCTGCGCGACTGGGCGTAAGGCCAGCATGGATGTACTCCTGTATCAAAAGGTTCGGCGAATTCACCGAACCTGACTATCACTGTCGGTTTCCACGCGTTAAATCGGCGTGCGCCTGATTTGTTGTCAGACGCTGCTCTTTTTCTTGTCAGCCGTTGCTTGGGTCCGGCAGCGCGGTGCTAGCCCCGAGTTTGTTGAGGAAGAACAGGTACACCAGGCCCAGAGCGATCCAGATCAGGCCGAGTTTCTGTGCATCGACGCCCATGTTGTACATGATGGCCGCGACGATGATGAAACCGATCACCGGGCAGATCAGATGGCGCACGATCTGACCGGACTTCTGCCGACGCCAGTAGTAGTTGATCACGGTCAGGTGCAGCAGCATGAAGCCGCTGAGCGCGCCGAAGTTGACCAGCGACGTCAGGGTGTCGACCGAGTTGATGAACAGGTAGCAGATCACCAGCGACAGCACCGCCACCAGATAAATGCTCAAGTACGGTGTGTTGTGTTTGGGGTGGACCTTGGCCAGCACTTTCGGCAGTTTGCCGTCGCGGGCCATGCCGAACAGCAGGCGCGATACAGCCGCTTGCGAGGTGATTGCCACCGCTACACCCCAAGCCAGGGCGGTCGCGACACCGGTCAGGGTGGCAAGCCAGCTGCCAGCGGCGATTTCGGCGATTTCATAGAACGCAGTGTCGGCGGACGTGAAGCCCATGCCGGCGGCGAGGTCAGTGGCAATCCAGGTTTGGGCAACGAAAATCACGCCCATCACCACCAGCGTGATCAGTGCCGCTTTGCCGACACTGCGGCCCGGATCACCCTTGATTTCTTCGGCCAGGGTCGAGATCGCGTCGAAGCCCAGGAAGGACAGCACCGCAATCGACACCGCTTGCATCAGCAGGGCGAAGTTGAAGGTCTCGGCGTTGTACAACGGCGCCAACGTCAGTTCGCCGTTACCGCCACCGTTGTGCAGGGCCGTCCAGGCATAGAAGAGGAAGATGCCCAGAACGACCAGTTGGGCCAGCAGGAAGATGATGTTCATCCGTGCGGTGAAGGTGATGCCGCGCAGGTTGACGAACGTCGCACTGACCAGGAAGGCCAGAATGAAACCGACTTTCGGAATATCCGGGTACAAATGGTTGAGTGCCATCGCCGCGTAGACGTAGAGCAACGGCGGAATCAGCAGGTAGTCGAGCAGCATCAGCCAGCCGGCGATGAAGCCGACATGTTGATTCAAGCCGCGTTGCGCGTAGGAATAGACCGATCCGGCAATCGGAAAGGCTCGGGCCATGCTGCCGTAGCTCAACGCTGTAAAAAGCATCGCCACCATGCCGATGATGTAGGCCAGCGGCACCATCCCGGGCGCCTCGGCATTGACGTAGCCATACACGCCAAACGGGGCGATGGGGATCATGAAGATCATCCCGTACACCACCAGGTCAGTAAGTGTCAGGCTACGTTTCAACTCTTGCTTGTAGCCGAATTCTTCAATTTCCATGAAGCGCAACTCCTTGTCAGCCAGTCGGTCATTTTTTAGTTGTTCTATCGGTCCATCATGTACAGCGTCAGCAGTGTTTCTTTACAGCAATGGTGCGAGGTATCCGGCCCAGCGCGATACGGCTTCGGGGCTGTGCAGCAAGTCGTTGCGCACCTCGATGAGCACTGAATCCAGGCCCCGGGCATCGCCGTGTACCGGCACGGTCATGTCGCCCAGTGGGTCAATTCTGTACGGCTGATTGCCGGCCACGCTCAACGGATGTTGCTCCAGACCGTCGAGCAGACGCTGGGCATACACCTTGGCCTGACCGAACAGCACGCCGACCTCCACCGTTCGCGGCTGGCCGTAATACACCGGCGTGAAACTGTGAATTCCCACCACCCGTACCGGTTGGCCCAGCGCAATCCGCTCGTCGATCAACATTTGCAAGCGCGTGTGAAACGGTTTGAACAGTGCCTGGCGCCGGTATTCGCGAGTGGCTTCGTCCAGCTCGCGGTTACCCGGCACCTGATAAATCTCACTTTGCGCCGGAATGCTGTCCCGGGCGTGCCGTGGCCGATTCAGGTCGATCAACAGACGTGAATAGTTGGCGCTCAACAGCGTTGCACCGAGTGTTTGCGATAACTGCTCGGCCAGTTGCAATGCGCCGATGTCCCAGGCGATGTGTTCACGCGCGGCGATATCGTCCAGGCCCAGGTTGTTCAGGGCCGCGGGGATGTAATGGCTGGCGTGCTCGCACACCAGGATCACCGGATGCGTCGAGTCGGCGCGGCTCAGGTTGTAGACCGGTCGGGTATACAACCCAAGCTCGGCGGGCTCAGTACAGGCGTGCATAGTGCTCACACAGGTCAGCGGGCGAGAGCTGTTCCGTCAGCGCCAGTTCCTCGGTTTTAAGGGCGTGATACGTGTCGAGCAACGGCTTGGGCAGCCATTCATTGAAGGCTGCACTGTTGCGCAGGCAATCCAGCGCCTGGGCCAGCGAGGCGGGCAGGGCAACGATACCCCGGGCCTTGCGTTGCTCGTCGTTGAGTGAATCGGGAATGTCATCGGTGATCGCGTTCAGCGCCAGACGCTGTTCGATCCCCAAGCGGCCGGCGATCAGCAGTGCAGCCATTGCCAGGTGCGGCGAGGCGGTGGCGTCCATCGCCCGGAATTCAAGGTTGAACTGTGTGGCCACGGATTTGCCGCCCAGTGTCACGGTCGGGCAGATACGCAACGCCGCTTCACGGTTCTGCTGGCCAAGGCACGCATAGGACGCGCTCCAGTGGTGCGGCTGCAAGCGCTCATACGACACCGGGGTTGGCGCGGTGAACGCACACAGCGCCGGCAAATAATGCACAACCCCCGCCGCCCAATGCTGGCCGAGGGTCGACAAGCCGTTGCGGGTGCCGGCGTCGTAGAGCATTGGCTGACCGGCCTGGTCGAGCAGGCTGACGTG
Source organism: Pseudomonas sp. EA_65y_Pfl2_P74 (assembly GCF_963970575.1). Taxonomy (NCBI): domain Bacteria; kingdom Pseudomonadati; phylum Pseudomonadota; class Gammaproteobacteria; order Pseudomonadales; family Pseudomonadaceae; genus Pseudomonas; species Pseudomonas sp. EA_65y_Pfl2_P74. Next base: position 15,023 of record NZ_CAXAOQ010000042.1, read on the forward strand.
CAGGTGCACGCCGTTGCACACCGCGTCCGCCGAGGTCTTCGGTGCGAAACTCAGGTCCAGGCCCATCTGCCGGGCGATCTCGCGGGTGATTTCGCGCACGTTGACCGCACGATCCGCGGCGGCGACACCCAGGGTCGGCCGACAGGTGATTTCGTATTGGTGCTTGCCGTATTCGGGCAGGAACATTTCCGGCTCGACGCCACCGGCGCGCAAGGCGCTGAGCAGCCAGCCGCCGAATTCGGCGCCCTGACGCTGGGCTTCGAGGGAAAACGCCAGATGTTCGACAAAACCGGCGTGCAGATTGAACTCGTGTTCAAACGCGGCGTTGACCTGCAAACCCAACTGGTCGCGATAACGTTCCACCTCATCACGCAGCAGCGTACGCGGGCAGGCCCCCCACGGACGGCCATCGGTTTCGCGGATGTCGCCGTGAATGAAATCCAGCGCCGGTGCGTCGGCATCCGGGCCGTTGCCGACAATCACGCGGCTGGCCAGATCCGGGATCAAACGCAGGTCGCCATAGGCGCCCCATGGATTGGTCGAGGCGATGATGTCCTGAGGTGTCAAGGCGCTGTTGGCGGGCACCCAGCCACAACCGGCGGCCTGGTAGTGCTCAAGTTCGTCGGTGGGGAACGAGCGGCCACGGGTGATGCCGATCAGGTCGGTGGTGACGATAGTGGTCATCGGCAGCGGTGTCAGGCGGGGGCTCATGGCTGCATCTCCTGCAACCGGGCGAGCACGGTGTCGGTGTCGGTGATCCAGCAATACCCCTTGATCGCGTTCAGACAGGCGTGATGGCGCTCGGCGCTATAAGTGGCGCAGGCGTCTTCGACCAGGGTCACCAGATAGCCACGGTCGGCGGCATCGCGCACCGCCATGTCGACGCACTGGTCGGTAACGATACCGGCGATGATCAGATGGCGGGTTTGCAGATTGCGCAGCACATAGTCGATGTTGGTCGAGTTGAAGACCCCGGAAGAGGTTTTCGGCAGGACGATTTCGTTTTCCACCGGGGTCAGGTCATCAATGATCCGCGCCTGTGAGCTGCCTTTGGGCAGGTGCATGTCCGAGAGCTTGTGGTCAAGCGAGCGGTCGCGGCCATCGGCGGTCAGACTTTCAATCAGGGTGTGCAGTACGTTCTGCCGCGTCTGACGAAAGGCACTGAGCAACCGGCGTTGATTGGGCACCACCTGCATGTGGGTGCGGGTCAGGAAGTACTCGGCGTCCGGGCCGTTCAGGTGCGGGTCGAACTGCGGTTCGAGCCAGGCACGCTGCATGTCCACCAGCAGCAACGCGGTGTGGTCAGTGACAAATGGCAAGTCCCGCGGCGAGCGGTGGGGAAGGCTGAACATCCTTATTTATCCTCCAGCAGGTGGGTGTTGAAGTCATTGCGCAGGGCATCGATGCCTTCCAGGCGATCGGCCAGATTCTCACTGCGCAGGGTCAGACAGGCTATCAGCGCTTCGACCTGAGCCAGTGCTGGCACCATGGTGTCGAACGGCGAAGCCGACTCCACCGGGGCGCTGATGATCAGGTCGGCCAGTTCGCGCAGCGGCGAGGCGTAGATGTCGGTGAACAGCACCACGCGCGCGTTATTGTTTTTTGCTGCGCTAGCGACGCGCAGGGCTTGGGTCTGGTAGCGGCGATAGTCGAACACCAGCACGACGTCCTGGCGCTGCAGATCGAACAGGCGATCGGGCAGTTGCGCATTGTCATCCAGGGCAAAGCAACCAGGGCGCAGCAGGCGCAGGTGATTGAGCAGGTAGTTCGCCATCAGGCTGGAGAAGCGCCCGCCAAAGCAGTACACCTGATGCCGAACGTCGAGCAGCCAGTCCGTGAGAATGCGCACATCTTCGGGTTGAGTCAGCGATTGGGTTTCGACCAGCAGACGATGACTGTCGCTCAGGTAGTGGCTCCAGGCGTCATCCTTGTTCTGGTGCGCGCGGGGTTGCAACAGGGTGCGCGGCGAGCGCAGGCGATGATCCATGTCGCTGAGCAGCGCATCCTGGAATTGGGCATAACCGCCGAAGCCGAGTTTCTTTACCAGGCGCACAATGGTCGGGTCGCTGACACCGGCATGCTCGGCCAGTCGTGCCATGGGCCCCAGGCCGTTGCGCGGGTACTGATCAAGCAAGGCGCGAACGACTTTGCGCTCCGACGGCGTGAGATCGAGGTCGGGGTCGGTGATCAGGTCTCTGAGAGGGGGCATCCTGGCTCCTGCTGGATGAAGGTGTCGAATTTGCTTCACAATTCGCTAAAACAGTATTTATGTAACTTACGCTACATGTCTAGTGAATTTTTTATCCTGTTGAAACGGCCCCAAAACAGGGCAGGATGCCCGTGTAACAAGGGCTACACGGAAGTCGACGTGTCTTGTAGTCCATTGCCCGTGGAGGTGTCAGATATTGCAGCTTTCCCAGTGTCGGCGGGTATCGCGGTATTTCATCGGGCAGCCCTGGAGCCCTTTATTTACGGCACAATTGCCAACACTTCGGCATCAGGCCGTTGATTTCATGGTGCTCGACAGAGGAATTCATTGTGCAGACCACCCGTTTGACACTGATTTGCCATGCGCGAACCGTCTCACAGAAATTGGCGCGTTTTCCTACGAATGAGCCTGTTGAAAATATCCGGTCAGCGTCTGATGCGTTGGCCTCACGTTTCAGTTCCGCCCGCCGTTTGATTTGCGGCCCTGAATTGCGCACCCGCCAGACGGCGGCGTGGTTCGGCGCGGATGCGCAAGTTGACGAGGTGCTGCGTGACTGTGACTGGGGGCGCTGGCACGGCCAGTCGATCAAGGACCTGCAACTTAAACAGGAACAAGCGCTGTACGCCTGGCTCCAGGACCCACACGCCACGCCCCACGGAGGTGAGTCGGTTGCGCATCTGTGTGAGCGAGTGGCGGCATGGCTGGTCAGTTTGCAAACCACGCCGGGACACGTCGTGGCAGTGACCCATCCGTTTATCATCCGCGCCGCGTTGATCCAGATGATGCGCGGCTCGGCCTTTCATGACATCGATGTCGAGCCACTGTCAGTGGTCGAACTGCGTTTCACCGAGCGCTGGCGCCTGCGTCTGCCCAGTCTCGATGATGGAGGCGCTGTCTGATGAAACGACTGCTGGTCATCGGCATTGGCGCTGGCAACCCGGACTACATCACGATGCAAGCGGTGAAGGCGCTGAATCGGGTGGATGTGTTCTTTTTGATGGACAAAGGCCAGAGCAAGGACAAGTTGATGGATCTGCGCCGCGAGATCTGCGAGCGCTACATCACGGATCCCGCCTACCGCTTCGCCCAAGTCCACAGCCCGGAGCGTGAGCGTGGCGACGCGGACTACGCCACCAGCATTGATGATCTGAACCGGGCGAAGCAGCAAATCTTTGCACGGCTGATCAATCAAGAGCTGCTTGACGGCCAGTGCGGCGGTTTTCTGGTGTGGGGCGATCCGGCTTTGTACGACAGTACCGTTCGTATCCTGCGGGCGCTTCTGGCGTGCGGTGCCTGTGAGTTCGAGTTCGAAGTGATTCCCGGCATCACCAGCGTTCAGGCATTGGCAGCGCAGCACAAAGTGCCGTTGAACACAATTGGTCGCTCGATTGAAATCTCCACGGGCCGGCGTTTGGCGGCAGGGCAGGTGAGTGATGCGGACAGTCTGGTGGTCATGCTTGATGCCGAAGATGCCTACCACCGGGTAGCCGATCCGCAGACCGAGATTTACTGGGGGGCTTACCTGGGAACGCCGGATGAAATTCTCATCAGCGGCAAACTCGGGGAGGTCGCGGATCAAATCGAGCAGGTGCGCAAGGCCGCGCGGGCTGAGCATGGGTGGATCATGGATACGTATTTGCTGCGCAAGCCTTAGAGCTTTGCTGGCGGGGCTGACCCGCTGTCGCTCGCGAAAACGGTGTGTCAGTCGCCGGAGATGTTGGCTGGCCGGACGCCTTCGCGAGCAAGCCCGCTCCCACAGGGGGATGGTGGTGGATACGAGATTTGGGTCTGTCCCCGAAACAGGGTGGGAGACAGCGAGCGGATGTCGTGGATCCGCCCGCTGTCTGTATTGCTCTTTATGCGCGTTGCAGTGCCAGAGCGACGCCTTGGCCGCCTCCGATGCACAGGGTCGCCAGGCCCTTTTTCGCATCACGCTTGATCATTTCGTGCAGCAAGGTCACCAGTACGCGGCAACCCGAGGCGCCGATCGGGTGACCCAAGGCGATGGCGCCGCCGTTGACGTTGACCTTGTCCAGATCCCATTGCAGATCCTTGGCCACCGCCAGCGATTGTGCGGCGAACGCTTCGTTGGCTTCGATCAGATCCAGTTGCTCAATCGACCAGCCCGCCTTGTCCAGGCAGCGGCGGGTGGCTGAGACCGGGCCGATGCCCATGATCGCCGGGTCAACACCGGCGTTGGCGTAAGCGGCGATGATCGCCAGCACGGGCAGGCCGAGCGCTTTGGCTTTTTCGGCGCTCATCAGGATCACGGCGGCCGCGCCGTCGTTGAGCGATGAAGCATTGCCGGCGGTGACGCTGCCGTCCTTTTTGAAGGCCGGACGCAGTTTCGCCAGGGATTGGGCAGTGGTTTCGCCGCGTGGCTGTTCATCAACCTTGAACGCGACCGGATCGCCCTTGCGCTGCGGAATCAGGATCGGGGTGATTTCATCAACGAAGCGCCCAGCCTCGATGGCTGCGGCTGCTTTTTGCTGCGAGGCGGCCGCGAAGGCGTCCTGCTGTTCGCGGCTGATGTCGTATTTGTCGACCAGATTCTCGGCAGTGATGCCCATGTGGTAATCGTTGAACGCATCCCACAGGCCATCGCTGATCATGGTGTCGACGATTTGCGCATGACCCATGCGCAGACCGGTGCGTGCGCCCGGCATCACGTAGTTGGACAGGCTCATGTTTTCCTGGCCACCGGCAATGATCACCTCAGCGTCGCCGCAACGGATGGCCTGTGCGCCGAGGTGCAGGGCCTTGAGGCCTGAGCCGCAGACCTTGTTCAGGGTCATGGCCGGCACGGCGTGAGGCAAGCCAGCCTTGATTGCCGCTTGACGCGCCGGGTTTTGGCCGGCGCCGGCCGTCAGCACCTGGCCCATGATCACTTCATCGACCTGCGCCCCGTCCAGCCCGGTCTGTTCGAGCAACTGGCGGATCACCGCCGCGCCCAGATCAACCGCGCTAACGCTGGCCAGAGAGCCCTGGAAACTGCCGATCGCGGTACGCGTGGCGGCAACAATGACGACGTCTTGCATTTTCGAATTCCTCACTGGGCAGCGAACTGCATTTGCGGTACGTGGTCAGGCACGATCAGTTTACCGGCGGTTTTGGCGACGATCTCTTCGACGCTGACGCCCGGCGCACGTTCTTTGAGAATGAACGCACCGTTCTCGATTTCGAGATAGGCGAGGTCGGTCAGCACCCGCTTGATGCACCCGGCACCGGTGAGTGGCAGGCTGCACTTGGACAGCAGTTTGGACTCACCGTCCTTGGAGGCGTGAGTCATGATGACGATGATGTTGTCTGCGCCCGCCACCAGGTCCATGGCGCCGCCCATGCCCTTGACCAGTTTGCCGGGAATCATCCACGAGGCGATGTTGCCTTCAACGTCCACTTCGAACGCGCCCAGAACGGTCAGATCGACATGACCGCCGCGGATCATCGCAAAGGATTCGGCGGAGTTGAAGATCGACGCGCCAATGCGCGCGGTCACGGTTTGTTTGCCGGCGTTGATCATGTCGGCGTCGATGGTTTCTTCTGTCGGAAAAGGTCCCATGCCAAGCAGGCCGTTTTCCGATTGCAGCATGACTTCCATGCCTTCGGGGATGTAGTTGGCGACCAGGGTCGGAATGCCGATGCCAAGGTTCACGTAGTAGCCGTCCTGCATTTCGCGGGCGACGCGCTGAGCCATTTGTTCGCGGGAAAGTGCCATGTTTTTATTCTCCGTCAGCCTGGATTATTTGCGGATGGTGCGCTGTTCGATGCGCTTTTCGAACGTGCCGCAAATGACCCGGTCGACGTAGATGCCCGGTGTGTGGATATGGGCGGGGTCCAGTTCGCCGGGTTCGACGATTTCTTCGACTTCGACCACGGTGATCTTGCCGGCAGTGGCGGCCAGCGGGTTGAAGTTCTGCGCGGTGTGCCGGTAGATGACGTTACCGAAATGGTCGGCTTTCCAGCCTTTGACGATGGCGAAGTCGCCGGTGATGGACTCTTCCATCAGGTACTTGCGACCGTTGAATTCACGCACCTCCTTGCCTTCGGCCACCGGCGTGCCGACGCCCGTGGCGGTGAAGAAGGCCGGAATGCCGGCGCCGCCTGCGCGCATTTTTTCGGCGAGAGTGCCTTGCGGGGTCAGGATGACTTCAATTTCGCCTTTGAGCAGTTGCTCTTCGAACAGCTTGTTTTCGCCGACGTAGGAGGCAACGACTTTGCTGATCTGGCGGTCGGTCAGCAGTACGCCGAGACCAAAGCCATCGACGCCGCAGTTGTTGGACACGACGGTGAGGTCGCGGGTGCCTTTGCGCTTGATCTGGGCGATCAGGTTTTCCGGAATGCCACACAGACCAAAGCCGCCGGCGATGACGGTCATGCCGTCCTCAAGCCCGGCCAGGGCTTCCTCGTAGGAACTCACGCGCTTGTCGAAACCTGCCATATGCACCTCTTTTATTATTTGCGGGCGGCTGGCTAGCCGAATGACTGGAGTGTCTCGCTGAAGGATATATTTGTTAAGTTGATTTTTAAGGTTGATTGATTGATAAAGATCAATAATCCATTGGATTCTGATACGGAAGCATAGCGTTCATGACCATCAAGCAGATCCGCGCCTTCCTCGCCGTGGCCCAAAGCCTGAGTTTTGCCGTCGCCTGCGAGCGGTTGCACCTGTCGCAATCGGCGCTGAGCCTGACCATCAAAGCCTTGGAAGAGGGGCTCGGTGGGCGTCTGTTCAGCCGCAACACCCGCAATGTGGCGCTGACGGCGGAGGGTGAATCCTTGCTGCCGCTGGCCCGGCGCCTGATTGCCGACTGGGACAACGCCGAAGACGAAATGCGCCAACGGTTCAGCCTGCAACGCGGGCGAGTCACGCTGGCGGCGATGCCGTCGTTTGCCGGAAATCTGCTGCCGCCGATCCTCAAGACCTTTCGGGCGCGGTATCCGAACGTCAGCGTCACGGTCAACGACGTGATCAACGAGCAAGTATTGGAAATGGTCCGCGACCGGCAAGTGGAGTTGGGCGTGGCGTTCGAACCGATGCAGAACACCTCGATGACATTTACACCGCTCTATATGGATCGGTTTGTGGCGGTGGTCTCGCAGGAGTCACCGCTGGCCGCACGCACCGAGATTGACTGGCAGACCTTGTTGCTCGAGCCGTTCATTACCTTGCAGCGGCCGTCGACCGTGCGGGTGATGCTCGAAGAACATTTGCAGGCTCGCGGCATGAAGCTACCGGTGGAATTCGAAAGCCATCAACTGTCGACGGTCGGGCGGATGGTTGCCAGTGGGCTGGGAGTCAGTGCGGTGCCGGCGTTGTGTGCCGAGCAGATGCAGGAACTGGGGGCCCGGTGCCTGACGTTGAATGACTCGGTGGAACGGGCGATTGGCGTTTTGACCGAACCGGGCAATGAACTGTCGGCGGCGGCGCAGGCGTTGTTCGATATTTTGAGGGAAAAATACTGACCCTGTGGAAGCGGGCTGTGCGTGTTCAGGTGGTCAGGCGCTGTGTCAGTAGGGGCAAAAGTTGCTCGCACGACCCTTCAACCTTCAGATCCAGTAATTCATCCGCCCGGGTCTTGCCCAGGTTGATCGCCAGCAACGGCTTGCCGCGATCCGCGATGACCCGGCACAGGCGAAACGCCGAATAGGCCATCAACGAAGAACCCACCACGAGCATTCCTGCCGCATTTCGCGCCGCTGTCATGGCCCGTTCCGCCGTGTGTTGCGCGACGTTCTCACCGAAAAACACCACGTCCGGTTTCATTCGCTCCCCTGCGCAATGAGGGCAAAGCGGTACCTGAAAACGTGCTTCGAACGCCGGGTCGAGCAGGGTATCGCCGTCCGGCGCCTGCACCGCATCGACGCCGGCCAGGTACGGGTTGTGCATTTCCATCAACCGCTGTATCGCATCGCGCTCACTTCGCTGTCCGCAATCGAGGCACAGCACCCGATGCAAGCTGCCGTGCAATTCGATGACGTCAGGACTGCCGGCCTGATCGTGCAAGGTGTCGACATTCTGCGTAATCAAGCCGCTGATCCGCCCCTGCGTCTGCAAATGGGCCAGCGCTTCGAGCGCCGCATTCGGTCGCGCCTGGCGCACGCGCGGCCAGCCGAGCATCGCCCGCGCCCAATAGCGGCGGCGTGATTCTGGGGCGGCGAGAAATTCCTGATACATCATCGGCTGGCGTCCACGGCGCACACCGTCACTGTCGCGGTAATCCGGGATACCCGACGGCGTGCTGATGCCGGCGCCGGTCAGTACCAGAAAGTTGCCTTCGGCCATCGCTTGTTGCAGCGTGTCGAAGTGTTCGCGGATCGGGCTGTCGAGCATGGTCAGCGCTCCGGGGAGGACGGTGCCAGCAGGTTAGCACGCGATACGCGCTGCTTACTTGCGCGCCTCCAGAATCAGGTTGAACGGCGTTTGCGTCGCTCGTCGGAACCGCTTGAAGCCAGCCTCGGCAAACACTTTGCGCAGACGCACTTCACCGGCCTGCGCACCGAGGCCCAGGCCAACCTCCTGGGACAGGGAGTTCGGGGTGCAAATGAACGTCGATGCGGCATAAAACAAACGCCCGACCGCGTTGATGTTGTCGTCCAGCGTGTCATTGGCAAACGGTTCGACCAGTAACACCGTGCCGTCGTCTTTTAACGCGTCGTAGGCATGGCGTGCGGCGCCGACCGGGTCGCCCATGTCGTGCAGGCAGTCGAAATAGCAGATCAGGTCGTAGTCATTGGCAGGGTAACTTTTTGCCGAGCCCTCGAAGAATTTCGCCCGGCTGCTGACACCACCTTCTTCGGCGCGTTGGGAGGCGACGGTGATCGACGGTGCGTGATAGTCGTAGCCGACGAAGCGCGAATTGGGAAACGCCTGAGCCATGATCACCGTCGAGGCGCCGTGGCCGCAGCCGATGTCGGCGACTTTCGCACCGGTCTCGAGCTTGGGGACCACACCGTCCAGGGCCGGTAACCATTCGGCGATCAAGTGACCTTTATAGCCGGGGCGGAAGAAGCGTTCCGTGCCGGTGAACATGCACGGATGATGATCACCCCAGGGCAGGGCGCCGTTACTGCGCATGGCTTTGACCAGTTTGTCCTTGTCATGGAAAAACGACGCTACCACCCCGAGGCCGCCAGCGATGTACACCGGCGAGTCTTCGACGGCCAGCGCCTGGGCCTGTTCTTCCGGTAAGCGGAACTGGCCGTCGTGGTGCTCCATGTAGCCGGAGGCGGCGTGCGCGCTGAGCCATTCGCGTACCAGACGCGGGTTGCAGCGGGTTTTTGTGGCGAGGGTTTCGGGGCTGATCGGCTGACTGTCGGCCATCGCCCGGTAGAGCCCGAGTTCTTCGCCGACGATGACATTGGCCAGCATCGCCGCGCCGCCCATGTCGTTGACCAGTTTGCCCATGAAGTCGTTGAGTCGGGCCTCGTCCATCAGGTGTGCTCCTGAAACAGGATCACAGTCCGGCGGCGTTGAGGGTCGAGGCATGCGCCACCGGGCGGTGGTCATGGAAACGGGCAGGGCACAGCCTGAGTCCTGCGTCCCCCTCGACTGGGTACTGTTTGAGTCTAGCTGCGTTTGCGAGACTGACACTGAACAAACAGGTCGGTTAATGGTTGGGGTGAGGGCAGTGACCGACGTCGCCTGATTCAGGTCTCGGTCAACCACCGGGGAGGGTACGGGTGTTGGCGGTAGAAATGGCGGAGTTGTTCACTGTCACGTTCGAACCAATGGTTCAGCCATTGGCAATAGTGCGTTGGCGCCGATGCTTGCAACGCCGGTTGGCGAAGGCAATCGAACACGGCTTGCGCTGCCTGCATGCCCGTCATCAAGGCTTTGAGTACGCCATGTGAAGAGGCCGGATCGAGCACGCTGGCGGCATCGCCCACCATGAAATATCCGGTGCCGGCCGCTGCGGTGCTGATCCGCCAGGTCACGTCGGCACCGCGAATCGGGCCGATAGGTGGCAGTGTTTGCAGTGCCTGGGGAAGCATTCGGCTAACGTCTTTTTGTGGGGCTGAACGGGGTGTTTCGAAGTCCAGGTGTGTCCAGTGCAGCCGTTGTTTCTGGACTTGCGCAATCCATGTCCAGCCTCTGGCATGGGCCAGCAAGTGCGGCGCGGTTTCATAAGGCGCGATACAGCCTTGCAGATAGCCGTAGCGAGCCACCATTGGCGGTGAACACACTTGGGTTTTGAGGTGGAGCTGGCGACTCAACCAACTCGCTGCTCCGCTGGCATCGATCAGGCAGGAGGTAGAAAACGGCCCGTGAGTGGTAGTCAGCCCAACGATGCGATTGTCCTGTTTGAGGACGTGCTGGGCCTGACATGGTTGGTGCACAGTCACCCCGAGCTCTTCGGCCTGGCGCAACAATGTCGCATCCAGTTGCGCTCTGGCCATTTGAAAACCCCGCCATGGACCGTGTTCATCGCTACCCAAAGCGTGGAAACGCGCCGGCCCGTTCCATTGCACCCAGTGGCCGGCAAAGCGCATGGCTTGCTGATGTAACAACAGCGTATTCACGCCCAGTTGTTGCAGAAGCGGTTCAATGCCCGGGTGCAGGCTCTCACCGGGGCGAAACCTTGGGAAGCGCTGACGTTCGATCAGTGCCACACGCAAGCCGCGCTGGGCGCAACTGATTGCTGCGGCACATCCGGCAGGGCCGGCGCCGACCACTACCACATCAAAGCATTTCAACAGCAATCTGCCATGGCGTGTCTTCGCGCTTGATCAGGATTGCTTCGGCGCTGACGAGAAAAGTCACCTGCTGCTTGACCTCGACATTGCGCAACTTGAAGTCACCTTCCGGCGTCCAGATAGCGCCGCGTTCAAACATCAAGTAGCGATGAATCCAGCCGTGAAGCGTGATGCCGGTTTGCTGCTGCGCGGCGTCCACTTCGCCATTGGGCTGCTTCACTTCGAGGAAGGACAACACCGGCCACCTGTTGCGCAGCGGTTTGTCATTGGCGGCGCCGAGCACGGTGTACACCCGATACATCGACAGTACGCGGTTTTCATACGCCGATTGTGAGGTGCTGCCGGTCTGTTGCACGCAGAAGCGGTGATCGAGGGCCACTTGTGTGTAATCGGCATGGGCGTAGGCACGGTACTGAACGATCACACGATCCTCGTGCGGTATCAGCCGGGGGGGTGGCTGGTTATCCCAGGCCATGCCACCCTCCTGGCCGATTTCCTGATCGGTCAGTGGGATAACGGTGTGCAGGCTTGAGCGCGGCTCGAAGATACGCGCCGAATCTGGCGCCACCCCTGGCCAGAAAGAGCCCAGAGCCGCACAGATTTTGGCGTCTTCGGGAAAAGGGCTCGCCATCTGATAACCGGCGAGGATGTTGATCCAGGCATCGTCCGCGCCACGCTGGCGAACCCAGCCTACTTCCCATCCAGGGCCGAAAACCCCGGCCGCGCCATCGGGCAGCGAGGTTGGGCGCGAGACGGCGGACGCTGTCTGGCGCGGGTGCGAAGACCCTGTTTCAGTCGGCAGGGCGACAATCGCCGTAACACCGCGGTCCAGCGGTGAGAACACCTGGTCTTTCAAGTCCAGATTGGCGCAGTAACGGACGTTGGATAACGCCTCCAGTCGAGCGTGCCAGATATCCGGTGCGGGGAAGACGGGTTGCTCATCCGCCCAGTGCAACAGCTTGCGCTGGGTGCACAGCGGGAAAAAATCCGGAGGGCCGATCACCGAATACGCCGCCACCGTTGGCAAAAGCTTCTCGAGAACCTCGCATCGCGCTCGAACCCAGCCATCCGCCGTACCGTCGTGGTAGTGCAGTGCTTGATACCCGCCCAGACGAACCCGTTCTTCCACACCTTCGTGGTCGTTCAGGTCGACGATGCTGCCGTCCGCTTCGACCTTGTGACGACCATGCACCATGCCGGAGGTGTTGGGCGGCAGCAGAAAGGACAGCGGCTGCCCCTCAAACTCGACCGGCTCGACCAGTCGGGGCCTGACCTGTGGCAGCAGCAGGCCGGGTCCCAGATCCGTGGTGTTCGCCCAGTCGGCCAGCCCCTCGGTGATGACAAAGGGCGGCCGACTGATCTCGGGTTCCTGCCAACCGGTGCCGGTGTGACGCAAATGAATGTGCCGCAGTTTTTCGTTGATCTGATGGTTGTCCAGCCTCAACGTCAAATCCATGTCGGCCAGACACTCCGGGCCATTGAATACCTTGTGCAACGGCACCCAGAAGTCCAGCCCGGGGTCGACATCCGCCTGGAAGTCCATCGGCCCGAAGCGCTCGGCGTCGCCCTTGAGTTGCATGGCGATGTAGGCGCTGTAGCGTACAGGCATTACCCGGATGCCATGTGCGTCTTCATGCACGGAAGGCATAAAGCTGCGCAATCTGGCGTCATAAAGCGCGGGGTCGGTGCCCACACGGGCAATGCCCGTGCGAGAGAAGCACAGGTCTGCATGCTCGCCTTTGACGGTGTCGCCAGCGCAGCGATATTCACTGGCAAACGCGACTAGCGCCAATGGCGCACCCTGAGCCCGCTGTTGCAGGTCATCGAGTGTTGGCGGGCGGATGCCGTAGACATAGTCCAGAACGCTCTCAACTTCGCCTGCGGTTGGAAAAATCTGCAGCGCTTTTCCGGTTTCGTCGAGCGTGACTTGTGGCGAGGCCAGTGCGTGATAAAGCAGGCTGCGGGCCGGTGCCGCAGCTTCAATCGCACGACTGCCGCCAGAGGAGAAATCCGCAAAGCCGGCCAGCGAGCGGTCGACGGTCAGTGGTTTTTTCAGTTCGGCATCCAGCGGCACGGCGAGAATATCCAGGCCATGCGCCAGCATCAGCGAATGCCAGCCACCTGGCGCCAGACGTGTACACACTTGGGTGACGGATTCCAGCAGTGTCATGGTGCCTCCCGGTAAGTTTGTGCCGCACCGCCACCCAGACGTTCACCGTCGAGGGCGATCAGGCAGGCCTCGTCACCGTTGCCTTGGCCTTCAGGAAAGGTGGCGCGGTGGTGCAGGTGCCGAGCTAGCCAATCGAGACGCCGTGACATCGCTTCAGTCCATTGCGAAGGTGATTGAGCATCAGAAACCGATCCTTGAATGCTGGCAAGGCCGAAGGTGTTTCAATGCCTTGACAGATTCCCACCACTCATCGGCAAAGCCCCTGTTTTGCTGGCTTGCCGGACGATCGGCAAAGACGTCGGACAGGCTCGGCGCGATAGTAGTCGAGCCGGGCGGCTGTAGGCCCTGCCAATGAATCCGAACAACAATAAGAACGCGAGGTTGCCATGCCGAAATTCGTGATTGAACGCGAGATTCCAGGGGCCGGTAAGCTGTCGGAGCAAGAACTCAAAGCCGTGTCGCAAACGTCCTGTCAGGCGTTGCGCGAACTCGGGCCTCAGGTGCAGTGGCTGCAAAGCTATGTCACGGCCGACAAAATCTACTGCGTGTACATCGCCCGCGATGAAGCACAGGTGCGCGAGCACGCCAGGCTCGGTGGATTCCCGGCCAACAGCGTGGCGCGGGTAGTGACGGTTATCGACCCGACCACCGCCGAATGATGCCGGTACTCACTTCTAGCGGAGTTCGACTTCATGGGTAACCCGATTGATCTGACTGCTTTGAAGGAACGCCAAAAAGTCGCTTGGGCCAGTGGTGATTACGCCGTGATCGGCACCACGTTGCAAATCGTTGGCGAGAACCTCGCTGAGGCCTGCGACCTGCGCTGCGATGAAGCCGTGCTGGATGTTGCTGCCGGCAACGGCAATGCGACGCTGGCGGCGGCACGCCGGGGCTGTCTGGTGACCTCGACCGATTACGTCGCGGCACTGCTTGAACGTGGACAGGATCGCGCCCGGGCCGAGCATCTGGAGGTGACGTTTCAGGTCGCTGACGCTGAAGCATTGCCGTTCGCCGACGGCAGTTTTGCCGCGGTGCTGTCGACATTCGGGGTCATGTTCGCTCCTGATCAAGCCAAGGCCGGCGCCGAACTGGCGCGGGTCTGTTGCCGGGGCGGGCGGATCGGCCTGGCGAACTGGACGCCGGAAGGCTTCGTTGGCCAAATGTTCAAAACCCTGGGCCGCCATCTGCCACCGCCAGCGATTGCCCAGTCGCCGTCAAACTGGGGCACGGAGGCGTGGCTGCACCAGCACTTCGATGATCACGATTTTGTGGTGCAGGTGACTCGCCGAACCTTCAATTTTCGCTATCGCTCGGCGGCGCACTTCATCGACATCTTTCGCCATTGGTATGGGCCGATGCACAAAGCGTTCGCAGCGCTACCGCCGCAAAGCTGTCAGGCGCTGGAGAGTGATCTGGCGGATTTGCTCAACCGGTCGAATCGGGCGGGGGAGGACTCGCTGGTGGTGCCGAGTGAGTATCTGGAAGTGGTCATTACCAAACGCTAGTCCGCGTTCAAGCGACTTCCCCTGTGGGAGCGTGCTTGCTTGCGAATACGGTAAATCAGTCGAAACATCTTGGACTGACCCACCACATCCGCGGGCAAGCCCGCGCCCACCGTGTGCAATGGCTTATTTCACAGGGGATCGATCCAGCCACTCCAGCGCCGTCCGCCAGATACAGATCCCCAGAAAGTAAGCCGACATCAGCAGCCACAAAGCCATCACCATCGGATTGATCACCGGGTGATTGAGCACCAGTGACAGGCTGCACAGCAGCCAGATTGCCGTCACCGCAATGTTGATCGGCATGAACCGGCGTACGCGAAACGGGTGCAGGAATTTCATCCGCGTCACCGTCAGCAGCGCCAGACCGATCACGGTCACCAAGGTGATCCACGGGCCGGGGCCGATTATGTAAAGGCACAGAGCAACCACATTCCACGCGGCGGGGAAACCGACGAAATAGTTGTCCTTGCTCTTCATGTTTACGTTGCAGAAACAGAACAGCGACGACACCAGAATCAGCGACACCGTCAGCAGCAGCGTGTAATCGGGCAGGGGAATATAGCGATAGATAAACAGTGCCGGAATGAAGACGTACGTCAGGTAATCGATCACCAGGTCAAGGATCGAACCGTCGAAGCTGGGCAACACTGATTGCACATTGACCTTGCGTGCGAGCGCGCCGTCGAGGCCGTCGACGATCAGCGCCACACCCAGCCACATCAGGCAATGGGTTGGCTGATTTTCCAGCAGCGCAAGGGTGGCCAGGAACGCGGTGACCACGCCGGTCGCGGTAAAACCATGGGCGCCCCAGGCCTTGAGCCTGGCAAGGTGGACGGTCGATATCACGGGGGCGTTCTCCAGAAAGTGAAGCAAGCCGGGTACCACCCTCGGGCAAAGGGCGCCGGCAAACCGGGTCGGGGTTGCAGCTATCGACCGGTCTGGCCGGGATAAGGTTCACCCTCCTTGAATCTTAGCTGGCCGCGGAAAAAATACGCGGGCGAAATCTGCCAGCGTATTTGGCAGCAGCCCAACGGTGTTGGCGCAATGGCCGCAGCGGTCTATCGTTGCCAGACGCAGTCAATCCCTATGCCTGAGGACGACGTCATGAACACCAGTGATTTGCTTGAACAACTGCTGCGAGGCCGAGCCTCGGCGGGACAACAAAGTGGCACCTCGGCCGATGATGGTCTGGGTGGCCTCGGTGGGTTGCTGGGCGGTCTGCTTGGCGGCGCGGACTCCTCGGGTACCCGCGCAGGCTCAGCGGCCGGCGGGCTTGGCGGGTTGGGCGGTTTGCTCGGTGGCTTGCTGGGGAGCGGTGGCGCTGGTGGTTTGGGCGGCGCATTGGGTGGCGCGCTGGGTGCAGGGGGCGGTACTCAAAGCCGTTCCGGCGGCACCCGTTACGCTGCGCTGGCGTCGCTGGGGATGATGGCGTACCAGGCGTATCAAGCCTGGCAACGCAGCCAGGCCAGCGCCGCGCCATCACAAACGCCACAAACGGCCAACCTGCTCGCCGGGCCAGACATTGAAGAGCACAGCCATGCCGTGCTCCGCGCACTGATCGCGGCAGCCAAGGCTGACGGGCGCATCGACGAAGCTGAAAAACGAATGATCGGCAGCGAAATCGGCAAACACACCGATGATCCGCAATTGCAGCAATGGCTGGATGCCGAAGTCGCCAAACCACTGGATGCCGCTGAAGTGGCCCAGTCAGCGCAGGGCGATCCGGCAGTGGCCGCCGAAATGTACCTGGCCAGCGTGATGCTGGTGGACGATCAGCAAGACGCCGAACGCCGTTATCTGGACGAACTGGCGGCGGCGTTGCAGATCGATCCCGATTTGCAGGTGCACCTGGAGCAGCAGGCCAAGGGTGTGGCCTGACGCACAATCAATAGACCAAAGCCAAATCCGGTCCCGCCCAGATGCATAAACGGGGCGGCATGAAGCTACGATCAGGTGTCGCGCAGCAAGTCGTGGGCGTTGAGCAGTTCGAAAGCGATTTGCGGGTGACTCTCCAACCCCCGGCGAATCGCCGCCGGGATTGCCTGCCGGGTCTTGCGGCACAGGCCGGGTAATTCATCGATGTGAATGGCGATGCCGCGCATGGTCCGCACTTCGTTGAAACCGGGCACGACCTCGACGCGGATACCCAGTTGCTCATACATGCGTTGTTGCAGGTGCTTGAGATCGGCAAGGTCTTTGAGCCTTTCCAGTCGCGCGAGCAAGCGTTTTTCTTCCTCGCGGGTCAGGCGCAGGATGCGCAAATCCGAGCCGGGCGTCTCCAGCAACGGATCGCGCCCGCAAATGCAGGCGCCGGGCGGGCAGGGTGAGCGCAACGGCGCAGAAGTCGTCATGGCCTCCATGATAGAGGCCGGCGGACAATTTTGCCTATGCGCTGTCAGGTGCCATCCATCGGCCGCTTCATCCCAGGCAGCTACTGATTCAGGCCTTCGTAATGCACCAGAATCGCGTTGGCGAGGTCTTCATCGCTGGCGTTGATGCCTGGATTGTCCTGGCGAACCTGTTGCAGCACCGACTCAAGATAAACCCCACGAATGGCCCCGCCACTGGCGACAAATGCAGACAAGTCGTCACGGGCCGGAATCACCATTTTGTGATCCTTGAAGGTCGAGTACAGCGACGCGGAGACACCTGCCGAGGTGGCGACATCACCCGCATCAACGCGGGCCAGCGCCGAACCGACGGGCAGGCACAAAAGTAAAGAAGAAATGAGGACTGACTTGCGCATGACGGTATTCCTCCACAAGCGCGAAGCAAAAGGGAAGTACTACATAGTGTGAGAGGGGCGCAGTGGGAGGGAGTTCCGTGCGGTGAACAATCCTGAGCGTTTGCCAGTGTTTTTCATCGGCCTCGTCAGTTGGCAGCGTGCTGGCTGCATTCGCGCGCAAATAGGCTTAACTCAAACCCTGACGAGCGCATTTACGCGTGCCCGGGGAGGACTGGAAAGTGTCGATCAAACTGCGTTTGGTGTTGCTGATTGCGACCAGCCTGCTGACAGCCTTGATCGTGAGTCTGGTCAGTTACATCGGCAACCTGCGAATGGCGTCGGCGGTCAGCGACAATGCCGTCAGCATGAGTGCGCTGCGTAACCACATGGAGGCCGACATGATGCACGACGCCCTGCGCGCCGATGTCTATTCGGCAATGCTGGTGGGGTTGGGCAAAAGTGCCGACACGGCGGCCGAAGTGCGCGATTCGATCAATGAACATGCCGGGCATTTTCGTGAGGTGCTCGATGAGAACCTCAAATTGCCGATCAACCCGACCCTGCGTAGCGCACTGGAGCAGGTCAAACCGAGTCTCGATACGTACATCAACGCGGGTGAGCGGATTGTCGGGTTGGCGCTCGACAGCCCGGATGCGGCGCAGCAGGAACTCGGGACGTTCAACACGGCGTTCAGTCAGCTCGAAACGCAAATGGCGGCTTTAAGCGAGCTGATCGAAACCAATACCCGGCAAACCGCCGAGGGCACCGAGGCGGCGATCCGCAACGCCAATCTCGCGCTCGCAGCGGTGCTGGTTGCCAGTCTGTTGTTGCTGCTGGTGCAGGGGCGCTGGGTGATGTTGAGCATCACGGGGCCACTGAAATCCGCCAGCCGTATCGCCGAAAGTATCGCCCACGGCAACCTCAGCGAGCCGATTGCCGAACCGACCGGCAAGGACGAGGCCAGTGCCTTGATCCGAACGCTGGCGACCATGCAGCGGGATCTACGCGACATGATTGATGTGGTGCGGCGCAACGCCCACGGCGTCAGCGGCATGAGCGAGAAGTTGAGCCACGGCTGTCATCAGGTCGCCGACAGCAGCCAGCAACAAAGTGTCGCCGCGGGGACCATGGCCGCAGCGGCCAGCCAGATGACCGCAAGCATCGAGGAAATCACTCGTCATGCCCAACGCGCACTGGGCATGGCCAATCAGGCCGAAGCCCTGGCCAAGGAGGGGGGCGGTGTGATTCATCAAGTGGTCAGTGACATGGACGACATCGCCCGCTCTGCGCAGCAGTCGGCGCAGGTCATCCGCACCCTGGATCAGGACTCCGAGGGCATCTTCAATATCATCCAGGTGATCAAGAGTATTGCCGATCAGACCAATCTGTTGGCGCTCAACGCCGCAATCGAAGCCGCTCGGGCAGGCGAACAGGGCAGGGGCTTTGCGGTGGTGGCTGACGAAGTGCGCAACCTTGCTGCCCGGACCAGCGCCTCCACCCAGGAAATCGCCACAATGGTTGCGCGCATCCAGCACAGCACCCGTGAGGCGGTCAGCAGCATGGAGGCCGGTGTGGCTCAGGTCGATAAGGGGATGGCGGTGACGGCCGATGTCGAGCGCGCGATCCGCGAGATCCTTGAGGCGACGTTGAGCACCACGCAACTGGTCAACGACATAACCCGCACCATTGGCGAGCAAAGCCAGGCCAGCAATGAGATTGCCCATCAAGTGGAAATGATTGCGGGAATGTCCGAGGGCAATAGCCGGGTGATCGGGCAAACCGCCGACACCACGGATGAACTGTCGACGCTGGCGGGACAATTGGCGCAGTCGGTGGATCGGTTTCGGTTATGACAGTGGGGTAGAGCCCTGCCCGTGAGGTGGCTGGACTGACGCCCTCGCGGGCAAGCCCGCTCCCACAGGGTTTTGCTGTGTCAACACGGGCGTATTCACAACATCAACACCTGAACGCCCGCGCCCCACCCACAATCACTGGCCCTCACCGGTGTCATGTTCAGTATCAGACGGCCGATAAGTCCCTGAGCACAAAAGACTATCAAGTCAGGAACAGACGCCCGGGTTTGCCCTGACGTGATATTCTGCGCGCCGACTTGGTTTGACCTTATTCAGTTTGCTTGCCTTCGGGCGGGCTGACGGAATCCCTGTCGCTCAAGTAGCTGAAGCCAATAATGATAAAAAGTCAGTTCAGAAGGGACATTAACTGAGGTCGATGCAGCATGTCGGCCTTGTGTGCCCACCCGTCAAAATTGAAGTGTGCCGGAATCTGCGACGCCAGCCTGAGCGTCATCAAAGCGGATCGCATGCAGATAACAGCGGCGGGCGGAAGGCGTTTTATCATAGGTGCAACGGATGTTTAAGAAAGTGAACACAGCCTTGCTAGGGCTGGCTTTGTCGATGGGGCTGTCGTCCGCTCAGGCGGAAGAGGCAAAGAAAGTTGATGTGCTGTTGATCGGCGGCGGCATCATGAGCACCACGCTGGGTGTGTGGATCAACGAGCTGGAACCAAGCTGGTCGATGGAAATGGTCGAGCGTCTTGACGGCGTCGCCCTGGAAAGCTCCAACGGCTGGAACAACGCCGGTACCGGTCACTCGGCTCTGGCTGAGCTGAACTACACCCCGGAAGATGAAACCGGCAAAGTAGTGATTCCCAAAGCGGTCGAGATCAACGAAGCGTTCCAGATCTCCCGTCAGTTCTGGGCCTGGCAGGTTCAGCAAGGTGTGCTGAAGAACCCTCGTTCGTTCATCAACACCACGCCGCACATGAGCTTCGTGTGGGGCGATGACAACATCAAGTTCCTGAAAAAGCGCTACGAAGCCCTGCAAGCAAGCCCGCTGTTCGCCGGCATGCAGTACTCCGAAGACCCGGCTGTGATCAAGAAGTGGGTCCCGCTGATGATGGAAGGGCGTGACCCGAACCAGAAAATCGCGGCCACCTGGAGCCCGCTGGGTACCGACATGAACTTCGGTGAAATCACCCGCCAGTTCGCTGCGCACCTGCAGACCAAGCCTAACTTCGATCTGAAACTGTCGAGCGAAGTCGAGGACATCACCAAGAATGCCGATGGCACCTGGCGCGTCAGCTACAAAAACCTGAAAGACGGCACCAAAACCGAAACCGACGCCAAGTTCGTGTTCATCGGCGCCGGCGGTGGTGCACTGCACCTGCTGCAGAAGTCGGGCATTCCAGAAGCCAAGGAGTATGGCGGCTTCCCGGTGGGTGGTTCGTTCCTCGTGACTGAAAACCCGACCATCGCCGAGCAACACTTGGCCAAGGCCTACGGTAAAGCGTCGGTTGGCTCTCCGCCAATGTCCGTGCCGCACCTGGACACCCGTGTCCTGGACGGCAAACGCGTCCTGCTGTTTGGCCCGTTCGCCACCTTCAGCACCAAGTTCCTGAAAGAAGGTTCGTACCTGGACCTGCTGACCAGCACCACGACCCACAACATCTGGCCGATGACCAAGGTCGGCATCAAGGAATACCCGCTGGTCGAGTACCTTGCTGGCCAACTGATGCTGTCGGATGAAGACCGCATGAACTCGCTGAAGGAATACTTCCCGAACGCCAAAGCCGAAGACTGGCGCCTGTGGCAAGCCGGCCAACGCGTGCAAATCATCAAGCGTGATGAAGCCGCTGGCGGCGTGCTGAAACTGGGCACCGAAATCGTTGCTGCACAAGACGGCTCCATCGCCGGCCTGCTGGGCGCATCGCCAGGCGCGTCGACCGCTGCACCGATCATGTTGAGCGTGCTGCAGAAAGTCTTCAAAGACAAAGTCGCCACCCCAGAATGGCAAACCAAGCTGCACCAGATCGTTCCAAGCTACGGCACTCAGCTGAACAGCGATCCAGCCAAAGTGGCTGCAGAGTGGGCTTACACCGCCAAGATCCTCGAACTGCCGACGCCTCCAGTGATCGGTCAGGCTGTGGCTCCGGCTGCAGAGGCTGCCGCTGACAAGGCTGCTGCACCGAAGGAAAACGCTGCACGTGACATGGCTCTGTAACTAGAACCCTGACACACAAAGCCCACTGAACCGGCGACGGTCAGTGGGTTTTTTTGTGGTCCAAACCTTTAACTGCCGCCGGGTTGTTGTGTGCTCAGGCTTTTGCGGTTGCCAGATACGCCCCAACCCGCCGTCCCATCTCTTCGCCCAACGCCTGCAACCCACTCAACGGTCGCACCATCACTTCAAACTCGACAATCTTCCCGTGTTCATCGAAACGAATCATGTCGATGCCTTTGAGCTCTTTAGCGCCAACCTTGGCACTGAACTCCAGAATCACGTTCAGCCCATCCGCGGTCGCCAGTTCTCGGTGATATTCAAAGTCTTCGAACACCTCGAACACTGTGTTGAGAATCATCGCCACCACCGGTGCGCCGGGGTAGGGCGTGTGCGCCATCGGCGAGCGGAACACGGCTTGCGGATCAAGCAGTCCGGGCAGCGCACTCAAGTCGCCGGTGCGAATCATCTCGTGCCAACTTCGCAGGGATTCGGCGACATTGGGTTGCAAGTTCAGGTCAGTCATTTGCACTCCTGGATTTTTGTTGTTCTTCATGCGACGGCAATGACTCTAGATCAACCATGACGAAACGGGACCTTTGTGTGCCGATCTGAATGTCGGTTAATCGCTCAAACGGATCAGATCTTCATCTGATCCGTATTTTTCTGCTTTATCTGCCTCTGTAACCAGCTCAGTCATCCGCTCAAAATGCCCCGGCAGTTCGGGCACTCGCGACAGTCCTTCATCCCGAAGCGTCCAGTGCACCGCAAACTCAGCATTGAGGAGAGCAACATGAACAAGATGGCGTTTTTTCTGGGTGGATTTTTGGTACTGACCATTCTGATCGGCCTGCTCGCGACAATTTCTCCGATCTGAGCCATGCGCTTCAAATGACGGCCACAGGTGTGCTGCGCCAATCGTGCTTAAATGCTGCGCCTCACACCTGGCAGATTCACGATCCTGACTTGCCCTGACGGCGCTCAATACCGTCGGGGTTGCCAATGTCCAGCAACCTTCTTTCCACTAATACATTCTCAAGTGCCTGACGCTCGACCGGCGCCATCTGGTGTTCGCGTTTTTTCAGTTCCAGCAGGATCGGGCTGGACCAGGTGCGGTAGGTCTGTTCGAAGTTGGGGCGCGATGTCATCAGTCTCTCCTTGATCAAGAGCCCGGTGTGGCTGGCAGGGGCTCTGTCCGATGCGGGAGTAACTTTAGTCGAGAAATCGGGAAGCGGCTAATGCACCTGCTTTTTTGGGAGCTGGCTTGCCAGCGATAGCGGTGGGTCAGTTGACATTGCTTTGACTGACAGTCCGCCATCGCTGGTAAGCCAGCTCCTACAGGATTACTCGGTGGGCACAAGGCCAATCGTCAACATTCATCAACTGCTGCACGCCTTCCCACGCCTCCGTGCGCATGTGTTCGATATCCAGCCCCGGAATCACGCCGTTGTCCATCACCACCACACGGCCGCCGACCAGGCTGTATTTCACCGTGATCGGTTCGCCCGCCACCACGGGTGCGACGCCGCTACCGAGGCGCGCATTGCTCACCGGGCAGTGGGATATGCCAGTGCCGGTCTGCGCGAGCAGGCGGATTTCGCCGGGTTGCAGGTGCACGGCGTGGGCAAACCAGACGTCGGGGCCGAGCCATTCGTGTTCGGCGACGAACTCTACGGGCAGGCAGTTGTATTTTTCGCGGCAGAAATTCACGTAGTTCTGCGTTTCGGACAAGTGCGTGTGCAGGTGCAAACCGAGCCCGCGTGCGGTATGGGCCAGTTCACGCAGCAAGGTCGGTGGCAGCGAGAAAGTCGGCGTAGTTGGCGCGATCACCACACGGCGCATCGCATCCGGCGTGTTCTGGTGATACAGCGATTTCAGTCGCTCGATGTCGCCGACCATTTGCTCAAGGCTTTCCGGTTGCAGCGCGGTTTTCGAGAGGCCCGGATGAGCGCTGGCTGACTCCAGTGCACCGCCTCGGCACAGCACAAAGCGTAGACCGAACTCATCTGCCAGATCTAACAGCAAGTCACCGGTCTCGGTGCTGCCGTGGGCGTGATAAAGGTAGTGGTGATCGGCGCAGGTGGTGACGCCGCACAGCAGCAACTCGACCATGCCTGACCTTGCAGCGATCCTTGCCAACTGCGGCGTGAACCGGTTCAAACGCGGGTAGGGCACGCGGGCCGCGCAGACCGGTCATCACCGCGAGCGGATTTTTAATCAGGATGTTTTGAAGTTGAGTCATGGGCAGGCTCCAGTCAGAGGATGTGCGAGGCAGATTTACCGGCGGTGGTTTCGGGCGCGCTGACGCCATTGAGCGCGGCATTGAGCAGCACCGACACCAGGCAGGCGGTGACCACGCTGCTGTGCAGGAACGGCTGCGACCATTCGGGTAATTGTTTGAACAGGGTGGGCGCGAGCACCGGCACCAGGGCGGCGATGGTGAAACCGACGATCAGCACGTTGTAGCGATTTCCCCACCATCCATCGAACCTGCTGAGCAACACCACCAAACGTGATTTAATAGCCGCCTTTCACGGTTCCGGGACACGGGAGCAACGTGATCCGCGCGACCTGCGCGGCACCCGCCACCCACCCCCATCGCCCTTAAGTCGTTCTCACATAAGGCAGTCATGGATACGGGTTCTCGACTCAAACTAGTACGCGAAAGCTACAAACTCTCCCAGCGCGAGCTGGCCCGGCGTAGCGGCGTGACCAATGCCACCATCTCCCTGATCGAACAGAATCGCGTCAGTCCTTCCGTCAGCTCACTGAAAAAGCTGCTCGAAGGCATCCCGATGTCCCTGGCCGACTTCTTCACCTTCGACCAGCCCCCACGCGAACACCAATACGTCTTCCGCGCCAACGAACAACCCGACCTCGGCCGCCACGGCCTGCGCCTGCTGCTGATCGGAGCCTCGGTCCCAAGCCGCCAGATGCGCCTGCTGCGCGAGCAATACGCACCGGGCGCGAGCTCCGGGGAAGAGCCGATTGTTCACGCGGAAGGTGAAGAGTGTGGGCTTGTTACGCGCGGGACTGTTGAGTTGACGGTGGATGGGTCGGTGAGTGTTTTGAATGCCGGGGATGGGTATTACTTTCCGACGACGTTGCCGCATAAGTTCCGGAATATCGGGGCGGATGAGGCTGAGATAATTAGTGCGAATACGCCTGCTAACTTTTGATTGGTGTAAGTGTTCAATTTTTGTGAGTTTTGAATGATCCGATACCTGTTTGGGTGTCGGATTTTTTTTGCTCGTGTATCGATTTTTATGGGTGGCCCTTATTAGGGTTTATTTGTTTTTTAGGGCTTTTTTAGGCGCTAGGAAAATTTCGTAGGATGATTCGCATAGCGGTGTAAGGAAAGTATGAGTGTGTAATGATGATGTTTTTTGTGTGGCGCTCGATGGTTTGTGAGTATGTATATTGTTAGACGTTTTTTGTGTTTTTGGGATCAAAGTGTGGGCTGTGCATTCTGAATGCTAGCAATATAGGCTAAGGTGGTTCTTGTTGATGGGGATTTTAGTAAAGGTGTATGTTGTTATAAAGCTGTGTTTCGCAAGTTTCGCTATTTCGGCTTTTTATGCAGTATTGTTGGTGTATGAATTTGAAAAAATGCTCCAGCTAGATGAATTTGTCGGGTATATTGTCAGGGCTGTGTTATTTGTTTTCTTGTTGATTTTGAATTTTCGTTATTTGTTTTTCGAATTGATTCTTAAAGTTCTTCAGCGCCCTTTTCTTATTCGGAAAACCCCGTGGCTGGTTGTCTGTTGTTTTAGCTTCATGTCTTCTGTGTTCTGCGCGGAGGTAGCTATTCAGATGTATGATCTTGTCGTTGGCGAGTCGCCCATGTTTTCAAACTTTTATCGCGGAATTGTTGGGGGCTCGGGATTTGTGATTGCCTACATTTTTCTCCATAAACGTTCAATGAAATCTGTCTGAATACTATTTGGTGTCTGGGGCGTCTTTGATATTTTTGATCGTAATCATGTCGGCCAGTATTTCAAGTGAAAGTGCTAGCTTTCCCGCGCTTTTAAATGCGCGCTCATAATTTAAGGGGTCTCGGTTGAAAAGCTCTATCGAGCCAGTCTTGCGGACAGGAAAAAAAACTCCTATTCCCGAAAGGCTGAGGTCTACAAGGTAATAGCGTGTATTTCCGGTGGAAGTGTCGCCAGAAATAGCTTGGTAACCTTTTCGGATAGGTCCCACTAACGCTGGCTCGGTCGGGCCATTGTAGATATTTCCTACCCCTTCATAAACGTTGTTTGCGCCATGCGCATAATAAAGTACACCTAATGGCATGGCTCCACCGCGCGTGCTCGCAATTACGATAGCGCCTGTTTGAATCTGCATAATCCCCGCCGCAGCACCCACACCGTTCTGGGCGTAGAACAATGTTTTATTTGATAAGTCGGCGTGTTCCTCTTTAAGTGCTTGCAACCCTTGCTTGGCACTAACAATGCCATCATTAACTGCCCCGATAACTTTATTCGCAAAACCAACAACAATCTCGCTAAATCTTAGTTGCGCGAAGCTGTCGTACAATTGGGTTGCGCCTAAATGGCACCCAAAGGCAATAAGGTCTGAAGCGGCATGGGTAACGTCGTTGATGTCACACGAATCCTCATTCATCTTCATTTCCCCAATGGCTAAAACCGCACGTGCCCGCCTGTAGGTGTGTCCAACTGATTTCGCGATAAGCCCCCGGTGTCAGGATAGTTGTCGCCTCTCCGGTTTTTCCAAAAAAAGCATATCGGGGGCGGAAAGAGACTGGTCGTGCCGTACTATTCACCTGAACGCAGAGCCGCATTACTTAAGATGCTGC
>NZ_CAXAOQ010000043.1:0-33184 GCF_963970575.1 Pseudomonas sp. EA_65y_Pfl2_P74
AGATGCATTCTTTATCGGCGCTTGGGTGAAAGGAGGAGGGTGAAATCTCCCACGGTCTGTACTGCGCTAACAGTCAGAATCGAGCCTTGTCCCTCCTCCTCCCTTCAAGTCCTACCATACAAGCGGGTTAGGATGTGGGCTGCACGTCCCGAAGGCCTGCGATCGAACCTCGACGCCCAGTCACTGTCCTTCGGGGACGCGATGTTTTTTGCCAAGGATCGATATGACCAGCCTCACCCCCCAAGACACCTTCGTCCCCGGACGCCTGCAACAGATCTCCACACGCATCGCGTTCTTCATCGCCGGGCTCGGCATCGCCGCGTGGGCGCCGCTGGTGCCGTACGCCAAGGCTCGGGCCGGACTCGATGAGGGCACGCTGGGACTGTTGTTGTTATGTCTGGGCGTCGGTTCGATCCTGGCGATGCCATTGGCGGGGATTCTCGCGGCGCGGTTCGGCTGTCGCCGCGTGGCAACCGGCGGCACGCTGCTGATCTGCGCGGCGTTACCGTTGCTGGCGACGGTGTCATCGATACCGGCATTGGTCGCCACGCTGTTCATGTTCGGCGCAGGGCTGGGCACGGTGGATTCGACGGTGAACCTGCAAGCGGTGATCGTCGAACGCGCCAGCGGCAAGCACATGATGTCGGGATTTCACGGCTTGTTCAGCCTCGGCGGGATTGTAGGCGCGGCCGGCGTCAGCGCCCTGCTCGGCCTTGGGCTGACACCGCTGGCGGCAATGCTGGTGGTGGTGGCGGTGCTGATTGCCGCGTTGTGCAAGTGCGTGCCCCACATGCTGCCTTACGGTAGCGAAAGCTGCGGCCCGGCATTTGCCGTACCGCACGGCATCGTGCTGTTTATTGGCGGGATGTGCTTCATCGTGTTTCTCACCGAAGGCGCGGCGTTGGACTGGAGTGCGGTGTTCCTGACGCAGGAACGCGGGATCGAAACCGCGTACGCCGGTTTGGGTTATGCCGCTTTTGCCCTGACCATGACCGCAGGACGCTTGATGGGTGACCGGATCGTCCGCATTGTCGGCGCCACGCGCATTATCCTGTTCGGCGGTCTATTGGCGGCGGCGGGCCTGTTTCTGGCGACCTTCGCGCCGAGCTGGCAAGCCGCGCTGGTCGGTTATGCGCTGGTCGGCGCCGGCTGCTCGAACATCGTGCCGGTGCTCTACACCGCCGTCGGTAAACAAACCGTGATGCCGGAAAGCATCGCCGTGCCAGCGATCACCACACTGGGCTATGCAGGAATTCTGGCCGGGCCGGCGGTGATTGGTTTTGTTGCCCATGCCAGCAGTTTGAGTTTTGCGTTCGGGTTGATGGCGGTGTTGCTGGTGGCCGTGGCCATGGGTGGCAAAGTGTTGAAGGTCTGAACCGAGTGCACCTACCGGATCAGGAGGACTTTTTGATTGTGCTGTTCTAACGCAAAGGTCAAAAAGTGACGGCCTCCGTCAGCGCCTGCAAAAAATCTCCCTGTCAAAACTCACAAATCAGTTAGTTGACAGCGGCATTTCCTGCACCTAAGTTAAGTGCCGACGTGTTACCAAATGCGTCAAGCCAACAACAAGAAACACCGCCAAGGATTGGCGTCAAGCAAAGGTTCCAGCCCCGCCTGACTCACCTGGCGCACCTCTGAAAAAACTGAAACGGCGCTTGCCGTCGATTCCGCCTCTGTCGCTTTTGCGCCAAGTGGAATAGGCACGCTATTGCCTGCAAAAAACCCGACGCAACGGAAGAAAGGATGACTCTTATGCGTGACGTAAACCCGTGCCCGCTTTCCACGGCGCAACAGGAAGTCTGCCTGGCGATCAGCCAGAGCCACAGCAATCTTAACTACCACTTGTGCGACGTCATTGAATTGCGCGGCGAGCTGAATCTGGAGTGGCTCGAAGCCGCCATCCGCACGCAATTCCTGCAAACCGACACCCTGCGCGCGACCTTCGATATAGACCCGGCTACCGGCACCTACGCACAACACATTCAGCCTACCGATGCCCTTCCCGCCAAGGCGTTCGAAAGCCTGGACGTCAGTGATCAAGCCGA
The DNA here is from genome assembly GCF_963970575.1 of Pseudomonas sp. EA_65y_Pfl2_P74. Classification (NCBI taxonomy): domain Bacteria; kingdom Pseudomonadati; phylum Pseudomonadota; class Gammaproteobacteria; order Pseudomonadales; family Pseudomonadaceae; genus Pseudomonas; species Pseudomonas sp. EA_65y_Pfl2_P74. The sequence goes on from NZ_CAXAOQ010000043.1 coordinate 2,046, forward strand.
TCCTTTGAACGCCTACAAAGATCTGCTCGAGTACCTGCTGCATCAGGAAATGGATTTGCAACACGGGCCGCTGACCCGTTACGTGCTGATCTGCCTCGCACCACAGCACTACCGCATGATCGAGTTGGCTTCACACCTGGTGGTGGACGGTTTCAGCCACGGCATTGTGTTCGGCAACATCACGGCCCATTACAACGCGCTCAGTCGTGGCGAGGCGGTCGAAAAACTCGAACTGGCGCCGCTGTCGAGCGTGTTTGATGCGCAGGAGGGCTATCGCCATAGCGACATGTACACCAAGGATCGTACCTATTGGCGCCAGTACTGCCTGAAGATGCCCGAGCCGACACAACTGGTGCCCGGCGATGCGCCGCTGATCAAACTCAATCGTCTGCGCAAGGTGTTCGGCGGTGAAACCCTGTTACAACTGCGCGCGGCGGCGGGCGAACATAAGCTACGCCTGTCGAGCATTCTGCTGGCGCTGTGCGCGACATACCTGCAACGCATGACCGGGCAAAACGAACTGGCCCTGGGCATGCCGGTGGCAGCGCGTCAGCTCAAGGCATTGCGCAATGTGCCGTCGATGGTCGCTAACATCCTGCCGCTGCACTTGTCGTTCACGCCTCAAAGCACTGTGCTGACGGTGGCGGCGAACGTGCAGCGACAACTGCGCCATCACCTTCTGCACCAAAACTATCGCAGCGAAAGCATGATCCGCGACCTGCACACCGAGCGTGGTAACAAGCCGCTGTTCAACACGCTGCTGAACATCGTTGCGTACGATCAAGGTCCGGGTTTTGCCGGTTGCGACACGACCATCCAGAACGTGGCCAATGGTCCGGCGGATCATTTGGGTATCGATATTTTCGACCGCCACGACGATGGTCGGCTGGAGATCGGATTCAACGCCAATGCCGATCTATATTCTGCCGAGGCTCTTGAACTGCACTATCAGCGCCTGACGGCACTGTTCGAACACTTCGCCAATTCGCCCCAAACCCTTGCGGCCGACTACGACTTGTTCCTGCCCCACGAGCAGCATCGCCATTACGCACTGCCTGCACATCAGGAAAAACTCCCGTTATTCGCCGAGGCCTTTGCCGACGCTGTGCGCGATTACGCCGAGCACCCGGCACTGTCGCAAGGCGCACGGACCTTGAGCTATGCCCGCCTCGACGATGACGCCACGCGCCTTGCGGTACATCTGCGTGAGCGTGGTGTGCAGGCCGGGGACTGCGTGGTGGTGATGTTCTCGCGCAGCCTCGAATGGGCAGTGGCCGCCGTGGCCCTGTTCAAACTTGGCGCCTGTTATGTACCGGTCGATCCGGATCTGCCCGAGGCGCGCATCGAACACATTTTCAGCGATGCCAGCCCGACCGTGGTGATCGTCGCACCGGGCAGTCAACTCAAGGTCGAGATCGCTGCCGACAAACTGCTATGGCTGACTGCCGAAACCCTCGCGCAACTACCGGCGGCTACGAAGCCTTTGTCGCCATTCGATGCAGGACTGCCGGGCTATCTGATCTACACCTCAGGTTCCACCGGCAAGCCCAAAGGCGTCGAAGTCACGCAACGCAATCTGGTGCCGATCGCCCGCACCGCCATCAATGCCGCGCAATTAAAGCCGCACGCGCGAGTCTTGCAATTCATCGCTGCCGGTTTCGACATGTCGGTGCTGGAAATCATGATGACCTTGCTCGCCGGCGCTGAACTGGTGATCACCGACAAAGTCAGCAGTAGCCCCGGAAGAGCTTTGGCCACACTGGTCAAGCGTGAAGGCATCAACCTTTTGGTGATGACCCCGAGCCTGCTTGCCTGCCATCAGACCGAAGACTTTCCGCAGGACACCGTGCTCATGCTCGGCGGTGAGTCGTGTACACCGGCGTTACTCGCGCGCTTCTCGCATTGCCGCCTGCTCAACGTCTATGGCCCGACGGAAACCTCGTTCGCCACCTCGATCAACGCCTGCTATGGCACGGGGGATCTGTCGATCGGGCCGGCCACTGCCAACACGCGCCTGTATGTGCTCGACGGCCAGCAGCGCTTGCTGCCACCCGGGGCCTGGGGTGATCTGTTCATCGGCGGCCCGGGCGTTGCGCGCGGTTATCGCAACCGTCCCGACCTCACCGCCAAAGGCTTTGTTGCCGATCTGCTCGACGGCGCGAGCACGATGTACCGCGCAGGTGACCGGGTGTTCTTCGATCACGCCGGGCGCATTCATTACCTCGGCCGCCAGGACAATCAGATCAAACTGCGCGGTTTGCGCATAGAACTGGACGAGATCAAAAACGTTCTGCTTGGTTGCGCTGGAGTCGACGACGCCGCGGTGATGTTGCGTGAACTTGTCCACGGCCCGGCCATTGTCGGCTATGTCGCCAGCAAGGACTCCAGTCTCGACAGTCAGCAGCTCAAACAGGCACTGGGCCGGCATCTGCCGCAGCACATGGTGCCGAGCGTGATCATGTGCGTCGCCCAATTCCCGCTGACGCCCAACGGTAAATTGGCGATGGATCGTCTGCCCGCGGCGGTACTCTACGACGCCTGTGAACTGTCACCTGCGCAGACGCCAGAAGAAGCGGCGATGTGCAAGCTGTTCGCCGAAGCGCTGGACTGCAACGAAGTGTTCGCCAACCAGAGTTTCTTCGACCTCGGCGGCCATTCGCTGCTAGGGCTGCAACTGATCAGCCGGATCAAGGAGCGGTTTGGTGTTGCTCTGGGCATCGCCGATTTCCTCGCAGCCCCCACCCCGCGACAACTGGCCCAGCGTCTGCAAAACAACAGCGGTGACAGCGATCCATTCGACGCCGTTCTGACGCTGCGCAGCGAAGGTTCACGGCCACCGCTGTTCTGCATCCATCCAGGCGGCGGGATTGCCTGGCCCTATGCCGGTCTGCTGCCGTTTCTGCCGGAAAATCAGCCGTTGTACGCGTTGCAATCGCCGATCCTGCGCGATCCGACGCGAGTCATCGAATCACTGGATGATCTGGCCGCGGAATACCTTCAACGCATCGTCGACCTGCATCCCGAGGGGCCGTATCAACTGGCCGGTTGGTCGGTGGGTGGCAACCTCGCGCTGCGTATTGGCGCGATGCTGCAGGCGCGCGGGCGTGAAGTGAGCTTCCTTTGCATGTTCGACAGCTACCCGCTGCAAGGTGGCCAGGCTTCGTTGAAACTTGACGACGCGATGATCATCAGCCGCATGACCCGCGCCATCGTCGGCACGCCCCGTGCAGGGCTCAAGGGGCTGAAAAGTGCGATGGAAGAAGTGCTCGGCAGCCGGCATATCGGCGATGAGTTCCTGACCCGTCTGGTAGACGATTCGAAGCGGATGCTGGAGTTGCTCGCACGTACACAGTACGAGGTGTTCAACGGTGATTTGCTGTTCATCCGCGCCACCACCGACATCCTGCGTCAGGACGAACAGCAGCCAGCCTTGTGGGCGCCGTACATCAGCGGTGAGTTGATCCAGCACGACGTTGAGGCACCGCATGAATGCCTATTGCAGCGGCAGTATCTGGAACAATTCGGCAAGCAGTTTGTCGAGGCGTTGCTGGAGCGCCAGGTAACGAACACGCATAAGCAACAGCAAATCCTCAGCGTGTAAGGGCTCACTGGACACCATTGCGGTGCCCGGCGAGAACCCCATGCAGGAGCAAGCCCGCTCTTGCATGGGGTGGCGGGTCATTAGCCTTTTTCGTCGATCCCTGCCTGCAGCGGCTGGCCGTCCAGATGACCGCTCAGGGTGACCGGGCCGACTTTCAGATTGCCGTTCTCAAAGGAAACCTTCGCTGCGTTTTCTTCCTTTTTCTGTGGCAGATCCAGCCCGGCTTTTACGCCGTAATCGAGGTTGCTCAGGTCGGTACTGCTGACCTTCGCCCCCCCCAGATCAACCTTGCCTTCACTCGCCGAAATCCGCGCGCCAGTGAGTTGCGTGGCGCCGCGAACAGTCAGATTCACACCTTGGCTAGCGCTGATGCCGGAGGCTTGTTTCACGCTGTCCTTGTGCGCGTATTCACCCTGCGCTTTCAGCGTTGGCTTGTAGTCGGTGCCGGCAAGTTTTTCCTTGTCGCTGGGTGGGTTTTTCTTCGCTGTCAGCCCCAGATCGACGTCGACCTTGGCGTGGGTCTGCGAGTCCTGACGGCTTTCGACACTCAGATTACCGGCGACTTCACCGCCGACGTTCTTCGCCTCAATCCGCGCCCCCGCCAGTTGCGCGTCACCCGCACTATTCAACACCACGCTGTCAGCCTTGATCTGGCTGTTCTGCTGCGTGGTGCCTTGCAGGTAATCCACGCCAACCTTGGCCCCGGCATTGAAGCCGTGATCGCTGCTGGCTTTTTCATCGGCTGATGTCGGCGTTTTGCTGCTCAGGTTGCCACCGGCATTCAGCGCCACGTTCCAGTTGTTGCGGCTGTCGGTGGACTGCGCCGACTCCTGCACGTAACCACCCTTCTGCGCGTCGATGCTGACGTGGGGTGCGCTGACTTGAGTGCCTTGCAGATGCACCGCATCACCGCTCAGTGCGACCGAGGTTTGGCTGTTGAGTTGACCACCGGTCAGGGTCTGCGAGTTCTCGTTGACTCGACCGATGTTGAAGTTGCCGCTCAGATTACCACCCTGATCACGGCTCTTCTCGCTGCTGGTTTTGCTACCGCCGCCCTTCAAACCACCGCCCAGATTGCTGCCGGTGGCGGTGTGGGTGTCGCTGGCGGCTTGCAGGTCAAGTTTGCCATCGGCCTGCAAATCGATGGCGCCCGCGCTGTCGATTTTCGTGCCTTGCTGGATCTGATTACCGCCGCTGCTCAGTTGCACGCCGTTGCCACTGATGCTCGCCACGTGGGCCTGAGTGTCAGTGGCTTGCTTGCCGCTGTGATCGAGCTGGAACCCGGCACCGAGATCGACGTTGGTGCCATCGGTGCCCGGCAAGGTACCGACCGTCAGCGAAGCGTTGCCGCGCAGGCTGGAGGTGTCGCTGCTCTGGCGATCATTGGCCTGATTGAGCGCCAGGTTGCCGTCAGTCTTGATACTGACGCCGCCCTGCCCACCGTCGAAACGGCTGCCTTCGAACTGCGCATCACCGCCCACCTTGATGTTCACGCCCTGGTTGCCGGCATAAACGCCGACCACGGCGGTGGAGCTGTCCTTGCTGGACGCACTGCTGCCCCCCGCCCCGCTGCCGGCAACGTTCACGTCTTCACCGGTTTTGGTGTAGACGCGCACGTCGACCTTGGCGTCCACGGCGTTATCGGTGCTGCTGTGGGTGTCGCTTGCCGCATCGGCGACCAGTTTGTCTGCCGTAATGTTCACCTTGCCGGCAGTGGCGTTGTACTCGGTGCCCTGATCGTGCAGCGTTCCAGCCACGTTGACGTCTACATTACCGCCCTCAAAACGGCTGACCACGGCGCTACTGGTTTGCTCGGTTTTGCTGGCACTGCCGTGGCCGACTGCGACGTCGATACCAACGTTCGGCTGACCGACATTAGCCAATGCATCCTTGTCCGGCAGCTTGCCGCCGATCACGTCTTTGATGGCGCCGGCAATCGGCCGGGCGATGTCTTTGTATTCGACGTTGGCGCCGATATCCGCCGACCAGTTGCTCTCGTTGTGGCTGCTGCTTTGGGTGTTGCTGGCGGCGCGGTTGTCGATTTCGTTGGCCGCAACATTCAGGCCGCTGCCAGCCTTCACTTGAGCGCCCTCGGTGGCGAGCTTGTCGGCATTGATCATCAGGTTGCCGCTGCTGTGCACGCTGCTGGTTTGCGCCGTGGTTTTGCTCGTGGTGTCTTGCGAAGTGCTGTGGGCGAAATCGACGCCACTGCCGGCGCGGTCGAGGCCGCCGGTGTAGTAGAAGCCGCCACCCGTGCTGCTCTTGTCGGTGGAGGTTTTGTGGCTGTCCTGCTCGGCCAGCAACGATACATTCCTGCCGCTGAGGTGGGTGTCGCCCGCAGTGGATTTGACCTCGCCGCCCTTGATCGTCAGATCGCCACCGGCCTTCACCTGCACGCTGCCGCCGCTGAGGCTGGCGCCTTGCTGGGTGACGTCATTACGGGTCACCGTTTGCTGCTTGTCTTCGTAATGAATCCCGGCGCGATATTGCTCTGGCGTTTGCTCTTTCGCGTAAGCGTCGAAGCCACGGGTCTGCGTGCTATGGGTGCTGTCGTGGGTGTTCTGCGCCGAATGCACGTTCACATCCCCCGCCGCATCGGCCGTCAGCGCGCCGTCAGCCTTGACCGTGGAACCGGCCACTTCGATGTCCTTGGCGCTTTTGAGCTTGAGGTTGCTGTCGGACACCAGTTCACTGCGCACCGTGGTGCTGTCCTTGGCGTTCTGGCGCGACTCGTCCTTGGTGATGCCGAAGAACTTGCTGTCCTTGTCGTGGTTGTTGCTGTGCGAGGTGTCCTGTACGCCGTCGATGACCAGCGAACCCTTGTAACTGATCACACTGGCGTCGGTGCCGCCACGCACCTGGCTGGCGCTGATGCGCACGTCGTGCGCCTTGACGATCAGTTTGCCAGCCGCGTTGATTTTGCTGCCCTGGTGCTGGGTCTGGCCCTTGTCGGCATCACCGGTCTTGCCGAAGAAACTGCCGCCGACCAGATCGCCGGAGTAGCTATTGTCGCTGCTGCGATGGGTGCGCGTGGCAGTGGCGATTTCCACTTGCTTGCCAGCCAGTTGCAGGTCGCCCGAGCTGTCCAGCTCGGCGCCTTCGGAACGCAACAACGCAGCGGTTTTCAAGGCGATGTTGCCAGCCTTCAACTGGGTGGTGACGCTGCGCTGCTCTTCGCTGCTGGTGTTCCAATTGGCTTTCCACAGGTGTTTGCGGTGGTTGCCTTGATCGGTCTGGGTGTGGCTTTCGGTGGCGGCGGTCAGGCGCAGATCGCCGCCGCTTTGCACGCTGAGATTGTTAGCGGCCTCGACCTTGGCGGCCTTCAATTCGGTGTCTTTGCCTGACGACAGTTTGGCGTCACGGCTGGCGATGATCTGGCTGCCATGTTGACGCGAATCAGCGTCGGTCTGGGTGCGGTCGTAGGTTTCCCAGGTGATGCCGATCGTGCTATTGCTCCAGTTCTCGCGCTTTTCCTGGAGCTTGCGGCTCTGGACCGTGGTCAAGGTCAGGTTGCGTTTGGCGTCGACCGTAACGTCACGGCCGCTGACATCGGTGGCGGCGAGGGTCAGATCCTTGCCGCTGTGCAAACCCACGTCGCCAGCGCTGCTGCGGATGCCCGCACGCGTCACTTCGAGGCTGTTGGGTACAGCTTCGCCGCTGACGCTGAGGTCACCGGCCGAACGAATCTGCACACCGTCGCGCCCCGCAACGTGTACTGCACCAACCCTGACACCCGCACCTTCGGCCGTGCTGACGATATTGATGCGTCCAGCCTGCATCGCGCCAAACAGGCTGGCATCAATGCGTTGATCGCCGGTGTTGCCAGCAGGGTCTACGGTTTTCACTTGGCCGCTGGCGTAATCAACCTGATTGCGCCCGACCGTGAGGTTCAATTGATCGCGGGCATTGATCGCGCCCTGGCTGTCGATACGCGGCGCGATCAGGTTGATCGAGCCCTCGCCGTTACGCAGGCCGCCGCTCTGAATCTGCAACTGACCACTGGCATCACGGGTACTCAAGGCCTGCAGTTTGCCGTCGTTCAATTCCGGGCGGCCGACCACCAGATTAGCGTTCGGCGTGTTGATGAAACTGCCGCCATTCACCGAGATGCCGTTAGGGTTGGCCAACACATAGTCGGCAGCGCGACCGAAGATTTCCTGCGCACCGTTGATGGCCGAGGGGTTGCGGCTGATCACTTCGTTGAGGATCACGCTTGCCGCTTGACCCCGCAGTTGCGGGTTGGCTGCCAGTTGCCCGGCGAGTTGTGATTGCCCGGCCTGCAACGCGTTGTTGAGCACCAGGCCCTGACGATCGACGTTGTAGTCGAGGAACTGATTGTGCGACAGACCCGAGCCGTTGGGTGCAACGATGTTGACGATGGGCACACCGCCCTGGGTTTGCAATTGCGCGGTACCGCCGGGGCCCGGGGCGACCACGACTCCGCCGGCCAATGCGCTTGGCAGGTGGATGGCGAAGAACAGGCTGGCAATCGCCCAGCGCAGTTTGCCCCGAGGAGAAAGATGAAATGCAAAGGTAGGTGCTGGCATAAAAACGTCTCCATGGAAGGACGGCATCACGTCGCGCGATTTTTCCTGGCCGTGGCTGTCGCGCTCAGATCCAACGGCTGTTTGTTCACTGCTTGATTGGTTTAAACAAGGGTCATATCTGCACACCCACACGCATCAGCCAGGTGGGCGGCTCGTGCTGCAAACCGTTGGGAATGTTGAGGGCGCGCTGGTAATCGAGGTCCACTTGCAGGTTCTTCCAGCCCAGATTCAGCCCAACACTGGCGCCGCTCAGGCGTTGGCCCTGTGCGCCGTGATCGGCCTTGATCCAGCCATGGTCGAGACCGACACGCGGGGTAATCTGCACCGGCCATTCGCTGCGCAGCGGCAGGCGCAACGTGTTGCGCCAGAGCGCACCGCTGGCACCGGAGGCGCTGCTGACCCGATAACCGCGCACCGCCGAATCGTCGGTGCCGAGCAGTTGTTCGATGGCCGGTAGCGGATCGGGGCTGTACTGCACGTTGAGCTGGCTCTGCCACTGCCAGGCTTGCGCGCCGAGCTGACCGTTGCGCCATTGGCTGAGGCCGGCGCGGTACTTGCGAAACTGCGCCTTGGGCAGGTTGTTGACCTGATGCTGTGAGTCGTCATCGGCGCCGAACCAGCGCAGACCCTGGGCGTAATTGACATCGAGGTTCCACACCGCGCGGTCGAGCCAGAACAGATTCAGTCCGGCCTCGGCCACAGTCAGCGTCGGGCTCTGAATGCCCAGCCGGACGTTTTCCAGATAGCTGTCGACGTCCTTGTGCGCCAGTTGCAGGTTGGCGCTGAGCTGACGACTCTGGTCGCGCCACAAAACGCGGTCGGCACGCAGACTGATCTGATCGGTGATGCCGGTGGTGTGAAAGGTCACGCTGTGCAATTTGAACGGCGCACGATATTCGGCATGGCTGGCGAACACGCTGTACGTCCAGTAACCGTAAGGGATCGCGTAGTAGAGGCTGGCGTTACGACTGTAGCGATCACCCTGGTTTAACGTGTCGCTGGCGCTGAGGCTCAACAGATCGTTGAGTTCCAACGGGCTGTCGAGGCTCAGGCTGACGCTGTCGCGATCACGCCCGGTGCTGGCACTGCCAAGGTTGTCGAGCCCGGCATTCAAGGCCCAGCGCGACTGACCAGAGGTGCGCGAACGCAAGATGATCCGCGAGGCGCCAGGCTGACTGCCGGGCGCAATGTCGGCGGTGAGATCGATTGAGCGCAAACGGTTCAACTGATCCAGCCCCTGCTCCAGATCACGCAGGTTCAACGGTCCGCCGAGCATCCCGGGGAAGGCGCCACCCAGCGAAACCGGCAGGCTCTGATCGGCCAGTTCGATCGACTCGATGTAGCCTTCGTCGACCATGATGTCCAGCGACTGCCCCGCTGCCGGGGCGCTGCTCAGGTAGGGGCGACTGGCGATGTAGCCCTTCTCGACGTAGATCGCAGTGATGGTCGCCAGCAGATGATTGATCTGGCCGACGCCCATGCACGGCGACAATAGCGGTTTGAGGCGTGCGTTGAGCTTGGCGCTGTCGATCAGCGTGACGCCGCCGATGCGCGTGCCGCTCAGTGGCCAGCAACGCTCATCGGGGGTAACGGTTTGGGGAATGGCTGGGGTTACCGACGCGGGGCCGAACGCGCCGCGCTCCAGTTGCCGCTTTCTTTGTTCCAGTTGCAGTTGTTGCAAATCGCGCTGTTGCTGTTGTTGCTGGCGCAATACTTCCTGGCCCGGCGCGACAGGTTCGGCAGCTTCAAGCGAGGAGGCACACACGCTCAACACAAAGGCCGACAGCAGCGGGCAAAGCGTGAATCGACGACGATAAACAACGTGGAACGAATACGGCACGCAACTTCCTTGCGATCATCAAATGGCGCAATGCCACCCTATCAATGATCGTGATAGTCGGAGCCCTCCTACACAAATGCAAGACGCTTCCTACATCGCTTACACTTCTTAAACAATTGATTTACTTGCGTTGAATGTCAGCAGCAACGCCACGCCGCTGCACACTATCAGGGTTTCCCCGAGTGCCTGCGACCAACCGGCGAGCATCAATCCCGCGCCAATCAGCAGGTAATAAAGCAGCCCTAACAACGCCCCTGCGGTGCCCAGGCGATCCGTGTAATTGACCAGCGCAGAACCAAGGATATTCGGAATCGCCATACCGAACGCCAGCACCACCAGCAACATGGGCAAGATGAACGCACCGCTGTCCTGCATCGCCCAAACACCTGCACCACCGAGCAAACCGCTCAGTGCGGCGAGTCGAATCAATTGCAGCGCGTTGAAACCGCGGCGCAGCAGACGTTTGTTCAGCCATGCTCCAAAACCTGAGCCAAGCGCAAGAATCACGCCGCTGTAGCCGAACATGCTTGCGCTCAAACCAAGACGTTCAAACACAAAGGGGCCGAGACTGTAATAACTGAACAGTGACACGTTGAACAAGGCGATCCACAAGGCCGAGCGCCAGATCCCAACGTCATGCACCATGCGCCCCAGGGTTTGGAACAGGCCCACGCTGGACAATGGTTGCGCACGAGTTTCCGGCAAGGCGCGCCAACTCCACAGCCACAACGCCACTGCAATCAGCAACAGCGCACCGAGTACGCCGCGATAGCCAAACCCTTGAACCAGCCCCGCTCCGGCGAACAGCCCTAGCGCCGGACTGGCTGCCAGAGCCATGCCCACCAGCGAAAAAACCTGCGCCAGTTCCGCGCCTTGAAAGCGGTCGCGCAACAAGGTTTGGGTCACCACAGAACCGACAGCGGCGCCAAATGCCGCCAAGGCTTGGGCGATCAATAATCCCTGGAAACTCTGCACGCTCAAGCCGATCACGCAAGCCACCGCGTAGATCGCCAAACCGGCAAGCATCGACGGGCGCCGACCAATCCGGTCGCACACCCTCCCCCACGTCACCACGCCAAAGGCAAACGCCAGGAAATACACCGACAAGGTCTGCCCAGCCGCTTGCGGGCCAACGCCAAACGCACGGCCGATATCGCCGAGCGCCGGGCTGTAGAGGGTCTGGGCAATTTGCGGAAACATCAGCAGCGCAATCGCCAACACCAATAAATGTCTGTTGTTCATCTCACCGTTACTCCTCATACAAAAACTGCCGAGGAGTTTAGGGAGCAACGGATGACGTATTATCAAAACCCTGACAACTTATCGTTGATATCGGACAAACCATGGCCTGGCTCAATGCCCACACGAATTTTGACCCTGATCGCTATTGCGCGTCGGTCATCGGCATCGCCTCCAGCCTGGGCGGCGATCACGATTCCGGTCTACACCGCCATCAACGCGGGCAACTGCTTTACACCCGCCAGGGCTGCACCCGTATCACCCTGGCGCAGCAGTTGTGTTTGCTGCCACCGTCGCGGGCCGCCTGGATTCCGCCCGGTGTCGTCCATCGCGCGGTGATGCAACAGAGCGTGGATTACCGCTCCATCTACCTGACTCCCGAACTGTGCAGAGAATTACCGCAAGGGGTGTGCGTGATTGAAGTCAGCCCGCTGCTGCGTGCGGTGCTGGAGCCGATGGCATTGGCAGATTTCGACAGCGATTGGCAGCAAGGCAAATTCGTTCATCTATTGGGTCTGTGCGTGAGCGAGATTCGCGAGGCCGCACAACAACCCATGCTCTTGCCCTTGCCCCGGGACAAGCGCCTGACGGCACTGCTGGCGACACCGGAAAAACTGCCACCGGAACTGCAAATGCTGGAACGCCAGATCGGCGCCAGCAGTCGCACCATTGGCCGGATCTTCCAGCGCGAGACCGGTATGAGCTATCAGCAATGGCGCCAGCAGTGGCGTCTGATGCGTGCCATGGAGTTGCTCGCCACCGGGCGCAGTCTCGGTTATTGCGGTTTTGAACTGGGCTTCGCCAGCGACAGCGCCTTCATCGCGTTTTTCAAAGCCATGACCGGTAGCACGCCCGGCCAATGGCTCAAGTAAGCACCTGAAAATGCCTGGCGCCACGCTCAATGACCGCGCCCACAAGGCATAACGGGCAAGCCTCAGGCCTGCGGGGTTTTACGGAAACCCACCGCCAGACGGTTCCAACTGTTGATGGTGCTGATCGCGACGGTCAGGTCGACCATTTCCTTGGGCGAGAACTGCGCCGCGACGACTTCGTAATCTTCGTCCGGGGCGTGGGTCAGGCTCACTTGAGTCAGCGACTCAGTCCACAGCAGGGCGGCGCGTTCGCGGTCGCTGAAGAACGGCGCTTCACGCCATGCGGTCACGGCGAACAGGCGACGTGGAGTTTCACCCCCCTTGATCGCATCAGCGGTGTGCATGTCGATGCAGAACGCGCAGCCGTTGATTTGCGAAGCACGCAGTTTGACCAGTTCAACCAAAGGCTTTTCCAGCGGCAGCTTGGACACGGCCGTTTCCAGGGCAATCATCGCTTTCAGGGCGTCGGGGGAAGCAGTGTAGAAATCGGTACGAGCTTTCATGGTGGGTTTCCGGGGCGAGTGAATGTGTGACTACGTTAGCCCCGGCGCGTGGTTCGACAAATAGCCAATATTCCAGAAGAACAGGAGGCCACTCAGACGTCAGATGACAACCTACAGCAAGCAGGTGATCGGCTTAGCGGTCGGAGCGCATCAGTTCTGCAACAGCGCCATCCATCGACAGCACGGCCGCACGATTGCGCCCGGCATTTTTCGCCTGATACAACGCCGCGTCCGCTTGCTGAATAAACACTTCAGGGTCGTCATTGCCACTTGGAATGAAGGCGTAACAGCCCAGGCTCACGGTGAGGTATTCGGTCGGTGATCCGCTGTGGATGATGTGTTTGTCGATCACGCTGCGACGAATCTGCCCGGCAATCGCCAATGCACCGTTGATATCGGTGTCCGGTAACAGCACCGCGAACTCTTCACCGCCGTAGCGCACCGCCAGATCGGTCTTGCGCTGACAGCAAGCCTTGAGCACTTGGGCGACTTGTGTCAGGCAATGGTCACCCGCGACATGACCATAGGCATCGTTGTAGCGTTTGAAGAAATCGATATCGAGCATGATCAGGCTTAATGGGCTGCTCTGCCGGGCCCCTCGGGCGAATTCGATCTCCAGCGAGCGCTCGAACAGGCGCCGATTGGCCAGCCCGGTAAGGCTGTCGTGGGTCGCGATCTGCTCCAGCGCCTGTTGCGCCTTGCGCAGGTTTTTCTCGATCCGCTCACCGTCGCGCACCTGGTGGATGAACACCCAGCCGAAAAGACCGACGCCGAGCATTACCAGCGCAATGATCACGCTGGACTGAAACGCCCGATCGTACCAACCCTTGAGAATCGTGTCGCGCGACGTCCCGGCGGCAACCACCAGCGGATACGACGCCAGTTGCCGGTAGCCGTACAAACGCTCCACCCCATCGACCACCGAATTGATCATCGCAGTGCCAGACGGGGCTTGAGGCAGCAATGTCTGATAAATGCTGCCTTGCGCCAACGAAGAACCGATCAGGTTTTCGTCAAACGGTCGACGTGCGAGCAAAGTGCCGTCAGTCAGGCCGAGAAACATGATGCCTTTGTCGTCGAGGCTGAAGCTTTCGAAGAACCGGTCGAAGTACGACATCTTGATCCCGGTCATCAACACACCCTGAAAATGACCGGCCCGATCGTTGACCCGTTTGGAGATCGGGATGATCCACTCACCGTTCTCACGACTGCGAATCGCCCGACCGATGTGCGCCTTCCTCGAGGCATTCTGTTGATGAAAGCGGAAATATTCACGGTCGGCGACGTCCTTGCCAATGGGCAAGTCAGGGTACGAGGTAATCACCCACTGCCCCTTGCTGTCGAACAGGAACATGCCATGCAACTGCTCTAGTTGCTGCACTCGCCGAGCGAACGTTTTCTGCAACCGTGGTTTTTGCGCAGCGCCGTAACCATCGTCCTCGATCCAGTCAACCAGACTGGTCAGCACCAGATCCGCCGCCAGGAACGTGTCCTCGGCCTGCTGCGCCATCGCCCGTGTCAGGTTACTCGACGCCACCTGCGCCACTGCCAGGTCCTGACGCCGCGACTGCTCCAGTTGCAGATACAACAATCCGGACAGGCACAAACACACTGCCACGATAAACAGCACCGCAGCTTTGCGTAACGGCAAGCGCTTGAGCGTGCCGGGGACATGATGCGGGTCGTGAACGGGGATAGGCAAAAGCGTGTCCTGGACAGGTACGACAGGGGCACTAAGCCCGAAATCCTTGTGTTTTGTGAGCGTAGTTCACGGGTATGCACGGGGCAAACACCCCGCTCCCGCCCAGTTGTATCGGCGCACAGTGGATTTGGATGATCGCCGTTCGAATATTTATTAACGAGTTTTTATAGCTGCAACGGTAATGTTCACCAGCCTTGCGGCTAATAGCGCCACGTTGCCAAATGAGCTTTTGGAAGAGTGCCAGCGCGCAAAAGACCTCAGGTAAGAGCACCTGAAGCGTTATGCGGATCAATAGACAGAAAAAACCCGCCGTAGCAGGTTTATGCAAGTCAGGCTATCAAGCGGCGCCATACTGATTTTGCAGGGCATCCAGTCGCGCCTGCTCACTCTCACTCAAACCGCTGGCATCAAAAAGCGCCTTGCCATCCGGGCCATCAAGCCGGTAAACCTCAACGGTGAAAATGGCTCCGGCCGGCGCTTCAATCTTGCCCCACTTGCCGAACTTGTTGGGCAAGAGTTGCCAGGTCGCGCCTTCACCAGACTCCAAGCCACCGCTGATTTCATAATTGAACGCGTCGACAAACCATGGAACGGCTCGTTCAGGACTGACAATGGAGCCCTTGAAGTACGCGCGTGAAATTGGATGCGAAGTGCCATTCTGCACCGTCAACTCGATAACCGGCTGAGCAATCTTCGAGTACTTGTCAGCCTGCTGTTCCAGAAGTCTGGATCTCGATACAGCGAACTTCGCCAGCTCGCTTTTTGCAATCTCGGCAGAAGCAGCCTTGGACTTCAGCTCCTTGATTTCCAGCAACGCCTGCTCTTTTTTCTTCTGCTCGGTCGCTGCGCGAATAGTCGTCGCCATCGCATTCACGTCAGCAGCCGTCTTTCCGTCAAGACTTAAACTGTTGTTCTGCTGTACCCCGACCAGCGATGTATTTCCGAGACTCAAATTGCTCAAGGCAATCAGCATCAGGTCTGCCGTAAACTGTTTCTTCTCGTCAGGAGACAGATTTTCAGCAACTTTTTTAGACGACTCCTGCAAGGATCCTTCGGTGGTTGCGTCCAGTTTTGGATCACCACAACCGGCAAGTAATGCCGCGAACAGCCCGATCAAAAACATCCGTTTCATCTTTTTTCTCCTTCTGATAACAAAGCGAATCCGGGTAAAGAGCGAGGTGATCGAACCGTCGCTTCTTTCGATGCGGTACCCATACTGCCGAATAGAGTGATGATAACGCTTATACATGGATAGAACAGATATTGCCCGGGATGCCCCACCGCGCCTACAGCGCTGCTCGTTGCTGAACGCGCGCCTGCAGTTGCCGCCCCCCCCCCTATTAGAAGCTGCATGCTTACACCTCTTGAACAGTCATGCTGAAGCGAAAGAAGTAGAACGAGATTTCTTCTTCCTCAACACCCCTCAACTCGAGTCTGATTCTGTCGAGACCATCGTCAAAAATGGAGATATCACACAAATATCACGCGCATGAAAAAGGCCAATGCTGTGAACATTGGCCTAAGTCATTGAATCATATGGTCGGGACGGAGTGATTCGAACACTCGACCCCTAGCACCCCATCTCCTTTTTCATACTTCTTGAAAGCTTCCAAAATTTTACTCTGGACTTTTCTAAGCTAGTATTTACTTGAGCTCCAGCGGTGTTCTGCTCTACGAGAGTCCAGTAACGTCCATCAAGAGCCGACGTTTTTGTGGGGGTAAAAGTAGGGGGAGTCCGTTTCTTGGCCAAAATTACCATCAAAGAACTCGAGGCACTGACTGCCAACGATGCCGGCCGAATCCTCCGCGAGGATGGCAATCTGGCCGGTCGAATCTCCGTCCGCAAGGACGGTGTGTCGGTCAGTTTTTTCTATCGTTATCGCTGGGGCGACCAGAACAAAGAGTACGCCTGCGGAACCTGGCCGCGCAAATCCCTAACGGACATCCGCAAGGCGCGTAACCAGGCCAGGGCACTCATTGATGAGCAGGTCAATCCCAACGAGCATAAGAAAACCGCGAAGGCACAGGCATACGCCGCTGCTAATGTTAAGGCCGAACAAGTAAAAACGACGAAGGTGCAAACACTGACCGTCCAGGATCTGGCCAAGGCCTGGCTGTTGGATGGCGTCGCGCGCAAAGACGGCAATGCCGAGTTGCAACGACGCTTTAATAAGGACCTTTACCCAGCACTCGGCAAGACCGCGGTCAGCAGTGTGTCCGAGCATGATGTTCGGGCGCTGATCCGGGCCGTGGTCAACCGCGGCGCTCACCGGCAAGCCATCAGCTTCTTCGCCGACCTCACCCAGATGTTCAACTGGGCTAGAAAGCGCCAACCTTGGCGGGCGCTACTGGTTGAGGGTGATCCGACTGAACTGGTCGACATCTCCCCGTTGATCCCTGCCGACTACGAAGCGGAAAGAAGCCGCATCCTTTCCCCGACTGAGCTGTTGGAACTGCACAACCGTTTCCAGCAAATGACCGCCGATTACAACGCCCTCCCGGCGGGTCAAAAGTACGACGGCATTCGGCCGTTAAAAAAAGAAACTCAACTCGCGCTTTGGATCAGCCTGGGCACCCTGTGCCGGATTGGCGAGTTGCTGCAGGCCGAATGGAAAAATGTCGATCTGGACCGGCAGACCTGGTTCCTCCCCAGCGAGAACGTCAAAGGCAGCCGGGGCAAGAAGCAGGACCACCATGTCTTCCTCTCCCCCTTTGCGCTGCATTTCTTTCAGGAACTGAAGACCCTGACAGGAGACTCCCAATGGTGCTTTCCAAACAAGCAGGATGATGGGCATGTGGACGTGAAAGTGGTGAGTAAACAGGTCGGCGATCGCCAGGCCCGATTCAAAAACCGCAAGGCCCTCTCCAGACGGCGTCATGACGACACCCTGATGCTGGCCGACGGCCAGAACGGCGACTGGACGCCGCATGACCTGCGCCGCACGGGCGCGACCATGATGCAAGCTTTGGGAGTCAGCCTGGATGTCATCGATCGCTGCCAAAACCATGTGTTGGCCGGTTCGCGGGTGAGACGTCACTACCTGCATCACGACTATGCCGAAGAGAAGAAGCGCGCTTGGGACCTGTTGGGTAATCGGCTCAGTGCCGTGTTGTCCTCAGCCTACGAGCACACACCGACCGAGTCGATGATGTCTTTTCCAGACTACGCTGCGACTGGATCACCGCCGTCTTCATAGGGCGGATTCATCGTCGCGTAGGCATTGGTGAACGTTATATCGGAGTCGATTCCTCTCCGCCGTGATCAACAGAAATCGACCAAGAGCTGCCACTGGTGTCTGTCTACGAAAGCAGGGGCGATTCAACGCTATTCTGGGGTGAGTGGCCTTTTCTCAAAAGAATAAGCCAATGGCAGACAGCTGCAAGCTGTCTACAATAACCAGAGCGATTAGGGGAATGGCAACACGTTATTTTCACATTATTTGTCAAACTTTGCCGGGTGAGCCAGCAAGGAGTTGCCGTGAGGATTCTTGTTACCGGTGGTGGGGGATATCTAGGCTCCTCACTTATCAAAAAGCTGCTTGATCGAGGCGATCAGGTCACTGTCGTTGATCGCCTGATCTTTGGACAGCCTTTTGTGGCCCATCCGAACCTTCGCGTTTACAGAGCCGATGTCCGCGTACGACAAGATATGGAACAACTGCTCAGGGGACAGGAAGCCATCGTGCATCTGGCTTTTGTCTCCAATGACCCTGCTTACGAACTGGATCCCCAGCACGCAGATAGTATTAACATTGGTACTTTGGAGCCACTGCTTAGGCTTTCCGCTGATGCTGGAGTTTCAAGGTTTGTTTTCCTTTCGTCCTGCAGCGTGTACGGTCATACGAGTGACGATTGCGTTTTCGAACATAGTCCAGCAGCTCCTCTCACTGACTACGCACGCCACAAGCTAATATGCGAATCCATTATTCAGAAACAATCAGACGCTGGATTTTCTTGGACTATTCTACGAGCAGCCACCATCTTCGGTCTCTCATCCAGGCAGCGATTCGATCTACTCCTCAATCGCATGTTGGCCGAAGCGCTTGTCACAAAAAAAATCATCCTTGGTAGTCCTGACGCTTGCCGTCCGGTCGTCACCATGGGTTGGTTGGTGGACGCGATCATACATGTTCTTATCGGTGATGACGCACGCGTAAGTCGAAAAATCTTCAACGTAGCGACCGAAACAAGAACTGTATCGGGTTGGGGAGAATTCATCCAAGCGCATTTTCCCTGCGACCTCTATACCCATATTGCCGATGCGAGTACTGATCAGCGCTCATATACGGTTGTAGCGGATCGCTTGGCAGAATCCGGATTTCACTCCGATAGGAGCATGGTTCAGTCGTTAGTTGAGCTTGCTCACGCCATACTTACAAATGTATGCGTTAATCCACTAACAACGGCGGCTTTCCACAATATTGCGACTCAGCGGCAACATGACTTTTCGGTTGTAAGGCCAATGGAGCGCGTCCTGTGAGCATAAGTACACCGCTCAACTTTCGCCCGCTGAATCCATTGCGCCGTGGAGCTTACCTCCAGCATTGTATATATAGGTCATCAGCATTTTCCTCCACTACCGGGGCAAGCGCGACAATTACAAGCCATGAGATCAGTGCATTCTCTGGCGAAATTCGTTGGTATGTGAATTTGTGCAGCATAGAAGAATCCAGTCGGATGGTGCCGTCAACAATGTGGCTTGGCCAGTTCCGACGGATTGACATACCAATCGAAGTACCGTGGTGTGAAAGTGCGAGTGCCAAACCAACTGCGCAAGACTACGCCGCATGGTACGAATCTATGCTCGATATTTGTGGCGCCTCGTTTGCGAAGGCTTTCTATGTCGTGGCCTCTGCGGCCGTCGATGGCGTCGTTTTTGCGTGCCGGCATGGGAAAGACCGAACGGGGCTGCTGGCGGCCGCCATCCTAGAGGCAGCCGGAACATCCCGAAAACTGATCCTAGAGGATTACGCCAAGAGTGGCGCAGCCTTGCTCTTAAACGCTCATACCTTCGCGGAAAGCTGGAAAAAACGTGGTATCAGCAGAGAAGACTATGCTCAACGCTTCAGTCTCGGCGACTCTCCACTTCGATGCCTATATTCAAGGATAGGAAGAGGTACAGAAACTCCCATACTTGATGCCATTGCTGGCGCAGCACCTCTTGACCTCGGTTTTCAAACTGCGCTTAAAAGTGTGCGCGCAATGTCGATATACTAGACGGCGAGATAGCATTGATGATTAAGCTTCTCCAGAATCGAAAGCAGGTATCTTATGGTAATAAGCTCAATGAACGAGAATATTAGGTTGGACGAGCAGTGGCGTTCAGGCATCATTCAGAAAGGGCGATTTCTTGACCAAGATACCTCGGGATTTATCCTTCCACTTGGTAAACCAGTACTCGCCGGCACCTCCTGGGAGAACATTGTCGCAAAAGCGCGCGAGCGCTACACAAAGGAATATGGTAAGGCACTACATAGTCTTTATCTCCGAGGTTCAGTCGCACGAGGACAAGCTATTCCTGGCAACTCAGACTTGGATATGATCGGACTACTTCATTACAATGCAATGCGGGACAAATATCTTGCTTGGCACCATGTCGACTGGGAGAATACTTTCAGTATAGAACTGAATGCAGACCTTTGCTTTAATGTTAAACCAGACTTTGTCGTCGCTTCTATGAACCGTGGCTTTCTTGAACGAAACAATAGTCTACCCTCGATTTTGGCAACACAGTCGACATGCATATATGGCACGGACATTCGCGAACATCTTCCGAAATTTCGATCGGACGAAGCCATGATGTACTACAATGGTAGGATGAAATTATTTCTTCTCGACTGTTACTCTCGCCTGACTACAGATCCATCTCCTCAGTCGGTCGTCGAAATGTGCCGCAATATAACCAAAGCAATGATTCGCTGCGCATTTGAATTGGTATTGATCCGGGAAGGCCGTTACACACGTGACCTATATTTATGTTGCACAACGTTTGAAAAACACCATCCGGAAAAGGCGGAACTGGCTTGGAACTCTCTTCGCCTCTATATCAATCCGTGCCAAAACATTTCGCGACTGCTCTCGCTCATATACGAATTTGGGCACTGGCTCGTGTTGCAGGAGCGTACAATAGAACTTCGTCACCGGCCAACATTCGCCCAGCGTATTCTCCACGAAACTGGTGCCAGAAGAGCGGGCCTAATCAGTAGAGTACCCCAATGACCCTCACAGACCCACTTGAAATCTGGAAAATTATTGCGCCGCATTACGTGTCGATCATTGATCAGGCTCCTCACAATGCACTGTACGAACGACCAGCGATGCGGTCACTTATCGGGCGACCGCAAGGTCTTAACGTCCTTGACATTGGCTGTGGCAGCGGATACTACCTTGAGTATCTGCTTCAGTCTGGGGCGGCTAGCGTCACGGGAGTTGATGGAAACGAGTACATGATTGATGCCTGCGCCAGACGCACGAACAATGCAGCCAGGCTTTTCACTGCAGACCTCAGACAGCAATTACCATTCCTGCAGAACAACCAATTCGATCTGGCTGTAGCCTCTCTGGTACTTCACTATCTGGAGGACTGGACAGGGCTATTGAAAGAGTTGCATCGCGTAATACGCCCTAAAGGCAACCTTGTGATATCCACAGGTCACCCCTTGTCGGATTTCGCCGAAAGTACCAGTGGCAATTATTTTGAGTTGGAGCTGATACGCGAAGAATGGAGCTCTTTTGGCGTTACTATGCCTGGCTATAGAAGGCCGTTCGGCTCCTTGATCAACGATTTTTGTGATGCCGGTTTCCGCCTGACTAGGGTGCTTGAACCCGTGCCATTGCCAGAAATGGCTGACGTCAAACCCAAGAGTTTCGAAAAACTCAACAAAAAGCCGGGATTCATCTGCCTCCGTTTTGAAAAAGTATCCTAAGCACCTACCAAGCCCCCATAGAATTGCGAAGCGTCCTCAACAGTCCGCTCAGCATGTTTGTTTTCCCCATAGACAGTGGCTGGCCTGCCTGAATGCTCTCTTTCAGTTCCTTTACACGCTTCTCAATCTCCGCAAGATTTTCCGAAACATTCATGTTCGTCTTAGACTCCAGATCCACGCGGACCTGGGTTTCGTCGCTCTTGGATTTCTTTTCCATTTCGCTCTCCTGAAGGTTGTGCGGACGTGAAACGGCAATCTCGTCCCGAATTGGTTGCCCGCCGCTTTTAGCTTAGATTAGTTTTTCAATCTTGGAGGTCCCTGCTCCATGGAAACCTACAACAACACTATCTACCTAGCGTTCGATCTTTACGGGACTCTCGTACTGCCCCCTCCCCAGCAAGCATGGCACGCACAAATGGGGAAACATCTTCATCGAATTCGTTCGATAGCTGGACAAGAAGCGCTCCAACAGGCAATTACAGGCTTTCCGCTCGCGCCTGCGGTCACCGAAATGCGAATCCCGCTCGATCAGGCACGTCGGCTCTACCTCACAGCGCGGTTCGAAAGCGACGAAGCCTTCATAGAATTACTGGCTTCACGCTTCGCGAACGCGGGGCCCGTTTCTCTAAAGACTCTCTCAAGTGCACGCGCATTCGCGGACTTTACCCTTAGCCACACTACTCTTGCCCCTTGTACGTTGGAACTCCTTCATGACCTGACCGAGCAAGGAGTGGTATTACAGATGGTGTCAGATGTATCGAGTTCCCTTAGTCAGATTGTCCAAACAACAGGTATATGCAATTGGTTTCCCGAACCGCTATTTTCCTGGGAGACCGGGCTTCTCAAGGGCGATGGAGGAGCATTTGGCGGCCTAGAAGATCTACACCGGCGGCGACAATGGTTTTTTGTCGGAGACAACTGGCGTAGTGATGTCCTTGGAGCGCTTGCCGCGGGAGTAATGCCCATTCTTATTGATCGAACAGGCAAGAACCCGGCACGACAACTAATAGAAGACGTCAGCCCATTATTTGTTCTTTGTTCGGCTGATTCGTCAATTCAGGCACATCCACTGATACGAGCTAAACTTAGCGAAATTCTCGGCGTAACGGCCGAAACAATTGAGGCGCACCCCTCTGCCTATCTGAAAATTCTGGAAAAAACCGCCGCTATCCGGTTCGTAGGTTTCGATACCATTAGGATCATCGACTCGCTCGGAGAGCTACGGAATCTGTCGACACGATGAGATATCCAAGTATGCAATGGCGCTACGTCTGGTATGAAACCTTTGGGGACCGGATCTATCCAGGAACCCAGATCGTCCCCATTTTAGATCCGCACGATGACATGCGCAGAAGCCGATGGTGCCATATCCTTAAGCAATATGGGATCGAGGAGTCACCCTGGTCCATAAGGACGGAGCAAATCGGCGCGCCCCCCACCATTATTCCGTCGGGGCGGCATCATGTTGTTGTCTCCATGGAGCCGGAATGTGACGCGATTGCCGAATGGTACGCTGGGGTTATGGCTAGGCCATTTATATCGGCAAACGAGGGAGGCAAGGACCATTACCAACTGGCCATTAAGAGTGCTTCGGGATCACTTACTATGGTTGGACGTAGCATAGCTTTTCCTGCGCATAAGATTTCGGAGATTCTTGCCGCTGCAACCGTACCCATCGGGATTATCACAGCATCGGACCTGGCGGGCGTTAGTTTCATGTTTGCGAAACAGATCGCATTACGCAATGCACTCATCTCTAAGCATGAGGCACAGCGATATGCTGTTCTGGATGAAATTGGTGGACGTATCACAACAGGGCGATGGGATGAAATGAAATCATCAGTATTCGACTATCGCGCTCAAGACGTTTGGAGCGTCTTGGATGCAAGTTGGGACGTGATGTTTATTCACGCCCACGGGGAGGGGGGACATGCGAACTTGCGATACGCCGTACTGTGCGGACGTATCGGGAAAAATGAAAAGAGTTTAAGTGGAAAATCAATACCTGGATGTTTCGAAAATAATGAACAAAGCGTATGTAAGCGTGTCCACTCCTCTGATACCAGGCTCAAGTTGGTTCGCGATCTTAAGGCGAAACAAATCTGCCTCTATTCTTGCAACGGTTTTAACATCAACGGCGATCTATTTCCTTCTGACGTGAGCTTCGCACTATCCGCTACTGATGGTTTTGCAGCGGTGCTCATGTGTAACGACAGGCCTGGGCACGCAACGCAGGAAATGTTAGATGCAGCCGCGCATACGCTCGCGCAAACGGGAAGCATTGCGTTTCTCGTCCATCTTGAGAATGATCGTCAGAGCCGTGT
The DNA here is from genome assembly GCF_963970575.1 of Pseudomonas sp. EA_65y_Pfl2_P74. Lineage (NCBI taxonomy): Bacteria > Pseudomonadati > Pseudomonadota > Gammaproteobacteria > Pseudomonadales > Pseudomonadaceae > Pseudomonas > Pseudomonas sp. EA_65y_Pfl2_P74. The sequence continues at coordinate 25,600 of NZ_CAXAOQ010000043.1, forward strand.
TGACGGAGATAAGCCTTGGCTTTTAATTGGCGACCCTGCATACACCAATAAACAAGTTCCACGATCAACGCAATACGCTCCCGTGAAATGGATCGACATTGAAAATATCCCCCAAAACCTCCACAGAAACCACGCACGAGGCGTAGGTCAAATTTTCTGCGGAAGCCTGCAATTGCCGTCCGCAGGTAATAGCGAAACAAGCACCTCCCCACACGTTCGTCTTCTTGTCGGGCAAAGTAAAATTACAGTACTTGCGCCAGATAGCGTGCCGCCTTCATTCGTGCATGTCTCAGACTTAACCGAACTTGCAAGCGCAAGACTTGAATTACTTAATTTTTGGATTGGATCGCTTGTCCGGATTCGAGACTACGAGTTTAATTTTCAGTATCTGATATCCGAGTCGGGAAAAAATGCTGATATTATTCGAACGCGACTAAGACATCTGAGCGCAATTAGGGAGCATCTGGAAGAAGCACTACGACTGGCGCTACGTGCATTGCACCAAGTGAGGCGTATTGGATTTTATGATGAATACGCAGAAGTAACGTGGCAGGTTGCCAACGAATTTGTCCGCAATTGGGATATTGGTTTTGCGCGCTTTGTCCATGATCACTTTCTAAACGGCGACATCGAGGCATTGGCGTTTGGCGGTTCAGAACTGGAGTTTTCAGATTCCGACCATCGCTGCGAGCGTTGCGGTAGCACCCTTACCCTGCTTTCAGAATCAACCACATTGCACTCAGAAAATAAGCGTCATTCCCTTCGATGCAGTATTTGTGGCCCGACAGATGTTTGGCTTGGCTCTACATCTTCTCTACATATGAGTACTACCACCACTTGCAATCGGGACAAGCCAGTGACTGTACTCGTTTCCCTTGCTGAAGACATAATGCTAGCGAATGCGAAAGGATCCGTACCGGGACATGTTGCATTAATATTCCGTGATAAAGGACGCGGAGTCGACTTAGATAGAATTTTATCGGAGGTAAAACAGAACGTTTTCGAACTGCATCTGAAGACGGGACCAAACATGTCGCTTGACCTGCATACTTTTCGTGCGGTTCACGTGAGATCACTACGTTTTTCCTGCGTTAGAAAACGAATTGCCTGTCTACCATCATGAACTTTAGAAGCCCCCCCCCCCCTCTACCGCAAGCCCTCTACTTCGATGACTTTTATCGCGACGTCGACAAAATCCGAGCACTTGCCCTAGCGGAGAAATATAAATCAGTTGCTGGAGAATTCAAAGGCGAGGAGTTCAGATCTAACCAAATTAATGTTCAAGCCACAATGGACAGAATCGCCTCACTTCTGGGAGAGCCGATTGTTTTCACCGCAAGTCAACAGGGGAGGTTTCGCACCCTCACTGCTGCACAAGAACAGACGAAAAACCGACAAGTACATGTTGACCAAATGGGATTCGCCGGTGTGATTTGCCTGAACCCAGACAACATCGGATCTACTTCCTTTTATTGTCACCGACTTACCGGTGCCAGCAGTATTGACACTATAGATTCCATAGCGACCAAGCTTGGCATTAGCCGCTCGGACCTTTCATTGCTCCTTGAAAGTGACTGCGCCGACCTTACCAAATGGGAAAAAATTGGCAGCATTGAGTATCGCTACAATCGCCTAATAATTTTTGATACCAACTACTTCCACGTGGCAAGCCCGGGACGAGGCAATACGAGACTAAATACAAAACTGACGCAGAATTTCAATTTTTACTTCCACCGTCAACTCAACCTGTTTGCACGCGCCATTCAAGGGTCGCAATCGCGTTCGCTGAATGCGCCACAAGTGTAGTAGCACGTCTCTATCTGAGGAATATGACCTGCACGGACAACCGAGGGAATCTAGCGATCGGGTTTACCTGTTCCACTGCATGCCATGACAACGCAGAGCGCAGGAGTATGACTGACTTATCCGGGGTGGGCGTTAAAGCGTAAGCACAGTCTTCGAGAGTATGGCTACGAAGTATCAGCAGTCTGCCGCCCCAAGATGTTTCCCATCGAGGTACAAGGTAGAAGAGATGTGAAAGTATTTTGTCTTCCTTGTCAGTATGTGGTGCGAGAAAACATCCAGCATCGTATATCCAAGCATTAATTTCGAGACGACAATCACGCAGATCTAGCCCAGTAAGCTCTCCCACAGCTGTCCGATATCTGACTCCCATCAACTCCGCACAAAAGAGCTCCCAGACCGAGCCTGCATCTAGACGCGCAGCTGCCCCGTCCGATGAAAGTAGTGGACAAACATTCATCCTGTAGGTCTTGCTAGCGCTTTGAACAGTGGTTTCCTGGAAGGTCAAGGAGGAAATCTTGGTCCGGAGCCTGCGTTGCCAAGGCTGGTGTATTACACCACTGAGCTCCATCCAATTGTAAGGATCCTCATGTAGGGCCCCCTTTCTGATTTGATCATAGTCGAGTATCACGGTTTCCCTCCATTAAAAAGGGGCAAGCCCCCCCCGTAAGGACGCGCAACAAGTCCTAAAACCGCACAAAACCCGTCGTTAAGGGCAATTTTAGAATACAAATCGGTGCGCGCACCGGATCGTGTACTGGAACGTTACTGATTTTTGTCGACCTTTTCAGGATCTATGCTATGACTTTATAAGAGTAAGCAAAAAAATCCATCGACCTAGCAGAAAAAAGTAAGTCCATTCCAGCTATAGATGAGAACTCGTGTCATCAGGAGGGGATATTTTTAGCGCATTAATTAAGCTGCCGATAACGGAGTTCCGTTCTACTCTGCTTAAGGCGCGAAGGATATTGGTCCTCGGTGCGCCCGGATCCGGGAAGACCACCTTTGCGAAACTGCTAGCGGCGAAGACTGGCCTACCCCTCCTCCACCTAGATGACATCTATTGGGAGGCAGGGTGGAAGAGAGTGCAACAGGGCAAATTTTTGCGTGGACAAAAACAATTCATTTGTGAATCTGATCAATGGATTATCGACGGGTTACACATGCCCTCTCTGGCGCTGCGTCTACGGCATGCCGATGCCATTATTTTGATTAATGTACCTGTTTCAGTCGCCTTACGAGGATTCATTTGGAGGGGCATTCTGCGTCTCTGCGGGCTGCGTGCCACCCTTCCCAAGGAGATTAGGCACACCCAAAAAAACCGTCTAGTTTCTGGATGGCACCCAGATTGGAAAGTCCTGCGGACTATCATCTCATTTCGTAGCAGGCATTTGCCGACGATTGTGGACATGGCAGAGAGTCTGTCGCTGGAAACCGGTCACCGAACTTCAATGCTGCAGATCTCTAGTTGGTCAGAATGTAAGGGAATTATAAAGGACATGTAACTTTTATGAAGATCCTATGTATCAACCCTCCTAGTGTGCCAAGCTATTTTAATGCGGGTCATCATCTTCCAGTGTTCTTGGTCGCTGCCTATCTGCGTCAACGTGGAAACGAAGTGGATGCGCACGACTTTGGTGCGCTCAACGGAACTTGGAGAGATGTCTGTGGTTTGCTTGTAAAAGGATACGATGCCATAGCCATCATGAACGACTATGATGGCGTAGACGGCTTAGAACGGTTCCTCAACTATGTAAAGGAACTCTCGCCAAACTCGAAAACTATCACTTTTGGACGCGGCAGCCACCAAGTCCCCCGCTTCTTCGAACGATTTGGCTTTGATAGCATTGCGTACTCTGGTGACTACGAGTCCGCTGTAAGCGCATACATCGAGCATCTCCAGACCGGTGGTCCGGCACCAGGTACTCTCCTCAAAACGCTGACAGGATATAGTGCCCAAGATATTGGCCGGTGGCTGGAGCCACAAGAATGGTCGTTGCCAGACATCAAGGACATCCCCTACAGTGCATATGAACGGTTGTATCTTGACGACCTGAACAAGTTCTGCGGCATCCCCTTACGCAGCGAGTTAGTGGTGCCCGTCGCTCGCGGCTGTCCAATAGGATGTGCGTTCTGTGACGTTCCCGCTCAACAAGGGCTACGAGAGCGCAGGCTTCCCGTTGCGAGGGTTCTTGAATATATCAATGCGTGCTATGCCACTCGACCATTTGATTATGTGAGCATATATGCGCCAACTTTTACGTTGAAGCGCCAATGGGTGTTGGATTATTGCTCAGCTCTTTCGAAACAGGCCGACATAAAATGGAAGTGTGTGACAACCGTCAGCCATCTCGATGAAGAGCTTATCACCTGTATGGCGGCGGCGGGATGTTTCAGGGTCAGCGTCGGTGTCGAGACAACCACTCCGGCCGCTGTCGATACACTGCCCGCTGCGAAACGTCGCGGAAATGCGCGGCTAACTGAAGTTGCCGACTGGTGCAAAACCGCTGGCATTGAGCTGAACTGTTTTGTCATGATTGGAATGCCGGGCGAATCTATTGTGGAAGCCGCCGCTGGGATTGCACACCTACTATCCGAGGGCCACCGCGTGCGGCCCACTGTCTACACCCCATACGACAGAATGTCTCAAAATATGACATTACAAGAATACGCCATGTTCAATCGGCAGCTTATGTGCCATTCCGGAGTTGATATGCCAGAACGCACACAAGGTTACTCTTTGCTTTATGCAAACTCTCTTGACCGTGCCACGCAGGTGATGCATCGGATCCCAATCCGGAAGTCATCCACATAGTACGCACGGGAGGTCAAAAGGTGGAAAACCGAAATCACTTCTCAAGACGAATTGCCTCGCAGCCACCGTTCGGGAAAATCCAGACCTCATATCTCAATTTATCTAGCAACGAACTACAGCATCCGTCGTTTCCGCAGTTGTTTCGACGGTTTCTGGAACAATACGCTCTCACCACTGATTTCTCGCACTATCCAGCACTCGAGGCGGGGGCCAACATGCTGGAAACAGCTATTGGCGCTCACCAAAACTCAGTAGTTCTGACCCCAGGGGCTGACTTAGGCATTCGAGCCATAATCGAGGCCATTGGCGCAAGCAACTGCCTGTTAGCAGCAACACCATGCTACCGAGCATATCAGGAATATGCCGCCGCATTTGGACTTCGTTTTTTTGGCATCAATTTACTTCGCACTTCAGAAGACGAATTTATCGCAAAAATGACAAATGCAATCGTAACCAACGCCCCCTGTCTAGTTTCCATTGCCAATCCGGATGGTGTTACCGGTCGACTTTGGACTCATGCCGCAATATCCGAAATACTTATCGTATGTGAGAGGTGTCATTCCATACTTATATTGGATGAGGCCTATGCGAGTTTTTCGGCCCCCTCTCCTATGCTATTTGAAAGACCTGAACACTGCGTACGACTAAAGACTTTTTCAAAGTCGCATGGTGCCGCCGGAATCAGGCTTGCATACATTGAAGCCGCTCCGGAAATAGCCCGACAGATTGCGAAAACTCGAGTCTCCAATGGCATTTCCAGCTTCGCAATTTCCTACCTGAATTTCATCCTACAGGAGAAAGCCGAATTTTATCGCATAGTCAGCGACATAATACTTTGGAGGGAACGAGCAGAAAATACTCTTCGGTCATTGTATCCGTACTGGGATGTCCCAAGATCGCATGCGAATTTTATTTTTTTTGATACTCACTGTGGATCGACGATTAACAAACTCGGCCTTCGATTGGATAAACAGGGGATAAGGATACGCTTGTTCTCCTCCGAAAGTGATTTTACAACCTGCGCAAGGGCCACAATCGCAGAGCCAGCGATAATGGATCGACTGATCGCCTGCATACCTCGAGAGAACTGATAGCTATGACATCCAGTGTAATTCAAATCGACGGTGCGCTTTTACAATCCGGTGTTGTCCGTGTTGGTGGTTTTAAACATGCCTTTGTATCTGTGATGTCAGCATGTATCGCGACCCGAGGTACCGTCTTGCTGAGCAATGTACCAGACATCCTAGAAACTGAAATTATGTGTTCATTGGTTCACCAGCTTGGCGGGACAGTTTGCTCGCGTGGCAATGCCTTGCAGATTGAGTGCGAAACCATCAGTCGCACAGAGGTTTCCCCAGTTCTTAGCAGGGAAATTCACGGCTCCATATACCTTATTCCAGCATTGATGGCTGCCTGTAAGGAGGTTCGGTTTCGGGAGTCCGGTGGTTGTCGTATCGGCTCTGGTACGAGCGGTGCTAGACCCGTGGAGCACATGATCCGAATACTGCAGGCATTCGGAGCGCAGTTCGAAGAACGACGCGGATGGCTATGCGGTTATGCGAAGCGATGGGAGCACGCTAGCTTCAACATCATGCATTTTTCCAATAGTCGCGATCTGTTAACCGGACCGCTGGTGTCGGGCGCAACAAAAACCGCAATACTAGGCTCGCTGGGCGTATGCGAAGCTGGACACTCTACCGTGCTGCACCCTTACACCAAACCGGATGTGACACAGATGTTAGCGTTTATTCGCGCGCAAGGAGCTTCCGTTATCGACGAGGCAAATGGCTTTCACTTGAGCTCAAGACGGAGGACCGGGGACTGCAGCAACACAACCTTCACACTAATCTCCGACCTTAGCGAAATCATTACATTTGTCACGCTCGCCGTAGTTATGCACGTGCCATTGCGAATTGAGGGCGTGACAGCCGAACATGCTCGGCATGGTCTGGCTACAGAAATTGAGCTTCTTGAGCGAATGGGGATCGCACTCGCATGGACCGAGGATTCCCTGCTGGTTTCCCCTCCCAAGAAGCTACGCTCTGTGGATATTGAAGTCACAAGCGTCGGTATTTACAGTGATCACCAACCGTTCTTCGCGCTGATGTTGCTGTGTGGTGATCGCCCTGCTTTCATCCGAGAGCGCGTCTGGACGAACAGATTCACCTACGCTAAGGAGCTGAGGAAGCTTGGTGCACAAATCGAGATTGGTGATGGCGAAATCCTGGTCTGCCCTTCAAGATTGCTTCCGTTTGACGGCACATTGGAGGCTACAGATTTACGTGCCGCAGCTGCACTAGTAATCGCGGCTTGCATGACAAAAACCCCAGTGAAGATCGCTGGATTGAATCACCTACAGCGCGGCTATGCATCACTACTATCTACACTTTCCACTCTTGGTGTCAGATCATTTCATATCTAGCAAGTAGATTTTCACTCACTCGTGAGCGGCTCCAATACCTAGTCATCGCCTTATGCTGCCCTCTCTCCGCTGGAGATATTGAAATCGGGGCGACTTTTTCAAACGATACCGCCTACTACGATAAACGAGATAAGTTGATCGAAGGCTTAGCCTTTAATTAACTCCATTATAATTAGCTCCTTTAATGTAAGCGTCTGGCCAAGTCACCTTCAAAACTCCAGCATTAAGGGCGATGGTGTCCGCGTATTTTTAAGCGGACGCGATCGCCCTTAATCGCCAGGATTTTCATGCGCCAACGAAGCTCTTATCCCAAACCGTTCAAAGCCCAGGTCGTTCAGGAATGCCTTCAGCCCGGCGCCACCGTTTCAAGCGTCGCCATCGCTCACGGCATCAACGCCAACGTCATTCGTAAATGGCGGCCGCTTTACCGGCACAGCTCAGTGCCCGCGTTGCCTGCGTTTGTCCCGTTGAAGGCTCCTCCTAAGCGGCCGTCAGAGGCATTGGCGATCATCGAGATACCCGTTGGCGAACAAGCCATCGCCGTG
>NZ_CAXAOQ010000044.1:0-32817 GCF_963970575.1 Pseudomonas sp. EA_65y_Pfl2_P74
TCGAGCAGCAGGCCGGTAATCTTGTCCTCAGTCGCTGGACGTACGACCCGGCAGACAGTCGTCTGCACACTCAGTCCAGTCGCAAAGACACCGGCGCAGTGCTGCAAGACCTCGAATATTTCTACGACCCCGTCGGCAACATTACCCGCATCGAAGACCACGCCTTCCAGCCGGTCTATTTCGCCAACCAACTGGTCGACGGTCACCGTGATTTCAGCTACGACTCGTTGTACCGACTGGTCAGCGCCAGCGGTTACGACGACGGCCCGCTCTCGGACATTCCCGGCCTGCCAACGCCCACCGACCCTAACAACCGCCTCAACTACACCCAGACCTACACTTACGACACCGGCGGCAATCTGGTGAAACTGGTGCATGTACGGGCCGGCGCCAACCGCACCGTGCAGATGCGCATTGATTCAGTCAGCAATCGCGGCGTGCGCTGGAAACCGGATGATCCGGAGCCTGACTTCGGCACACTGTTCGACCGCCACGGCAACCAGCAGAACCTGCAACCGGGACAGGCCATGCACTGGAATGCACGGGATGAACTGCAACGCGTGACGCTGATTGCCCGAGACGGCACCGATGACGATGCCGAACACTACCGTTACAGCCAGGGCGTGAGGGTGTTCAAACGCCATGAAACGTACACCGACAGGACTGTGCACTTTCATCAGGTGCGCTACCTGCCGGGCCTGGAAATCCGCAACAAGGACAACTGCGAAGAACTGCACATCATCTCGGTAGGCAGTGCGCGTTGCCTGCATTGGGCGAAAAAACCACCCGATGAAATCGCCAATGACCAAGTGCGTTACAACCTCGAAGATCATCTCGGCTCCTGCGTGATGGAGCTTGATCAACAGGGCGACCTGATCAGCCAGGAGGGTTACTACCCGTTCGGTGCCACAGCGTGGATGGCCGCACGCCACGCCGTCGAAGTGGGCTACAAATTCATCCGTTATTCGGGCAAGGAGATGGATGTCAGTGGCTTGTACTACTACGGCGAGCGCTACTACTCGCCGTGGTTACAGCGCTGGATAAGCGCCGACCCGAATGGCGATGTCGATGGCCTGAACCTGTACGCCATGGTTGGCAACAATCCACTCCTGTACGTCGACAGGACCGGCGGAAAAAAAGCCGTATTCGAATTGCTTGGCGACTTTCTCGGGATGCTGGACAAGGCTCAGACAGCGGCGAACCAGATACATAATCTGGCGACTGAATTCGACGGGCTTGTTCCGGAAAACGCCGACATCAACGAACTGCGTGCAAGTATGACTTTCGGCACCTTCCTCAAGTCAAAACACGGCATAAAATCGGTCCTCAAGGGGATAGCTGCGGGAGGCACGGTAGTCGGGCTCTTGGGCAGCGTCGTACCGGGTGCCGGGAATGCCATCGGCCTGGCAGTCGGTGCGGTTGTCGGAGCCGTGGCGATGCCTTTGTTACGCTACCACTTCTTCAAGAAAGGTCTGAAGTTGGCGCAAACGCTACACACTCAAGAACTCAAGGATGGCCTGAATACACTCGGCGAGACTGTTTCAAACGGGGTCGAAACAGTAAAGGACCTGGTCAATGGCGGCGCCGCCCTGATCGACGGCATCAAAACCTTCACCAATAACCTCAATGCCTACTCTGAGGATATTCAGCAAAGGTTCTACAAACAGCTGGACTCACTGGATGACGAAAAACAACGTCAAGTCATGAAGCTGGCGAGGACCGGAGTCGACCCGTTCGATGCCATCGACAGGATAAAGGAAACAGCTCAGACAGTACTCAACGCGCGTAGCGAAGCCGAAGAGGTTACCGAACGTCTGCAGCAACTGGAACAATCAATCGCTGAAGAACCGAGACCCAGACCCGTTCCCAAACCGAGGTTGAATCTCCAGCTTCGACGCCAGGCGCGGGAAACCGCTGTCTGAGCGACGTGGTTCGCGCGAACATCGCGCTTCGCCACGTGGGCGCATGCTATCGTGCCCGCCCGTCCTGCCGACCCTTCGCCCAGCATGCTGCCGACTTCCCGTACCTTGCGTCTGTCGTTGTATACCCTGCTGATCATTGCCGGCGCAGCGCTTGCCGCCATGCTTGCGATCCGCCACGCCGAACGCCAGGCGCTGGAGGAAGACGCCGCCCGCGCCAACCAGCAACTGGCGTTGTACGCCAATTCCCTGCACACCCTGATCGACCGCTACCGCGCCCTGCCCGCTGTGCTGGCGCTCGATCCGCAATTACGTTCGGCGCTGGCCGGGCCGGTCGATGCCGACGAGCAGGCGGCGCTGAATCTCAAGCTGGAAAAGATCAACGGCGCGGCGCAATCCTCGACCCTTGAACTGCTTGATCACACGGGCCTCGCCGTAGCGGCGAGCAACTGGCGCTTGCCGAGCAGTTACGTCGGCCACAATTACGGTTTCCGCCCCTACTTCAGCCAGACCCGCACCCAAGGCACCGGGCGTTTTTACGCGGTGGGCGTGACCAGCGGGATTCCCGGCTACTTCCTCTCCAGCGCGGTACTCGGCGATAACAATGAGTTCCTGGGGGCGATGGTGGTCAAGCTGGAATTCCCCGAACTTGAACGCGAATGGAGCCAGGGCAACGACACGCTATTGGTCAGCGATGCACGCGGCATCATTTTCATCGCCAACCAGCCCGGCTGGCGCTATCGCTCGTTGCGACCGTTGAGCGCCAGCGATCTGGCCGAGATCAAGGCCACCCGTCAGTACGACAAACAGTCGCTGGTGCAACTGACCCATCTGTCGCTGCGCCTTTTCGATGACAACAGCGAACTGCGCCGGGTCGAAGGCCCGCAAGGCACAGCAGATTATTTGTGGGAATCGCTGCCGCTGGCCGCCGAAGGCTGGACGCTGCACCTTTTGCGTCGCCCGCAAGTGGCGTTCGAAGACCTGCGCAACGCCGGGCTCGCCGCTGCCGGCGTGTGGCTGGCGCTGGTGTTTCTGCTGCTGTTTCTCAACCAGCGCTGGCGCCTGTCGAAAATCCGCCAGCGCAACCGTGAAGAGCTGGAGCAACTGGTCGAGGAACGCACTCGCGAGTTGCGCACCGCACAGGACGGTCTGGTGCAATCGGCCAAACTCGCGGCATTGGGCCAGATGTCCGCCGCGCTCGCCCACGAAATCAATCAACCGCTGACCGCTCAGCGCATGCAACTGGCGACGCTGCGCCTGCTGCTCGACCATGGTCGGGTCGATGACGCCTATAAGGCACTCAAACCGGTAGACGATATGCTCACGCGCATGGCCGCCCTCACCGGCCACCTGAAAACCTTCGCCAGAAAAAGCCCCGGCGGTTTGCGCGAGCGCCTGGATCTGGCGACGGTGGTTGATCAGTCCCTGCAACTGCTCGATGCGCGGCTGCGCGACGAACAGGTCAGTCTGGTGCTGCACCTGACTCGTCCGGCGTGGGTACGCGGTGATGCGATCCGTCTGGAACAAGTGCTGATCAACCTGTTGCGCAATGCACTCGATGCGATGCAAGGCAAACCGTGCAAGCGTCTGGAAATACGCCTGCAGGCCGATGAGCAACTGTGGCAACTGAGCGTCAGCGACAATGGTGGCGGCATTGCCGCAGAGCATCTGAACCAGGTATTCGATCCGTTCTTCACCACCAAACCGGTGGGCGACGGTCTGGGTCTGGGCCTGGCGGTATCTTTCGCCATCGTCCATGAGTCCGGTGGACGTTTGAGTGTGGAAAATGGCGAGACCGGTGCGGTGTTCACCCTGTCTGTGCCGATCGATCTGGAGGCACGTATCTGATGCTCAATTCGGTAATGGTGGTCGATGACGAAAGCAGCATTCGCAGCGCAGTCGAGCAGTGGTTGAGCCTGTCGGGCTTTGAGGTGCAACTGTTCAGCCGCGCCGAAGAATGCCTCGCCGCACTGCCCGCGCACTTTCCCGGAGTGGTCCTCAGCGATGTGCGCATGCCCGGTCTCAGTGGTCTGGAACTGCTGGCCGAGGTGCAGCGCCGCGATGCCGACTTACCGGTGATTCTGCTCACCGGTCACGGCGATGTGCCGATGGCGGTCGAAGCGATGCGCGACGGCGCCTACGACTTTCTGGAAAAACCGTTCAGCCCGGAAACATTGCTCGGCAGCCTGCGCCGGGCCTTGGAAAAACGCCGGTTAATCCTGGAAAACCGCGCCCTGCACGAGCAGGCCGACAACCGCGCCAAACTCGATGCGACGTTACTCGGCGTGTCCCGTGGGTTGCAGACGCTACGCCGGCAGGTACTGGATCTGGCAGCGTTGCCGGTCAACGTGCTGATCCGTGGCGAAACCGGCAGCGGCAAAGAGTTGGTGGCGCGTTGTCTGCACGATTTCGGCCCGCGTGCGGACAAACCATTCGTGGCGCTCAACTGCGCGGCGATCCCGGAGCAATTGTTCGAGGCCGAACTGTTCGGCCATGAAAGCGGTGCGTTTACCGGGGCGTCCGGCAAGCGCATCGGCAAGCTCGAATACGCCGATGGCGGCACGCTGTTTCTCGATGAAATCGAAAGCATGCCGCTGGCTCAGCAGGTGAAGTTGCTGCGGGTGTTGCAAGAGCAGAAGCTTGAGCGCCTGGGCTCGAACCAGAGTATTCGGGTGGATTTACGGATCGTCGCGGCGACCAAACCCGACTTGCTCGATGAAGCCCGGGCCGGACGTTTTCGCGAAGACCTGGCGTATCGCCTGAACATTGCCGAGTTGCGCCTGCCACCGTTGCGAGATCGCCGCGAAGACATTCCCTTGCTGTTCGAGACCTTCGCCCAGAATGCCGCTCTGCGTCTGGGCCGAACCTTTGCATCCTTGAGTGGTGCGCAGTTGAGTCATCTGCTCAGCCACGACTGGCCGGGCAACGTGCGCGAACTGGCCAACGTTGCCGAGCGCCAGGTGCTGGGGCTGGATGAGCCGGCACCGGGAATTGATCCGGGGCAGTCGCTGGCAGCGCAGCAGGAGGCGTTTGAAGCGCAGTGCTTGCGCGCCGCGCTGACCCGGCACAAGGGCGATGTGAAAGCGGTGCTCGAAGAGCTGCAACTGCCGCGCCGCACGTTCAATGAAAAGATGCAGCGCCATGGGTTGAGTCGGGAGATGTTTGTTCCAGGCAGTTGAATGTTGCGGTGCCGATTCGGGCCACTTCGCGAGCAAGCCCGCTCCCACAGTGGTCGGCAGTGTTCACACGGTCTGTGTTCAGCACAAAACCCTGTGCAAGCGTCGCTTGCCCGTGAAGAGGCCGGCACAGGCAATAAAGACCTGCCCACCTCAATGAGCAATTTTCCGCTCACCACCCACCAGCCATAAGCGGATTTCCGCTCAAAAAAAACCGCCCCCCCCTCTAAACCGGCCCTCTCCCCGTTGGCACAGCTCCTGCTATAGCCCCAGCAGGCTGCGTTTCTACGCGCTCCACAAAAACAATTAAACGAAGGATCCTTCAATGGATAACTCCAACGCCCTGCCTCTTGGGTCGGCTGCCGTGCCGGTCAAAGAACGAACCACCGCCAGCCGGATCAAGTCGATCTTCAGCGGTTCCGTCGGCAACATGGTCGAGTGGTACGACTGGTACGTCTATGCCGCCTTCTCGCTGTACTTCGCCAAGACCTTTTTCCCCGCGGGCTCTTCCACCGCGCAACTGATGAACACCGCCGCGATCTTCGCCGTGGGCTTCCTGATGCGCCCGATCGGTGGCTGGCTGATGGGCCTGTACGCCGACAAAGTCGGGCGCAAGAAAGCCCTGATGGCTTCGGTTTACCTGATGTGCTTTGGCTCCTTGCTGATCGCCCTGAGCCCCAATTACGAAACCATTGGCATCGGTGCACCGATCCTGCTGGTGTTTGCCCGTCTGCTGCAGGGCCTGTCGGTCGGCGGCGAATACGGCACCTCGGCCACCTACCTGTCGGAGATGGCGACCAAGGAACGTCGCGGTTTCTTCTCAAGCTTCCAGTACGTGACCCTGATCTCCGGCCAGCTCATCGCGCTGGGCGTGTTGATCGTGCTGCAACAGACCCTGACCACCGAGCAGTTGTACGCGTGGGGCTGGCGTATTCCGTTCGCCATCGGCGCGCTGTGCGCAGTCGTTGCGCTGTACCTGCGTCGCGGCATGGAAGAAACCGAGTCGTTCACCAAAAAAGAAAAAGCCAAGGAAAGCGCCATGCGCACCTTGATGCGTCACCCCAAAGAGCTGTTGACCGTGGTCGGCCTGACCATGGGCGGCACACTGGCGTTCTACACCTACACCACCTACATGCAGAAGTACCTGGTGAACACCGTCGGCATGAGCATCTCCGACTCGACCACCATTTCCGCGGCCACGCTGTTCCTGTTCATGTGCCTGCAACCGATCATCGGTGGCCTGTCGGACAAGATCGGTCGTCGTCCGATCCTGATCGCCTTCGGCGTGCTCGGTACGATCTTCACCGTGCCGATCCTGATGACCCTGCACACCATTCAAACCTGGTGGGGCGCGTTCTTCCTGATCATGGCAGCGCTGATCATCGTCAGCGGCTACACCTCGATCAACGCCGTGGTGAAAGCGGAATTGTTCCCGACTGAAATCCGTGCGCTGGGCGTCGGCCTGCCGTACGCACTGACCGTCTCGATCTTCGGCGGTACTGCCGAATACATCGCGCTGTGGTTCAAGAGCATTGGCATGGAAAGCGGTTATTACTGGTACGTCACCGCGTGCATCGCCGTGTCATTGCTGGTGTACATCACCATGAGAGACACCCAGAAGCATTCGCGGATCGTGACGGACTGATCGGGTTTCACAGCCACTGCAACCGTGGCTGTGCGGGTCCCTTCGCTGGCTTGCCAGCGAAGGGGTAACTCGATATCAAGTCAACTCGGCAGTAGCGTGTTGTGTGCCATAACGTTTCTGCGCATAAGAAGCCCCCACGATCATCGCCAGCAGAATCCCCGCCAGCACCGCCGACGAACCAATGGTGCCGAAGTCCAGCCCACCCTTCTCATGAGACTTGGTCATCAAGTCGCCCAGCGTTGCGCCAAACGGCCGCGTCAATACGAACGCCACCCAGAACAACAACACTGTCGAAATCTTCGTGAAGTACTTGAGCAGCACCACAGCAATGGTCGAGCCGATCAGCAATGCGCCGCCGGCAAAACCAAGCCCCGAATCGTCGGCCAGGTAATCCCCAAGCGCGGTGCCCAGGGTGTTGGAAAACAGAATCGCCATCCAATAGAACATCTCGCCACGCAAGGTCTGCACCTTGCTGACATTGAGCGAGTCACCGCTCAGTCGCCACGCCGAGAAGATCGCCAACAGAATCGCGATCAGGATCATCGAACCGGTGGCGTAACCCAAATCCAACGTGCGGTCCATGAAGTCGGACATGGTGGTGCCGGCGGTGCTGGTGGACAAAATCACGATCCAGTACAGCAGCGGCTTGTAGGTCTTGGCCATCAATTGCGTGATCAGCGTCAGGACGAACACGCTGATCAGAATCAACGAGCTGATCGCGTAGCCGACATTGAGGGTCATCGACAGCAAATCCCCCGCGGTTTCCCCCAGGGTCGTCGCGCAGATTTTCATGATCCAGAAAGCCAGGGTGATTTGAGGCAGTTTATTCATCGCGGGTAACGCTCCATTGTGTGACGGCCGGTTCTTGGTTTTCTGGCCGAGGGCAGACTGGCGTTGCAGCGGTGAAAAAGCGGTCGGGAATTCATGAAAAATCTGTCACAAACGGCAAAACAGCGATTAATCGCTGATTAATCCTGGCGCTGCATCCTGCCAACACCTGATCGATGACCTGCGTGTTGTTTGCTGCGAAGACGTAAGCGATTTAAATGCGCCGCCCTTAACATCAAATTAATCGATTGTTTTTAGCATTATTTTGCGCTTTTTAATCAATTTTATTGGCGTAGCATTTAACCCATGCAAGACACACCCCCAACGAATCTGGAGTAACGAACATGAAAACCAAACTGATCCTCGCCCTGACCCTGTCCGTACTGGCCGCCAACACCTTCGCAGCCGACGGTTTTGATCGCACCGGCTCGGCCATTGCCGCCGACGGCTACGACCGCACCGGCTCCGCCATCGTCGCTCAAGACGGCTACGACCGCACCGGCTCCGCCATCGTCGCTCAAGACGGCTACGACCGCACCGGCTCCGCCACCGTCGCTCAAGACGGCTACGACCGCACCGGCTCCGCCACCGTCGCTCAAGACGGCTACGACCGCACCCAATCAGCTTCGATCAGCTGATAATTCATTAACCAGCGCACAGCCCGGCTTCGGCCGGGCTTAGTCATTTCTGGGGCAAACAAAATGTAGGGTTCCACACAAAAACCCTGTGGGAGCGGGCTTGCTCGCGAAGGCTTCCGTTCAGTCGATACTGATGGCAACTGACACGACCTCTTCGCAAACAAACCCACTCCACAAGATTTGCATTTGTCTGGAAATTGCATCACCCGGCTTGCACTATTGCCCCTACCCAATGCACTCCAGGATCCCAAGCCATGCCCGATGACATCCATTTCTACGAACCCGCCCACGGCCACGGTCTGCCCCACGATCCGTTCAATGCCATCGTCGGCCCGCGCCCTATCGGCTGGATTTCTTCGCAGGATGCCAACGGCCAGTTGAATCTGGCGCCCTACAGCTTCTTCAACGCCTTCAACTACATTCCGCCAATCATTGGTTTCTCCAGCGTCGGACGCAAAGACAGCCTGAACAACATCGAACAGACCGGCGAATTCGTCTGGAACCTCGCCACCCGCCCGCTGGCCGAGCAGATGAACCAGAGCTGCGCGATGGTTGCACCTGAGGTCAACGAGTTTGAATTGGCAGGCCTGACGACAGTCGCGTCAAAGGTGATTTCCGTGCCCCGCGTCGCCGAAAGCCCGGTGTCCTTCGAGTGCAAGGTCACGCAGATCATTCAGTTGCAACGCGCCGATGGCGAGACAGTGCCGAGCTGGCTGATCCTCGGCGAAGTGGTCGCCGTGCATATCGCCAAGTGGCTGTTGAAGGATGGGATCTACGACACCGCCGCGGCAGAACCGATTCTGCGCGGCGGCGGGCCGGCGGATTATTTCCAGCTAGGGCCTGAAGCCCTGTTCAAGATGTGGCGACCGGGGGCCGCCAAGTAACGGATTACCAGATAAGCTCGGCGTCTTCAGTGACGCCCTTGAGGCGATCCAGCTCATTGATGGCAGCGTCATCGGCGGCGATGGCGCCGGGAAACACCTGATCATCCAGCAATTTGTGAAAGCGCGGTGCACCGCCATCCACCAGGGCCTTGACCGCGATTGCCGCGTAATAACCCTTGTTGCCACCCAGTTCGACGGGGACGACTGCGGAAACTGCTTCGAAGTGTTCGAACTCTTTACGTGCCATGTCGCAAGTCCTGGCTCAGTCAATTAAGCCGGACATTAAACCCTCAACCGGCGAGTTTGTGTACCGGTGCCGAACATTGGCCGAGGGCCTGGGCTGGCGAGACATCCTTGAAGGTGTGGAAATCCAGACTGTTGACCACGAGCTCCTGCACCAGCTCGGCGAAGATTTCCATCGACGGGCTGCTGAAATACGCGGTCATCGTCTGCTGATTGCTCCAGAAACCGCAGACCATCCACAACTCGGGATCACACTGCGAATGCTGCAAGGCAAAGCTCAGGCAACCGGGCGCGGCGCGGGACGGTTCGATCAATGCGCTCAGGCGCACACCGAGTTCCGCCGAGCGCCCGGCGCGCGCTCGAACCAAGGCCATATGACTGACGGGAATCTGCTTGGACATGTTCAACCCTCCCAGGGAGTCGCGTGGCAGCCGGGGACGGGCTGCGACAGGATCCAAGATTAAGGGGCGAGCGCCAGGGGCCGTTAGTCGATTCCTGCCGTCGCGTTGCACAATCCTGCGAGACTGCGCGTTGTCGCTGCAACCGTCTGTAAAACCTCGTCACATGGCTGTCACATGCGTTTCAAGCAAGTTCCAGGCTCTGCGTCCCGCTATGGGCGGGAACATGAGCAACACCGCGCAGAATCAGGCAAGCATTTCGCAGAATGTGTCTACCGTTCACGCTTGCACAAACATATGCTCTGCTCCACTCCACATCCCTTGCCGAGGATGCCGTGCATGACGTCATTCGATCCGATTCAAGCCCCACTCGACGCCGACATGGAAAAGCAACGCGCTGAACTGGCGGCGATCATTCGCCGCAACACCACGGACGATGGCAGTTACGCCACGGCCATCGGCTCGCTGTTCATGTCGCGCCACACAAAGTCCCACGACTTCGCCCCGGTGCTGGCACAACCCGCCCTGTGCATCATGGCTCAGGGTCGCAAAGAGGTGCGACTGGTCGACGAGTTCTTCAATTACGATCCGCTCAATTATCTGGTGGTCTCGGTCTCGATGCCGCTGAGCGGGCGCGTGGTCAACGTGTCGCCGCAAGATCCGATCCTCGCCGTGCGTCTGGACATCGACCCGGCTGAGATCACCGCACTGATCGCCGACGCCGGCCCGCTCGGTGTACCGACCCGGCCGACCGGACGCGGTTTGTACGTTGAAAAAATCGACAGTGCGATGCTCGACGCGGTGCTGCGTCTGGCCCGTTTGCTGGATGCGCCGAAAGACATCGCCATGCTCGCGCCGCTGATCCGTCGGGAGATTCTCTATCGCCTGCTGCGCAGCCCGCAGGGCCATCGACTGTATGAAATCGCGATTGCCAACAGTCAGAGCCACCGCATCAGCCAGGCCATCAAATGGCTTAACGGCAACTTCGAGCAACCGCTGCGCATTGACGATCTGGCCAAGGAAGTGAACCTCAGCGTGTCGACACTGCATCATCGTTTCAAAGCGATGACGGCGATGAGCCCGCTGCAGTATCAGAAGCAATTGCGCCTGCAAGAGGCGCGGCGTCTGATGCTGGCCGAAGGGCTGGAAGCGTCGGCGGCAGGGTATCGCGTGGGGTATGAAAGCCCCTCACAGTTCAGCCGCGAGTACAGCCGTTTGTTCGGCGCGCCGCCGTTGCGGGATCTGGCGCGGTTGCGGCAGTCGGTCTGATCCAGACTTTTTACTGTGTTCGCTGCCCTCATCGCCAGCAGCCTGGCTTCCACAGTGGTGGTGTCCACAACATCTGTGTTCACTACGAACCCCCGTGGGAGCCTGCTAGCGATGGCGTCAGTCCGGGCCACTCAATTTCAGAGCGCCCGGATCACATGCTTGATTTCCTGAAACGCCGACAAGCCCCACGGCCCCAATTCGCGGCCGATGCTGCTCTGCTTGTAACCGCCCCACGCCGTCTGCGGGAAGATCACCTGCGGCGCGTTGAGCCACACAAGGCCCGCCTGCAGAGCCTTGGCGACCCGGTCGGCGGTCTCGGCGTTACGCGTCACCACACTGGCGACCAGCCCGAACTGGCTGTCGTTGGCCAGGGCAATCGCCTCGGCTTCGCTGCTGAAACGGCGCACGCACAGCACCGGGCCGAAAATCTCTTCGCACCACAGCGCACTGTCGAGGGGCACGTCAGTGAAGATCGTCGGCTGTAAAAAATAGCCGCGCGGCAGATCCGCCGGACGGTTACCACCGCACACCAGCTTCGCCCCGGCACTCAACCCACGGTCGATGTGGCCGAGCACACGCTGATACTGCGCCTGATTGACCAGTGCGCCCATTTCCACGTCCGGATCGAACGGTTCGGCCACGCGGATTTTTTCCGCGCGGGCCTTCAGGCGCACGAGAAACGCGTCCGCCAATTCATCGGCAACCAACACCCGGCTGGTGGCCGAGCACATCTGCCCGGCGTTGAAGAAACCGCCGCCACAGGCCAGTTCCACCGCCAAATCAAGATCAGCGTCTTCGAGCACCAGCAGCGAAGATTTACCGCCCAGTTCCAGGCTCACGCCCTTCACACTCTCGGCGGCGCGCTGCATCACTTGCACACCGACAGCGTTGCTACCGGTGAAGGAAATCCTGGCGATACGCGGATCCGCCGACAGCGGCGCCCCCACGGCCATACCGGTACCGCAGACCACGTTGAAGACGCCTTTGGGCAGGCCCGATTCAGCGATGATTGCCGCCAGTTCCAACTCGGGCAACGGCGTGACTTCCGACGGTTTGAGCACCACACAGCAACCGGCGGCCAGGGCCGGGGCGAGCTTCCATGCGGTGGTGACCATGGGAAAATTCCACGGCACGATCAGCCCGACCACACCGCACGGTTCGCGGCGCAGACGTGCGCTGAAATCATCGCTGGGCAGCGGCACCTCCGTGTCTTGTTGCGCGTCGAGGCCCTCGGCCAGTTCCGCGTAATACTCGAAGGTGGCGATCACGTCGTCGACATCGATGCCCGCTTCGAATTGCGGTTTGCCGTTGTTGCTCGATTGCAACTTCATCAAGTCCTCGCGGCCATTGCGCACGCCGTTGGCGATGTTGCGCAGGATCGCGCCGCGTTCGGCCCCCGTGGTGGTCGACCAATCCTTGAAGGCTTCGGCGGCCACGGTCACCGCGTGATCGACGGCCCGCTCATCACCGCCATTGACCGTGGTCAGCAGCGCTTCGGTGGCCGGGTTGATCACGCGCAAATGCTCGCGACCGGCCGACCATTGGCCGTTGATGTAGAGGCCGTCGAGTGTGGTTGGAAAACTCATCATTTGGCCACCGCCTGCATCCATTGATGCTGGTCGATTTCGATCACGCTCGGCCCCTGACGATCCGTCGCGGCGCGCAGCGCACCACGCAATTGCTCAACCGAGCTGATCGCCTCGGCCGCGCAACCCAGCGCCTTGGCCACGCCAATGAAGTCCGGGGCGTAGATGTCGACGCCGACCGGTTCGATGGCGCGGTTGACCATGTATTTTTTGATTTCTTCGTAACCCTGGTTATTCCACAGCAAGACGATCACTGGCGTGCGCGCTTCGACGGCGCTGGCCAGTTCCGGCAGGGTAAATTGCAAACCGCCGTCGCCGATCAGGCACACCACTGGCGGGCGGGCACCGTTGTCGCAGTGGCCGCCAAGCCACGCACCGATGGCTGCCGGCAAAGCGTAACCGAGGGTGCCGTAACCGGTCGACGAGTTGAACCAGCGGCGTGGACGCTCCGGGTTGAAGGTCAGGTTGCCGGTGTACACCGGTTGCGTGGAGTCGCCGACGAACACCGCGTCCGGCAATTCGTCCAGGACCGTTTCGAGGAAACGCGTCTGGGCCTGGGTCGGTGCATCCCAGGTCGCGGCCAGATCATCACGCAGACGTGCCGCACGCATCTGGCCCCAATCGTTGCGGCGCTCGGCCAATGGTTTGTGCGACAACGCACTGAGCAACGCCTGTGCCGCGTTGCGCGAATCGGCGACCAACGCGAGATGCGGCGGGTAGTTGCGCACCGTCTGATCAGCATCGATATCAACGCGCAGCAGCTTGCCGGGAATCTCAAAACCGCCGGCGAACGTGACGTCGTAATCGGTCTCGGCCAGTTCGGTGCCGATCGCCAGCACCACATCGGCATCGGCGACCAGTGCACGAGTGGCAACCAGGCTTTGCGTCGAGCCAATCAACAGCGGATGACTGGACGCCAGCATGCCTTTGGCGTTGATGGTCAGTGCCACGGGCGCGTCGAGCAACTCGGCCAGTTCGGTGAGTTCAGCGGCAGCATCAATGGCACCGCCTCCAGCAAGAATCAACGGACGCTGGGCGCCGGCCAGCAACTCGGTCATGCGGCTCACGGCGGCCGGCGCAGCGCCGGCCCGGTCGATGTTGACCGGGACGCTGAGGAGCAAGTCATCAGCCTCCTCAACCAGCACGTCCAACGGGATTTCGATATGCACCGGACGCGGTCGCCCGGCCTGAAACAGCGCAAAGGCGCGCGCCAGCACCACCGGCAACTCAGCGGCCGACATCAGCGTGTGGGAGAACGCCGCGACACCCGCGACCAATGCGCCCTGGTTCGGCAACTCGTGGAGCTTGCCACGCCCGCCTCCCAACTGGCTGCGCGACTGCACGCTGGAGATCACCAGCATCGGTATCGAATCGGCGTAAGCCTGGCCCATCGCCGTGGTGATGTTGGTCATGCCGGGGCCGGTGATGATGAAGCACACGCCCGGTTTGCCACTGGTGCGCGCATAGCCGTCGGCCATGAACCCGGCGCCCTGCTCATGCCGTGGCGTGACGTGGTTGATGCTCGAACGGGCCAGCCCGCGATACAGCTCCACGGTGTGTACCCCGGGAATGCCAAACACCTGCTCGACCCCGTAATCCTCGAGTAACTTGACCAGTACTTCGCCACACGTCGCCATGTCGATTGCCCTTTATATTCAGTTGAAACACAGGGCCCTGGGTGGGAGCGGGCCGTGGAATGGGCTCATTGAACGGGCAGCAGGTAGCGGCAACAATCGATTAAAAGTCATACTAGCCATGTCCTCACGTCATACCTTGGATCCCAATGAAGCGATTGCCTCCCCTGCCCGCCCTGCACACCTTTCTGATCACCGCGCAGTGCTGCAACTTCACCCGGGCGGCCGAGCAGTTGCACATCACCCAGGGGGCCGTGAGCCGACAGATCGCCGGGCTTGAGGATCATCTGGGTTATGAGCTGTTCATTCGTCAGGCGCGTGGCCTGGCGCTGACGAGTGAAGGTCGCGAATGGCTGCCACGGGTGGAGAAAATCTTCGGCCTGATCAGCGAAGGTACCGAGCAGATCGGTCTCAAGCGCCAAACCCTGCAAATCAAGGCGCCAAGTTGCGTGATGCGCTGGCTGGTACCGCGTCTGCTGCAATGGCAGAGGGAACGCCCTGACGTGCCGGTCAAACTGACCACCACGCTGGCCCATGGCGTGGACTTCCAGCGCGAGCCATTCGATGCGGCGGTGATTTACGGAGCGCCGCCGGACAACTCCTCCACAGCCCTGCATCTGTTTGATGAGCAACTGACACCGGTCTGTTCGCCCGCGTTGTTGAAAGGCCCGCCGGCGTTATCCGCACCGTCCGATCTGCAACAACATCTGCTGCTGCATCCGACCGCAGACACTCAGGACTGGACCGTGTGGTTGACGGCCGCCCATCTGCAATTGAGCAATGTGAACATGGGCCAGCATTTCGAGACGCTGGATCAGGCGATGTCGATGGCGTCCCACGGGACGGGTGTGGCGATCGGGGATTGGTCGCTGATCGGCGATGACTTGCGTGCCGGACGACTGGTGATGCCGTTCGAGCTGAAGGTGAAGACGGGGCTGGCGTATTACGTGGTGTTGCCGCAAGGCGGGGAGCCATCACCGAAGCTGGAAGAACTGATGATCTGGCTGGTGGAGCAGGCCCACACCCGCTGAACACCCTAATCGAATGTACAAGCGGGCTTGTTCGCGAAAGCGGTGTATCGGTCACCCATCAGGTTGACTGATACTCCCTCTTCGCGAGCAAGCCCGCTCTCACATTTGTTCTGCGCTGTTGCTTAGTAACCGACCGTAAACCGCTGACGCGAATGCTTCGGCGCCTCAACTTCGTCGATCAGCGCAATCGCGTAATCGGCAAACGTGATCCAGCTGCGACCTTCGGCACTCACCAGCAAGTGATCCTTGCCGACCCGGAATGTGCCGGTGCGCTCACCTTCGACAAACTCCGCCGACGGCGACAGGAACGTCCAGTCCAGTTCCGTCTCCTGACGCAGCGCATCCAGAAACGCGGCACCAGCGCTGGCTTCGACTTTGTACTCTGCCGGAAAACCAGCGCTGTCGATCACCCGCGTGTCGTCCGGCAGCAATAGCGAACCGGCACCGCCAACCACCAGCAGACGCTTCACCCCCGCCTGCTTCACCGGCCCGACAATCGCGCTGGCCGGCACCGTGGTGAAGTGCGCGGCGGTGATCACCACGTCGTGACCGGCAACGGCATCTTGCAGCGCCGCCGAATCCAGCACATCGACATTCTGGCTGGCCACACCCGCACGGGCGCCGATCTTCGAGGTATCGCGAGCGATGGCGGTGACGCTGTGGCCGCGGCGCAGGGCTTCTTCCAGCAATTGGCTACCGGCACGACCGGTGGCACCAATGATTGCGATCTTGCTCATGACATTCTCCAGTTGGCTTGAGAGTGCTGCGTTTTCAGAATCGGGTTACCACTGCATCTCACCCTTGGCGACTTTGGCGCTCAGCGCCAGCGAGCTTTCTTCACCCAGTTTCGGGTAGCGCTTTTTCATCGCGGCGATCAATGCGGTGGAGTCTTTGGCCTTGGCGGTTTCTGTGTCGAAAGCCTTAATGTAGTCGGCGGTGAACTTCACGCTGGCCAACGAACGGCTGCTGTCACCGAGGTAGTGACCCGGCACCACGATTTTCGGCTTCAGGGTTTGAATCGAATGCAGGGTCTGCAGCCAGTCGGCGTGGGATTGCGCGGTCTGGGTGTCGGCCATCCAGACGTGGATGTTCTCGGCGACAACCACACCACCGACCACAGCCTTGAGCGACGGAATCCACACAAAGCTGCGATCCGGTTGCTTGCCGTCCAGCCCGATCACCTGCAATTTCTGCCCTTCCAGCATCAGGCTGTCGCCCTTGAGCACGCCCGGCACAATGGTTTTGGCCGGTACGTCGGCGCCCATTTTCGGCCCCCAGAACGCGAGTTTGCCGGCGACGGTTTGATTGATGTGATCGACAGTCGGCTGCGAAGCCAGCACCTTGGCGTCAGGAAAGGCTTTGGTCAGGGTATCGAGGCCGAAGTAGTAATCCGGATCACCGTGGCTGATGTAAATGGTGGTGAGTTTTTTACCGCTGGCGCGGATCTTTTCGACGACTTGCTCGGCCTGGGATTTACCAAACTGCGCGTCGACCAGGATCGCGTCCTTTTCGCCACTGACCAGTACCGAAGTCACCGGGAAAATGGCTTGGGTGCCAGGATTGTAGACATCGAGGGTCAGGTTGGCAGCAGCGGCATGCGCGGCGAAACCGAGGGTGGCAGTGGCAAGCAAAACGCGTTTGAGAGTGGTGAAACCGATCATCTGTTGCTCCGGTGTCCGAATGCCGTGTCTGGCGATGGGACAGAGCTTAGTTGCATGAGTCAGTACAAAAAATGCGATGCTTGGACATAGTTTGTTTCTGAAAGCGGGCAAATCATGGATCGTCTCCAAGCAATGCGGGTGTTCGTCACAGTGGTGGATCTGGGCAGCCAGTCAGCGGCGGCCGATCATCTGGACCTTTCACGCCCGGTGGTTTCACGTTATCTGGCGGAACTGGAGGACTGGGTCGGCGCACGCCTGATGCACCGCACCACGCGCAAGTTGAGCCTGACCGCCGCCGGCAGTGAAATCCTGCCGCGCTGCCGGCAGATGATCGAGCTGTCGACTGACATGCAGGCCGCTGTCAGCGAGCCCCACGATGCACCGCGCGGGTTGCTGCGGATCAGCGTCAGCACCTCGTTCGGCCAGGCACAACTGGCCGACGCGATGGCCGCCTACGTCAAGCGCTACCCCGGTGTCAGCATCGATATGCAGATGCTCGACCGCACGGTGAATCTGGTGGATGAGCGTATCGATCTGGCGATCCGCACCAGCAATGATCTGGACCCGAACCTGATTGCCCGGCGCCTGACCGTTTGCCGTTCGGTGGTCTGCGCGGCTCCCGCGTATCTTCAGGAACATCCGGCGCCGCAACGGGTGGAAGAGTTGAGTCAACACAACTGCCTGACCCACTCGTATTTCGGCAAGAGCCTGTGGCATTTCCAAGAGGATGGCGAACCGGTGTCGGTGCCGGTACAGGGCAACATCAGCGCCAACGAGGCCAGCACATTGTTGCGCGCGACGCTGGCCGGCGCGGGGGTGGCGATGCTGCCGACCTATCAGGCCGGGGTGCATATTCATGCCGGAGAGTTGATTCGCTTGTTGCCCCACGCCGAACCGCGGCAGATGAACATCTACGCGGTCTATGCCTCACGCAAGCACATGCCGGCGGCGCTGCGCAGCATGCTGGATTTTCTGGTACTCAGATTCCCAGAAAACCCGACGTGGGATATCGACCTGTAACCCCGGTCATAACGGCTCTGAATGTCACGCTAGATGCGCAAACGCTGACGCTGGCAAGTCGTCACCGCTGACCTATGCTCAAAGTAGTACCCAAGGGTATACGTTCAGAGGTCAGACACCATGAACATCAAAACAAGAAGATACCTCGCGATTTTCATCACCTGCGCCGCCACACTGGCGTTGTACGGCACTGCAGCCTGGCGGGTCGAGCAACTGCGACAACTGCCTCGCGAATACGCCAGTTGCAACCTGGAGCACTGCATTCCACACAATGCCACGCTGAATGCGTTGCGTTGATGTAACAACGCGCAAACGCGGCCTGCTCCCACAGAGGGATTGAGGTGTTTACAGGTTTACTGCTCGGCCTTCAGGCGGTCGCGGAAAGCCTTTGGCGAAATCCCCACCCGGCGCCGGAACAGGCGCGTGAAGTTGGTCGGATCGGAAAACCCCAACAACTCCGACATCTCGTAAATCGTCATGCTGGTGTACGTCAGCAAGCGCTTGGCTTCCAGTAACTGGCGCTCGTGCATGATCTGCAACGCCGGCTGCCCCGCCAGTTCACGGCAAGTGCCATTAAGGTGTGACACCGAAATCCCCAACCGATGCGCCAGGTCTTCGACCTTCACATGCTGGCGATACGTCTCTTCCACCAATTGAATAAAACCGTTGAGGTATTCACGCTGGCGCTGCGGCCGCTGGCTGGCGTTATGGCGCACGATCGCCTGACGACTGACCCAGACCATAATCACGCTGACCAGCGAATGCATGAGCATTTCCCGCGCCGGTTGGTGGCCGTTGTACTCGGCCTGCAACGCAGTAAACAGGCTGTTCAGGTAATCGCCGTCCTTGCCCGCCGAATAGCTTTCAGCCAGGGCCAGAGCGTGTACCGAATCGCCCAGTTGCGCCTGCAAATGATGGATCAGCGGCGTGGCGAGGGTGACGATAAATCCTTCGACGTCCTCGGAAAAACGGAAGCCGTGCACCGACAGCGGTGGCAGCACCTGAATCGCGGGCGTGTGCAGTTGTGTGCGCTGACCTTCGATTTCAAGCTCTGCCTGACCTTTGAAGACGAAGAGCAATTGGCACAAATCGGCGTGGCGGTGGGGTTTGATTTCCCATTGATGTTCGCGACTGCGTGAAGAAATGGTTTCACAGTGCAGCAAGTCAGGGGTTGGCCAGTCCAGGCTTTCACCGTAGAGCTTGAACACCGGAATCGAAGGCAGCTCAGGCTTGTTCATCACTTCAATCCAGGCCTCGGGGTTGTGGGCGATAATCGCACCGATTGGCAGAATGTACAGGTATCGGCTCAGTTTTCACCTTCAATTGACAGACCCGCAAGGGAAAAATGCAAGCACTCGATCCATAAAAATCATTCAACGGTCTTGGCCGTGTGAAGCTTGCGAGTCATAAAAACAATGAAAACGCTGAAAACCCAAGTCGCCATCATCGGCGCCGGTCCATCCGGATTGCTCCTCGGCCAGTTGCTGCACAACGCTGGCATCGACACCCTCATCCTCGAACGCCAGACACCCGATTATGTACTCGGCAGAATCCGCGCCGGCGTGCTTGAACAAGGCATGGTAGAGCTGTTGCGCCAGGCGGGCGTGAGTCAACGGATGGACGCCGAAGGTCTGGTTCACGGCGGTTTCGATCTGGCGCTGGACGGGCGCCAGGTGCACATCGATCTGCACGCGTTGACCGGCGGCAAAACCGTGATGATCTACGGCCAGACCGAAGTCACCCGCGACCTGATGGCCGCTCGTCGGGACGCGGGCGCACCGACGATTTATCAGGCGATCGATGTCGTTCCTCACGGCATGAAAACCGACGAAGCCTTTGTCACCTTTGAAAAGGACGGCGAAACCTGGCGCGTCGACTGCGACTACATCGCCGGTTGCGACGGTTTCCACGGCGTGGCCCGGCAGTCGATTCCGGCTGACAGCCTGAAGGTCTTCGAACGGGTTTATCCGTTTGGCTGGCTGGGAATTCTGGCCGACACGCCACCGGTGCATGAAGAACTGGTCTACGCCCGCCACGAACGCGGCTTCGCACTGTGCAGCATGCGTTCGGCAACTCGCACCCGTTATTACCTGCAAGTGCCGGCGGATGAAAACGTCGATGACTGGAGCGATCAGCGCTTCTGGGATGAACTGAAGTCCCGTCTGCCGGTGGCGCTTGCAGAAAACCTGGTCACTGGGCCGTCGATCGAGAAAAGCATCGCGCCGTTGCGCAGTTTTGTGGTCGAACCGATGCAATACGGACGGATGTTTCTGGTCGGCGATGCCGCGCACATCGTCCCGCCTACCGGCGCCAAGGGCTTGAATCTGGCCGCCAGCGATGTCAGCACACTGTTCAATATTCTGCTGAAGGTCTATCGCGAAGAACGCGTCGACCTGCTCGAGAAATATTCCGAAATCTGCCTGCGTCGGGTGTGGAAGGCCGAGCGGTTTTCCTGGTGGATGACGTCGATGCTGCATCGCTTCGACGATCACGATGATTTCAGCCAGCGCATCAGCGCCTCGGAACTGGACTACTTTGTCAGCTCGCAAGCAGGGCGAAAAACCATTGCAGAAAATTACGTCGGACTTCCTTATGAGGCTATCGAATAGCTTCCTACCGACTTACACTGGCGAGCCTCCCCGCTCGCCTGGCCATTTGCGGGACTCTCACTGCCCGCAGGTGTTGTTCGTGACCCATCTCAATCATCCCGAAACGCCCAAACCGGCCATTCGCAGCGTGCTGGTCGCGCTGATGATGGCGATCTTTCTTGGCGCACTGGATCAGACCATCGTCGCCGTGTCGATGCCGGCCATTTCCGCCCAATTCAAAGACGTCAACCTGTTGGCCTGGGTGATTTCCGGGTACATGGTGGCGATGACCGTGGCGGTGCCGATCTACGGCAAGCTCGGTGATTTGTATGGCCGGCGCAAACTGATGCTGTTCGGCATGGGCCTGTTCACCCTCGCCTCATTGTTTTGCGGCATGGCGCAAAGCATGGAGCAACTGGTGCTGGCGCGGATTCTCCAGGGCATCGGGGCCGGCGGGATGATTTCGGTCAGTCAGGCGATCATCGGCGACATCGTGCCGCCACGCGAACGCGGACGCTATCAGGGTTACTTCAGCAGCATGTACGCGGTGGCCAGCGTCGCCGGGCCGGTGTTGGGCGGCTACATGACCGAGTACCTGTCGTGGCGCTGGGTGTTTCTGATCAACCTGCCGCTGGGCCTGGGTGCTTATTGGGTGGCGCGGCGTAACCTGCGCGGCCTGCCGATCCCGCAGCGCAAACCGATCATCGATTACCTCGGCACATTGCTGATGATCATTGGCCTGACCGCTCTGTTGCTCGGCATCACCCAGATCGGTCAGGGTCATTCGTGGCGCAGCAGCGAAGTGCTTGGGCTGTTCGCGTGTGCGGTGCTGGTGCTGGCGCTGTTTGTCTGGCATGAACGCCGCGCGCGTGAGCCCTTGCTGCCGATGCACCTGTTCGCCAACCGCAACGCCCTGCTGTGCTGGTGCACGATTTTCTTCACCAGTTTCCAGGCGATTTCGCTGATTGTGCTGATGCCGCTGCGTTTTCAAAGCGTCACCGGTGCCGGGGCCGACAGCGCCGCGTTGCACTTGCTGCCCTTGGCCATGGGGCTGCCGATCGGCGCCTACTTTGCCGGGCGTCGCACCTCAGTGACCGGTCGTTACAAACCGCAGATTCTGACCGGCGCGATGTTGATGCCGATCTCGATCCTGGGCATGGCCTTCAGTCCGCCAGAGGCCACGCTGCTCAGCGGCGTGTTCATGTTGCTCAGCGGGATTGCCGGCGGCATGCAGTTCCCTACCTCTCTGGTAGGCACGCAGAACTCGGTGGCGCAACGCGACATTGGCGTGGCCACCAGCACCACCAACCTGTTCCGCTCGCTCGGCGGCGCGGTGGGTGTGGCGCTGATGTCGGCGCTGTTGCTGGCGTTGTTGCAGGACTCCAGTTTCGCCCACCTGGCGAGCAGTTCGCTGATGAGCGAGGGACATTCGGGCAATGTGTTGCTTGATGGTTTGAACGCGGCGCCGGGTGATGCTCGAAACGCTTTGCGCGCGGAGCTTTCGGTGACCTTCCGGCATTTGCTGTGGGTCAGTGCGGCGGTGTCGCTGCTGGGGCTGACGGCGGCGATTGCGATGCCGAACAACTTGCTGCGCGGCAGAGAGCACGGCACCCAATAGCAGCCATGCCCGCTCCCACAGGATCTGGCTGATCAAGGGCTGTAGTAACCGACCGCTACCAGAAAATGGCCAACCTTCTTCAGGTAGGCATGCTTGTCCTCGACCTTGCCGGTCACCGGGTTTTTCCAGCGGTATTCGTATTCGCCATCATCCTGTTTGGCAATCAGCGCCAGTATCGGCTCACCCACCGGTTTGCCTTCCGGGTCCTTGACCTTGCTGAAGTCGGTATTGATCAAGCGCAGATTGGTGCCGTGGGCGACATAGCGCCGGGTATCGAGGTCGACGACAAACACATACAGGTCATCCTGCAAATAGCCGCCCTTGAGCGAGTTGATCGCCGTCAATGTGCCCTTCTCGTCTTTGCCCAGATCGGTAGCCGCCTTGTTCAGCAACGCCATCGCCTGCTCCGCCGACGCCCGCGGCAGGTAATAACCGACCGCCAGAATCCGTTGGCCGATGCGCTGGTAAAACACATGCTTGCGCTCGACCTTGCCATCCGACCAGTTCTGCCAGCGGTACTCGGCTTGCTGGATGCCGTTGCCCTCGGGCACTTTCAAGGCATTTTTGAAGGCTTTCTGCAGATCCGGCCCGAGCACCTCGCTCACATCACGGCCGATCAACGCCGACGAGGGCCCGCCGCTGGCGAGCATGACGCCCTTGGTGTCGACCACAAACACATAGCGGTCCTTGTCGACAAACTCACCCTGGCGACTGAACGCGGCGAACGCCTTGTCGCCGTTGTCGTGGTAGTAGGCCAGTGCTTTTTCCAGCAAGGCGATGGCGGCCTGGCTGTCATCCTTGGCAGTGGTCGCGGCGTTGGCCTGGCCGAACCCGGCCAGGAGCATCACGCCGAGCCAGGCCACTTTATGCAAAAAACCCATAGCGCATCCCTCGTTCTTGTTGGTGTTTCAAGAGCGTAGACGGCTTGGGATGATGCAGGGACATTCAGAAGGTTTCTGGAGATTACACCGTGCTGTGGCGAGGGAACGTGCCCACTCGCCACACGTTTGATCAAGCTTTAAGGCCGGGCATTGATCTGCTGCTGCAAGTTCTGGATCTGCGCCTGAAGCGTGTTGATGTTGCGGGTCATCTGGCGACGGAACGCATCGAACTCAGCGGTATTGGCGGCACCTTGCGGTGCTGCCGGGCGGTTGTCCTGTTCGCTTTTGAGAACGACGATTTCCTGCTCCAGTCGATCAATTGCCGCGCTCGGATTGCCCTGTTTCTTCAGTGCGGCGATGTCCGCGCCGAGGCTCTTGAGCTGCGCATCGAAACCCTTGAGCTGGGCGTCGACCTTGCTGGTATCGGCCGGGGCGTTTTTCAGCGTGGTCAGCTCTGTACTCAGGGCTTTGACCTGTGCCTGTAACTGGCTGTTGGCGTTTTGTTGCTCGCTGGTCTGGGCGCTCATCTGTGCCAGACGCTTGTCCAGTTCACTGGTCTGGCCGGCAACGCCCTGCTGCTGTTTGCTCTGATCGAGCAACTTGCCTTCCAGTTGCTTGATCTGCAGCTTCAACGCTTCGCTGTCGCTGGTGACGTTGGATTGACTGGCGACGACCTTGCCGGAAATGTCCTGCAGGCGCCCCGCCGCTTCTTCGCTGATGCGCGCGAAGCTTTCCTGGGTTGCGACCAGTTGCTGCTCCATCAGCGAGATCTGCTGAAAACTCCACCAGGCAAGGCCGATGAAGGCGAAAAACAATGCGCCAACCAGCGCCCACAAAGGCCCGGTGCTTGCCGCTTTGACCTTGACCACGGGCGGTGTACGCGAGTGCACGGAGGTGCGGGCGGTGGTCGGAATGTCATCGTCGTCGAAAGTGTCGGCACGCAGGCTCGGTACATCATCGAAATCGTCGTGGGCATCATTACGCATGGACATTGAGGCAACCTTTGTGAAACGCGGTGATGGCAGATGGGGGCGAAGTATAAACCCCACAGCCGCAGGGATTGACCCTCAACCTGTAGTGCGGTTCATTGCCGGTCGGCCGATTCGTTTCAACGAATGTCCTGAGCTTTCCACCAACCGCAGAACTCGTCGAGGGCGGTCCACAGACTGACTTTCGGATCGTAGTCCAGATAATGCCGGGCGCGACTGATGTCGAGGGTGAAATTTTTGTTCATCACTTGCATCCCCAACCGCGACAGCGTCGGCTCCGGACGTCCCGGCCAGAGCTTGCACGCCCCTTCATTGAGCGCGGCCACGCTGTAGGCCAGCCCGTAGGAGCGATACCGGGTGACCTCTGGGATCTCCATTTTGCGCATCACATAGTTGACCACATCCCACAGCGGCACCGGCGTACCGTTGCTGATGTTGTAGGCCTTGCCCAGCGCGGAACCGGCGGCCAGCAAACTGCTGAGCATGGCTTCGTTGAGGTTTTGCACGCTGGTGAAATCGACCTTGTTCAGGCCATTGCCAATGATCGCCAGACGGCCCTTGCGCTGCATGTTCAACAGGCGCGGGAAGATGCTCATGTCGCCGGCACCGGTGACGAAGCGCGGGCGCAGGGCGATGGTTTCCAGACCGAATTCCTGCGCGCCGAAAACCTTTTGCTCGGCCAGATATTTGGTCGCCGCGTAGTGATGCCTGAAGCGCTTGGGCACTTGTTCTTCGGTCAGGTTCAGGTGGTCGCGGCCATCGAAGTAGATCGACGGTGACGACAAATGCACCAGCCGTCGAACCCGTCGCTTCAGGCAGGCCTCGACAACGTTTTCAGTGATCTGCACGTTACCTTGATGAAAATCCTGATAGCGCCCCCACAGCCCGACGGCACCGGCGCAATGCACCACCGCTTCGACGTCGGTGCAGAGTTCGCGCACCAGATCCGGGTCAGTCAGATCACCAGGGACAAACTCGGCGCCACGGCGGACCAGGTGCTCGACGCTCTCGGCCCGGCGGCCGTTGACCCGCACATCCAGGCCCTGCTCCAGAGCGAAACGCGCAAAGCGTCCACCAATGAAGCCGCTTGCGCCGGTGACCAGAATTTTCATGTAAAGCTCCGCTGTCTTTCGATTTGCCTGATTCGTGTGTCTTGACGCTGGCCGTCAGTCCAACGGCACCAGCCATTGTGGCGAAGATCGCACCAATTGCTCGGTCAGCAAGCCCAGCAACTGACCGCCGTTGCGCCAATGATGCCAGTAGAGCGGCACGTCGATCGGTTTATCTGGCAACAGTTCGCGCAGTACACCGCGTTGCAATTGCTCACGCACTTGCAGTTCCGGCACCAGCCCCCAACCGAGCCCGGCTTCAGTCAGGCGGATAAAACCTTCAGAGGATGGGCACAAATGGTGCTCGAATCCCCCATCGACACCCAGTGATGCGAGATAGCGATGCTGAAGAAAATCATCCGGGCCGAACACCAGCGCCGGGGTGCGCGGCAGTTGTTCGGCACGCACGCCATCGGGGAAATGCCGGGCGATGAACGCCGGGCTGGCCAGCGCGCGATACCGCATGGCGCCGAGCAAGACGCTGCGGGCGCCGGCCACCGGCCGCTCGCTGGCGCAAACACACGCCGCCACTTCACCGGCGCGCATGCGTTTGAGGCCGACGGTCTGATCCTCCACCACCAGATCCAGCAACAAATGCTGTTCGGCACAGAAATCCCCCACGGCTTCAGCCCACCAGGTGGCGAGGCTGTCGGCATTGATCGCAATGCGCAGTCGCTCGGGTAAACCTTCTTCATCCAACGCCGGCACAAGGGTCTGCAAATCACGTTCAAGCAAACGTACCTGTTGCACATGGTTGAGCAGGCGCCGGCCAATTTCGGTCGGCGACGGCGGCGTACCGCGCACCAGCACGGGTTGGCCGACCCGCGCCTCAAGCAGTTTGATCCGCTGCGAGATCGCCGATTGCGACAGGCCCAGCACCTGCGCCGCGCGCTCGAATCCGGCTTGCTCGACCACGGCGGCCAAAGCAGACAGCAATTTGTAATCGAACATCATTTTTCCTAATGAGCGATCAGCATTATTGGTTTTTCTTATAACGCGTCCGACTGGAGAATAGCCAGCAAGCACTCTCTCTCAAGGACCTTTCCATGGCTGGCGAAACCTCACTCTCGACTCTGCTGCGCAGCATGAGCCCGCAGCTCAACGCCGGCGACTATGTGTTTTGCACCTTGCCCGACGGGCAACTGCCAATTGGCCTGGAGATTGTCGGCTGCTTTCGTGAACAAGAAGGTCTGACCGTGATTCTGCAACGCTCGCTGGCCGAACAGGCCGGCTTCAGTTTCGATTACGTGGCCGCGTGGATCACCCTCAACGTGCACTCGGCGCTCGAAGCCGTCGGCCTCACTGCCGCATTCGCCACCGCACTGGGCAAGGCCGGGATCAGTTGCAACGTGATCGCCGGTTACTACCACGATCACCTGTTTGTCGGTCAGGCCGACGCCGAACGCGCCATGCACGTGCTGCGCGATCTCGCAGCCAACGCGGAGTGAATTCTATGTGGCAAAGCTATGTGAACGGGTTGCTGGTGGCGTTGGGGCTGATCATGGCGATCGGCACCCAGAATGCTTTTGTGCTGGCACAAAGTCTGCGTCGTGAGCATCACTTGCCGGTCGCCGCACTCTGCGTTGCCTGCGACGCGCTGCTGGTGGCAGCCGGGGTGTTCGGCCTTGCCACTGTACTGGCACAAAACCCGACATTGCTGGCGGTGGCGCGCTGGGGTGGCGCGGTGTTCCTGATCTGGTACGGCAGCCAGGCGCTACGCCGGGCGTTCTCGAAACAGCGCCTGGATCAGAGCGAAAACCAGACCGTGCGCTCGCTGCGGGCAGTGATGCTCAGCGCCTTGGCAGTGACCTTGCTCAACCCGCACGTTTATCTGGATACCGTGTTGTTGATCGGCTCTCTTGGCGCCCAACAATCGGTGCCGGGCGCTTATGTGGTGGGCGCCGCCAGTGCGTCGTTGCTGTGGTTTTTCACGCTGGCGCTGGGGGCGGCATGGCTCGCGCCGTGGCTGGCCCGGCCGAGTACGTGGCGGATCCTCGATCTGCTGGTGG
The DNA here is from genome assembly GCF_963970575.1 of Pseudomonas sp. EA_65y_Pfl2_P74. Classification (NCBI taxonomy): domain Bacteria; kingdom Pseudomonadati; phylum Pseudomonadota; class Gammaproteobacteria; order Pseudomonadales; family Pseudomonadaceae; genus Pseudomonas; species Pseudomonas sp. EA_65y_Pfl2_P74. The sequence goes on from NZ_CAXAOQ010000044.1 coordinate 27,127, forward strand.
CGGTGATGATGTTCGCGGTGGCAGGACAATTGATACTCGCTCCGTGATTTATTCCAAAAGGCTCTGGAACCTCTATCCCACACAGTTGTTGCGTGGTTAAGCCGCAACCCCGGTGCTATGATCCGAACCCTGCGCCGCAAAGAGTAAAAACTCGTCGTCGCATTTCTGGCCGCCCGTGATCGGCCTTGCGCTCACCGCAACAGACCTGATTAGGAGAATCATCATGGCTTTCGAATTGCCGCCGCTGCCTTACGCACACGATGCCCTGCAGCCGCACATTTCCAAGGAAACCCTGGAATTTCACCACGACAAGCACCACAACACCTATGTCGTGAACCTGAACAACCTGGTGCCGGGCACCGAGTTCGAAGGCAAGACCCTGGAAGAAATCGTCAAGTCTTCCTCGGGCGGCATCTTCAACAACGCCGCTCAGGTCTGGAACCACACGTTCTACTGGAACTGCCTGGCGCCAAACGCCGGCGGTCAACCAACCGGCGCGCTGGCTGATGCAATCAACGCAGCCTTCGGTTCGTTCGACAAGTTCAAGGAAGAGTTCAGCAAAACCTCGATCGGCACCTTCGGTTCCGGCTGGGGCTGGCTGGTGAAAAAGGCTGACGGTTCCCTGGCACTGGCCAGCACCATCGGCGCCGGCAACCCGCTGACCAGCGGCGACACCCCGCTGCTGACTTGCGACGTTTGGGAACACGCTTACTACATCGACTACCGCAACGTTCGTCCCAAGTACGTCGAAGCGTTCTGGAACCTGGTCAACTGGAAGTTCGTCGCTGAGCAGTTCGAAGGCAAAACCTTCACCGCTTAAGCTGCGCGCCAGAGAAGAAACCCGGCTGATGCCGGGTTTAATGAGATGGTCAGCCTGACCGAGAAGCCCTGCAGGTTTACGCTTGCAGGGCTTTTCTCGTTTTCGGCGGAGGATCTCTCATGAATACGATAACGCTTCTCGGTATCGACATTGGCAAACACAGTTTCCACCTGCATGGCCAGGATGCCAAAGGTCATCAGGTATTGCGCAAGAAAACCAACCGCGGCCAATTGCTCAGCACATTGGCGCAGGTACCTGAGAACCTGGCATAAAAATCAGCTTTAGAGGCTGAGGGTTTTTTCAGGACAGTCGGGAGCGGCTACTCATCGAGGGTCGAGCGTTGTTGCAGCAACGCTCACAATGAGCCCGGATACATTAGCGCAAGCCAGCTTTACCGAAAACAGCCCATGAGGTTGCAGGAGATGGGCTGACCATACATTTTTATGCCTTTGATTCAGGCAGGAGATAGCGCTTTTCTCACATTTAATGCGGGCTGCCGCCACTTGCCGACCTTGCACAGAGGGCTAACATCAAAAAAGGAAAAAATGTCCCGCAACGCTCAAGTTGAGGGCCAAAACTACCGACACAGTACAAATAGGACTAATACTCTAGTCAGCAGCCTGTCGGCCCAGGCCCTGGGCAAATTTTTCTGGGCCTGATTGTCCCTTTGACTGCCAACACCGGATTGCCAATACTCACGGCAACTTGACGCTACCCGCACGGAACAAGGAATAACCCTTTGAAGCTGGAACTCAAGAACAGCTTGTCGGTGAAGTTGCTCCGGGTCGTGCTCCTGTCGGCATTGATCGTGGGCGTGGTCTTGAGCTGCGCGCAAATTGTTTTCGATGCCTATAAAACACGCCAGGCCGTTGTCGGTGACGCCGAACGGATCCTCGACATGTTCCGCGACCCCTCCACTCAGGCTGTGTACAGCCTGGATCGGGAGATGGGCATGCAGGTGATCGAAGGCCTGTTCCAGGACGACGCCGTGCGCCAGGCCTCCATCGGCCATCCCAATGAAGCGATGCTCGCGCAAAAATCCCGTGAGTTGCAGCATTCCAACAGCCGCTGGCTGACCGACCTGATTCTGGGTCAGGAGCGCACCTTCACCACGCAACTGGTGGGTCGCGGTCCCTACAGCGAGTACTACGGCGACTTGAGCATCACCCTCGACACCGCGACCTATGGCGAGAGTTTTATCGTCAGTTCGGTGATCATTTTCATTTCCGGTGTATTGCGTGCCCTGGCCATGGGCCTGGTGCTTTATCTGGTCTATCACTGGCTGCTGACCAAACCGCTGTCGCGGATCATCGAGCATCTGACCGAAATCAACCCCGATCGCCCCAGCGAACACAAGATTCCGCAACTCAAGGGCCACGAGAAAAACGAACTGGGAGTCTGGATCAACACCGCCAACCAGTTGCTCGAATCCATCGAACGCAATACCCACCTGCGCCACGAAGCCGAGAACAGCCTGCTGCGCATGGCCCAATACGATTTCCTCACCGGTCTGCCAAACCGTCAGCAACTGCAGCAGCAACTGGACAAGATCCTCGTCGACGCCGGCAAACTGCAACGCCGCGTCGCGGTGTTGTGCGTGGGGCTGGATGATTTCAAAGGTATCAACGAACAGTTCAGCTACCAGACCGGCGATCAGTTGTTGCTGGCGTTGGCTGATCGCTTGCGCGCCCACAGCGGCCGCCTCGGTGCCCTCGCCCGTTTGGGTGGCGACCAGTTCGCCCTGGTGCAGGCCGATATCGAACAGCCTTATGAAGCGGCGGAGCTGGCACAAAGCATTCTTGATGATCTGGAGGCGCCGTTCGCCCTCGACGACCAGGAAATCCGCCTGCGTGCGACCATCGGCATCACCCTGTTCCCGGAGGACGGCGACAGCACCGAAAAGCTGTTGCAGAAGGCCGAACAGACCATGACCCTGGCCAAGACCCGCTCGCGCAATCGTTATCAGTTCTACATCGCCAGCGTCGACAGTGAGATGCGTCGCCGTCGCGAACTGGAAAAAGACCTGCGCGATGCCTTGCTGCGCGATCAGTTCTACCTCGTCTATCAACCGCAGATCAGCTACCGCGATCACCGTGTGGTTGGCGTCGAGGCGCTGATTCGCTGGCAACACCCTGAACACGGTCTGGTCCCGCCCGACCTGTTCATTCCGCTGGCCGAACAGAACGGTACGATCATCGCCATCGGAGAATGGGTGCTCGATCAGGCCTGCAAGCAATTGCGCGAATGGCACGATCAGGGCTTTGTCGACCTGCGCATGGCGGTCAACCTGTCCACCGTGCAACTGCACCACGCCGAATTGCCGCGGGTGGTTAACAATCTGCTGCAGATGTACCGCTTGCCACCGCGCAGTCTGGAGCTGGAAGTCACCGAAACCGGCCTGATGGAAGACATCAGCACCGCCGCCCAGCATTTGCTGAGCCTGCGCCGCTCCGGCGCGCTGATTGCCATCGACGACTTCGGCACTGGTTATTCATCGCTCAGTTATCTGAAAAGTCTGCCGCTGGACAAGATCAAGATCGACAAGAGCTTCGTCCAGGACCTGCTGGATGACGATGACGATGCGACCATCGTTCGCGCGATCATTCAACTGGGCAAGAGCCTGGGCATGCAGGTGATTGCCGAAGGCGTGGAAACCGCCGAGCAGGAGTCGTACATCATTTCCGAAGGCTGTCACGAAGGTCAGGGCTACCACTACAGCAAACCGCTACCGGCGCGCGAGTTGAGCGCCTACCTCAAGCAGGCGCAACGCAGCAACGCGGCCATCCTTTAAAAGATCGCAGTCTTCGGCAGCTCTCGTGAATCCCATTCGCCTGCAAGAGCTGCCGAGTGCCAAGAGGCTGCGATCGTTTGATCTCAATACACGAATAAGAAATATTTCCAGGCACATCCCTTTACAGATAATGCGAAAGATTTGCATTATGTCGCAGTTTTGCGCTCCCAGCGCGAGTCCACTCAACTACCGAAGCAGGATGTTCGCCATGATTCGTATGCCTCTGGCTACCGCCAGTCTGCTGGCCATCGCCATTTCCCTCGCCGGTTGCGGCGAAGGCAAAGACAAGCCCGCCGCCCCGACCACGCCGACTCCAGCCGCCAGCACCACTGCTCCTGCCGCCGCCGCTAAAATCGACGACGCCGCCGCCAAGGCTGTGGTCGCGCATTACGCCGACATGGTCTTCGCCGTTTACAGCGATGCCGAATCCACCGCGAAAACCCTGCAAACCGCCGTCGATGCGTTCCTTGCCAAGCCGAACGCCGACACCCTGAACGCCGCCAAGGCTGCCTGGGTCGCCGCGCGCGTTCCGTATCTGCAGAGTGAAGTGTTCCGCTTCGGCAACACCATCATCGACGACTGGGAAGGTCAGGTTAACGCCTGGCCACTGGACGAGGGTCTGATCGACTACGTCGACAAATCCTACGAACACGCACTGGGTAATCCGGGCGCCAGCGCCAACATCATCGCCAACACCGAAGTGCAGGTCGGCGAAGACAAGGTCGACGTGAAAGACATCACCCCGGAAAAACTCGCCAGCCTGAACGAGCTGGGCGGTTCCGAGGCCAACGTTGCCACCGGCTACCACGCCATCGAATTCCTGCTGTGGGGCCAGGACCTGAACGGTACCGGTCCTGGCGCGGGCAACCGCCCGGCTTCCGACTACCTGGAAGGCGCTGGCGCTACCGGCGGTCACAACGATCGTCGTCGTGCCTACCTCAAGTCCGTGACCCAACTGCTGGTCAGCGACCTGGAAGAAATGGTCGGTAACTGGAAGCCGAACGTGGCTGACAACTACCGCGCCACCCTGGAAGCCGAACCCGGCGAAAACGGCCTGCGCAAAATGCTCTTCGGTATGGGCAGCCTGTCCCTGGGCGAACTGGCGGGCGAGCGCATGAAGGTGTCCCTGGAAGCCAACTCCCCTGAAGACGAACAGGATTGCTTCAGCGACAACACCCACAACTCGCACTTCTACGATGCCAAAGGCGTTCGTAACGTTTACCTGGGCGAGTACACCCGTGTTGACGGCACCAAAATGACCGGCGCCAGCCTGTCGTCGCTGGTGGCCAAGGCTGACCCGGCTGCCGACACCGCGTTGAAAGCCGATCTGGCTGCGACCGAAGCCAAGATCCAGGTCATGGTCGACCACGCCAACAAGGGTGAGCACTACGACCAATTGATCGCCGCCGGCAATACCGCTGGCAACCAGATCGTGCGCGACGCCATCGCCTCGCTGGTCAAGCAGACCGGTTCGATCGAAGCCGCAGCCGGCAAGCTGGGCATCACCGACCTGAACCCGGACAGCGCTGATCACGAATTCTGATCACGCTTGTCTGACTGAAAAAGGCGACCTTCGCAGACTGTGTGAAAACCTAGCAATCTGCGCAGCGCTCAATGAAAATGCTCCGTATCGAAAGATACGGAGCATTTTTCGTTATGGCCTACATCCAAGGAGAGTCTCGCAGCCAGACCAGCGTGTTCCCGGCCTCGCTGGAGGAACTGATCCCCGAGGATCACCTCGTTCGTGTGATCGACCTCTACGTCGCCAAGCTGGGTCTGGTGCAACTGGGCTTTGACAAAGCGTTGCCCAAAGGCACCGGGCGCCCCTCTTATGATCCTGCCGATCAGCTAAAACTCTATCTCTACGGCTATTTCCAACGGATTCGCTCCTCACGCCGACTTGAGGTCGAGTGTCAGCGCAACATCGAAGTGATGTGGTTGATCAACCGGCTCAAACCCGACTTCAAGACCATCGCCGACTTTCGCAAAAACAACAAACCGGCCTTTGTGGCGACGTGCCGGGCCTTCGTCCAGTTCTGCCGAACCGCCGGCCTGATAGCCGGTGAGCTGGTGGCCATTG